>JAISYL010000060.1 GCA_031269935.1 Planctomycetota bacterium
CACCCTCTCAGGCCGGCTACCCGTCGTAGTCTTGGTGGGCCGTTACCCCGCCAACAAACTGATAGGTTATGATCTCATCCGAAAGCGAAAGGTCCGAAGATCCCCATCCTTTTCCCGCAGGGAGATGCCTCCCCGTGGGCTTATTCAGTATTACCCGCCCTTTCGGGCGGCTATCCTGATCTTTCGGGCAGATTGATCATACATTACTCACCCGTCCGCCACTGTACCGGGGAGCCGAAGCCCCCTTTCCCGTTCGACTTGCATGTATCAACCACGCCGCCAGCGTTCGTTCTGAGCCAGGATCAAACCCTTCAATTAAAGAAAAGTTTGATGCCGATGTCCGCCGGAGAGGCTAATCTCCGCCGGACTGGCATAATGATTCAGGCATCCCTCCGCCAGATCGCGGAGTGAATGCCGGTCGCAGAATCGCCTTCCCTTCCGGGTCGGCGATTCAACCCGCGAACCAAACATCAAAGCTGCCTATTGAAATTTCAAAGAACGCTCGCCCGAACAAAGCTGGGCCTTTTGCCCTCAATTCGGTTTTCACCGGAACCAGCCGGTTCATTCACCGAACCTATTCAATCGTCACCCTCGACGATTTTCTTTAACTAATTCCCCGCTTGCCGGCTTTAGATAAAAAAAGCGCCGAGTCCCAAGACTCCAGCGTCCGAATATCAACCGGGAGGAATTGAATCGCACCCGGCATTCGGTCAAGTCGCCCAGATTTTATCCGGCTTAATTCAGAACAACCACGTCAATACTGGATTCGAAACACACTTGTCGCGTGAGGATCAATTCACCCGATATGCCCATGATAGGTTTTTCTTTTTGTTTTGCAAGTTTTTTTTTGGATTTTATTCCGAAATATTTCATTAATTTTTTAACCGGTTAATAAACATTAGGTTATAAATTATGGACTTCCGTTCCCGCGAACGTTTCCGTCCCATAACCCTTACAGTCGCTTGGAACTCGGGATCGACGCGGGTCCGAAACCAAAACGCTTCCGGGATAACATTTTCCCCACTCCCGTCAAGGTCCGATCCGACTCGATCAATTCTTCGCAAAAGACCGAGTCAAGCTGCAACCCCTTTTCCAAACGTTCCCGCGCCGAATCATTCTCCCGCTTGCGCAGATGCAGGGCGGAGCGATAGAGGTTCGGGCGGGGGTCCGAGGGGGAACGGGGAAATTCCCTTTCTATTCGCTCCAGCAGGTCGCCGGACGCCGCCAGATTGCCGGCGCGAATGTGAAAAGAGGCTTCCACAAAGGCGAAGTCAAGATTTTCCGGACTTATTTCCCGGGCCCGGCGGACCGCTTCCAGCGCTTCCGCCAGCCGATCCAGCCCGGCCAGGCGATCCGCCTTTTCCAGGAGCAAATCGGTCCGGGCGGGATAATATTCCCGCATGGCCTCAAGCGTTTCCAGGGCCGGCGCGAACTCCCTTCCGACCTTCTGAAAAATATATTTGCGGTTAAGTTCCCATAACCGGGAATGGCTCCAAAGCGCCCGGCGGTAAAGACGAGAAACCAGCAGGGCCAAGCCGCCCGCCGCCAGGCCCGAAATCAAGGGCCAAGCCCCGCCCCCCGGCCGAAAAGGGGAAAAAATTCCCCAATATCCCAAAAAAATCGCCAGGACCGCCAAGCCAAACGCCAAGGCCGGTCCCCAAACGATCAGCAGATCAAAATAAAGCGGAACGACGAACGGGGCCAATTCCTCCCCGGACAGGCCGGCCAAGGCGTTTTCGACCTCGGCCAGCTTCTCCCGCCGGAATCCGGCGTCCTCGGCCGCCCGCCCGGCCTCGGCCAGAAGCCGTTCCCGGCGGGCGTCGATCCCGTTGAGCTTCCCCTCCCGGCGCAACCAAAATGCCAGCCATAAGCCCAAAAGGGCGTAGAGCACCCGGGGAAGATAAAAAAACGCGCCATCCCAATTCATCGGCGAAAACCCTTTCCGATAGCTTGGCGAAGCCATCCCGGAGCGATCAATACTCCCGTTCGGCGTCCCGTTCCAGTTCCTCCCGCATGCCGGGATCGAAATCGTTCACCATCGGGACGCGCCGGTCGCGGGTGAAGGCCCGGCCGGTGGTTTTGGGTCCCGGAGCCCCTTGGCGGCGCTTGTATTCGGCACCCCTGAGCAGGCGGAAAACTTTCAGCACCGTATCCCGGGGGAATCCCCGGGCGACGAGGTCGGCCGCCGGGGTGGATTTCTCCACCATCTCGGCCAGGATGGCGTCAAGTTCTGGATAAGGGGGGAGCGAATCGGAGTCCTTCTGGCCCGGCGCCAATTCGGCCGAAGGCGCCCGCTCGATTATCTCCGCGGGGATGGCCTCGCCGGCGGGGCCCAGCAGGCCGGCCGGCCGGTTGCGGTTCCGCCAGCCGGCGGCCTGGTAAACGGCGGTCTTGAACACGTCCTTAAGCGGATTGAAGCCCCCGCACATGTCCCCGTAAAGGGTGGCGTAACCAACCGAAAGCTCGGATTTGTTGCCGGTCGAGAGCAGAAGCCAGCCCCGCTCGTTCGACAAGGTCATCAACAGGTATCCCCTGGCCCGGGCCTGGAGGTTTTCTGCGGTGAGACTTTTCAGGCCGGCCGGGGAAAACGGCGAAAGGGCGGCGGCGGCGGCGACCACCCCCCCGATCGGGATGGTCAACAGGGGAAACCCCCAACGCCGGCACATTTCCTCCGCCGCGGAGTTGCTGAGTTCGGCCGTATACCGGGATGGGAGCCGTACGCAATGCACCCGTCCCGGCCCCAGGGCGTCGCCGGCCACCGCCGCCGCCACCGCCGAGTCGATGCCGCCGGAAAGGCCCAGAACCACTTCGCTGAAGCCGCTTTTGCCGACATAATCCCCGACTCCCAGCATCATGGCCCGCCAAAGGCATTCCGTCTCGTCGGCGAAGCCGTCAACCTCCCCCCCCGGGACTCCCCAAGGTTCGCAGTCGGCGACGCTTTCCTCCCATCTCGGCAATTCCAGGCGCCGGCGGCCGCCGGCGTCCATATGGAAGGAACCGCCGTCGAACACCAGTTCATCCTGGCCGCCCACCGAATTGACGTACAGCAGGGGCAGGCCGGTTTCCGCCACCCGCCTGGCCGCCACCCGGTCCACCCGCTCCTCCTGTACGCCGCGGCGGAACGGCGAGGCGCTGATGGAAATCAGGATATCCGCGCCCCGGTCGCGCAATTCCCCGGCGATTTCGGGAAACCAGAGGTCCTCGCAAATGAGTACGCCGAAATTCCTCCCCGCCAGGGGAAAGGGCCGGGCCGGGTCCGATCCCGGCCGGAAATTGCGCTTTTCGTCAAAAACTCCGTAGTTGGGCAAATGTTTCTTCCGGATCAGGCGGATCGTACCCCCCAGGTGAAACACCGCCGCCGCGTTGTAGACCTCCCCGCCCTCAGCCACCGGCGCTCCCACCAGCAGGGCCGCCCGCCGGCCCCGGGTGGCGCGGCGAAGGATCTCCAGGCCGCCGGCCGCCGCCGCCAGCAGGTCCGGATGGTTGCTCAGGTCCTCCAGGGGATAGCCGGTGAGGGAGAATTCCGGGGTGACGACCAGATCGGATCCGGCCGCGTCGGCCGCCCGGTAGACTTGGCGTATCCTCTCCAAATTGCCGACCAGGTCGCCCACCCGGGTGTTGAGCTGGGCCACGGTGATTTTGGGATTCGCTTCCGACATGGGGGAAAACCTCCGGGGGTTGCGGCCGGCCGCCCCGGGGGCGCCGCCGGCGGAAAAAAGGGGGAAGTCGAAAATCAGCAGAAAAGCCAGCCGAACAGTCCGGCCCCGGCCAGCAGGGGAATCGGGTTTGTGCGCCGGCGAACGGTCAAAAATAGGACCGCCAGGAAGATCGGGACGCTGATCCAATCGGAGAAGGAATGGCGGTTCATCAGGACAAGGGCGGCGGCCAGCACCAGCCCGACCACGGCCGGCCGCAAAAGCCGCAGGGCGCCGGCCACCCGGGGATTGTCCTTCAGGGACAGGAAAAAACGGCAGGCCAGCAGCATGATGATCAAGGGCGGCAGGCACACCGCCGCCGTGGCGACGGCCGAACCGGCGAGGCCGGCGACGAGATAGCCGACATAGGTGGCGGTGTTCAGGGCCACCGGCCCCGGGGTCATTTGGGAAAGGGCCACCACGTCGGCGAATTCCCCCGCTTCCAGCCACCGGCGCAAATCGACCACTTCGTGGCTGATCAGGGGGAGGATGGCGTAGCCGCCGCCGAAGCCGAAAAGGCCAATCCTCAAAAAGGAAAACAGGAGCGGCCAGCCGGGATTTTCAGTCATTTTTCCCTTCCCCGCCCAGCCGCCCCGCCGGCAGGGCCAACCCCACCGCCGCCAGAATCGGGAGGATCCAGGCGGGCGACCAGCCGGCCAGCCACACCGCCAGGGCCACCGCCAGGGCCAGGCCGACGTTAAGCCGCCCGAAGCCGGTCTTTTTCCCCAGGCTCCACACCGATCCGGCGATCAGGGCCGCCACCGCCGGCCGCAGGCCGGCGAAAACCGCGCCGACGTCCGGGTTGTCCCGAATGCCGGAAAAGAAGGCGGCGATTGCCAGCATGCAGAGGAAGGAGGGAAGCGCCGTCCCCAGGACGCCAAGCAGCGCCCCCCCCAATCCCCAGGTCTTGTAGCCGACGAAGACCGCGGTGTTCACCGCTATCGGCCCGGGCAGGGACTGGGCCACCGCCAGGGCGTCGAGGAATTCGCCCCCCCCCAGCCATTTCCTGCCTTCCACCACTTCCCTCTCGATCAGCGGCACCATGGCGTAGCCGCCGCCCAGGGTGAAAAGTCCGATGCGGAAAAAGACCAGGAACAAATCCAGGCCCAACCGCGGGCCTCCGCGCCAGTTTCGCAAACGCCGGCCTCCCCAATCGTCCGGGGGTCGCCCCGCCCAAAAAAGTCCGCCTCACTTGGATCGCATGGAGAAGGTGCCGTCCCAGTCCGGAGGCGGCGGCAACGCCTTGTAAATCGCCAGGCGATCCAGATAAAGATTGTAGATGGGCGCCTGGCGAATGAACATGAGTTCCTTCAACAACGCCTCGGCGGCGGTGAATTCCCGCATCAGGTAAAGCTCGAACACCCGGGCGAAAGTCGCCAGCTCCTCGCGATCCTCGTCCGTCCCCTCCCCCCTCCCCATAAGCTCGTAAATGAGGATGGCGATCTCCTTGCCGCTCACCCTGACCTTGTCCGCGACCCGGCAGATGAAGTCGCCGCCCAGGGCGGAACGGGTCGATTCGCTGATAAGGATGTTCGAGGAGTAAATTTTGTTCAGTCCCTCCAGCCGGCTGGCGATATTGACATTGTCGCCCATGACGGTGTAGTTCTTCCGTTGTTCCGAGCCCATGTAGCCGGCGAACATCGGCCCGGTGTTTATCCCGCAGCCGATGGAAATCCGGGGCAGTCCCCGGCCGCTCCAGTCCTTTTGGAGCGATTCCAGGCGATCCAGCATGTCAAGGGCGGCGCCGGCGGCGTCCCGGGCGTGGGCGGGATTGTCGGCCGGGGCGTTCCAGAAGGCCATGAGCCCGTCGCCGATGAACTTGTCGACCGTTCCCAGGTGTTCCATGACGATGTCGAACATGGGGGTGAAGTATTCATGCAGGAAGCGGGCGAGCTCGGGGGCGGTCATTTTTTCCGAAATCGAGGTGAATCCGCGGATGTCGGTGAAAATCACCGACATGTTCCGCTGTTCGCCCTGAAGGGAGGAAAGGCTGTCGTGATGCCTTTCCAGGTAGCCGAGGATGGAGGAACTCACGTTCTGGGAAAGGGCCTCGCGGATGAACCGCCTTTCCCGGCCGACCAGGAGATAGTCGGAGACCAGTTGGACGACCGTGAAAAAAAGGATCGCCGCCAGCGGCATGGTCATTCCGACCGTCTGTCCCTCGCGGAAATACCAATGATAATTGCCCAGCACGACGGCCAGAAGGGAAAGAAGCGACACCATCAAGCCGACGCCCATGCTTCCGAAGGCCATCGCCGCCGTGGCCGCCAGGCCGCAGCCGATGATCGCCGCCTGCTGCCGGAAATGCGAATCGTGAAAGGAAAAGACCATGAAATCCCGATCCAGCATGGCCGCCAGCATGGCCGCGTGTATTCCGGGAAGGGAAAACTCCCGATCGGTCGTGAACACCGGGATTTGGTAGCCGAACTCGTCATAGGTCTTTCCGACGATGACCAGCTTGTCCGCGAAAGCGCCGTCGTACCTTCCGCCAATCACCTCCCAGGCGGGATAGATCCTCAATCCCTGGTTGGCGTTGCGAAAATTGAATTCCATCTGGCCCATTTCGTCCAGGGGAAGGCGCAAAAGCCCGCGCCGATCCGGGCCGAGAATCTCGACCTCCCGGACGGAGTAATGATTTCCGCCTCCCGCGTCGCCGTCGCGCAACAGGATGCGGTAGCCTTCCCCACCCAGGGAGACCCGAAGCATTTCCAGGGGGAAGGAGGGATAGGTCCGCCAGCCGACGCCCCCGGGGGCGACATTCCCGAACAGGGGAATTGAGCGTACGCCTCCGTCGGAATCGGGGAAAAGGTTAAGGAATCCCTCGCCGCCCCCCGCCTTCTGGGCGGCCCGGAGAGTGTCGAGATTGCGGATGACGCCCCGGGATCGCCACAGCATCGTGTCCGCGCCGGAAACCGGTTCGCCGTTCGGCCGCAAAAACTCGAAACGTTGAAATTCGGCCGGAGCGGCGGGAACCCGGGAAGGGGAGGTCTGGGTGAAAAGGACGCCCAAAACGGTCCTGACCCGGGAAATGGCCCCGGCCAGCCGCAAATCGTTGTTCAAAACCGAGGGATCCAGGGCCGGGGCGCCGGGGGGCAGGCCGCCGGCCTTGCTGAGGAGGGGCAGGTAATTCTCCAGGGACATCCGGTCGGGCTCGTTGAACATGAAATCCAGCCCGATCGCCTCGGCCCCGGAAACCCTGTCCAGAATCCTGGCGATTACGTCGCGGGGCCAGGGCCAGTTGCCAAAGCGGGCGATGCTTTCCCGATCCACCGCCACCAGGACCACCCGCTCCCTCCCGGCGCCCCGGGGAAAATCGTCCCGGAAGAAGAACATGAGGTCGTTAATCAGGGCGTCGGAACGATTGACGATCAGAATCAGGAGCCGCCGGAGGCTGAGGGCGTCCGACGCCGGCCGGAACTCGGCGCCCGGCAGGGCGCCGGATCTGGCGGCTTGGCTATCCTCTATCTTGACGGAAAACCGCCAGACGTGGATTAGATAATTGGCCAGGACCACCAGCAGGGTGGCTCCGACGCCCAAAATGATCGGCGGCAGCGTCCTGGAGAGATTGGCTCCGGTCTTTTTCACCTTCGGCCTCCCCCGGCCGGGGTTCCCCGCCTATTTCGCCGGCAACCCGGTTTTCCTGGGGCCGGCCGCCTTGTTGCGCTCCATTCGGGCCTGCTCGCGCCGGCGGCTGAAAAGGGCGAACTCGACCAGGACGGGGCTGGCTATGAACACCGAGGAAAAAGTGCCGGCCAGCACCCCGAACAGCAGGGCGAAGGAGAAGCCGCGCATGACGTCGCCCCCGAAGATCAGCAGGGACACGATCACGAACAGGGTGGTCAGGCTGGTTATGATGGTCCGGGAAAGCGTCTGGTTGATGGCCGCGTTGATGGTTTCCTCCGAGGGGTGGGCGGCGTCGCCGATGTATTCGCGGATGCGGTCCAGCACCACTATGGAGTCGTTGAGGGAATAACCCATTATGGTGAGGATGGCCGCCATCACCGTGAGATCGATCTGGCCGTTGAGGACTCCCAGCTGATCGGCCACCGCCAGGGCGCCCACCACGAACAGGGTGTCGTGCAGGAGGGAGACGATGGTCCCGACCCCGAAACCCACCCGGAACTGGAAACGCAGCCAGACATAGATGAAAATGCCGATGGCCGAAAAGATGATCGCCAGGGCGGCGTCGGATTCCATGCCCCGGGCCACTGTCCGGCCCACCGAGGTGAAGCGGGGGAAGGGATCGGTGAAATTGATGAGCCGGGAGCGGCGCATCTCCTGCAGGGCCTCGCGAAGGGCGCCGGTCATGGCGTCGGGGTCGCGGGGGGAGCCGGAGGGATCGAAAGCCGGGATCGCCAGGACGATGGCGAATTCGGAAACCGCGGTTTCCGGATCGGCCAGGGGCCCGGAAACCCGGCCGTCGGAGACGGCGGGCGAACTGCCGGCCGGGCCGACGAACAGGGGATCGAGGCCGGACTGGCGGGAAAGCAGTTGAAACAGGGAATCGGGCGTCATGGGGGATTGGAGGGAAAGCCCGACGTTGAAGGCCCTGGCCCGATCAAGAATCACCCCCTCGTTCGAGCCGGACACCGAAAAGCCGTCCGGGACCAGGTTGAAGGCGGCGCGGAGGGCGTCCCGGAAATTGTCGGCGGTGAACTTGACGATCCCCTCCCGGCGGGCCTCCTCCAGGGCGTCGGCGTCGAGCTCGACCAGCTTGGTGCGCACGACGAACTCCGAATAGCGGTCGTCGGCGTCGGGAGAGCCGTAGGACTGGAGGGTGTCCCGGGCGTCGGGGAAGTCCGGCAGGTGCAGGCCGGCCAACGCCCGGGCCTGGTCCATGCTTAGCGGCCGGGCGGTGGCGATGTTGGCGAGGACTCCTCCGGTGAAGTCCTGCCCCAGGTTCCTTTCCCCCCGCCAGACAACCAGCGCCAGCATGCCGAGGACGATCAGGAACGAGGCGATGTACACCGGCCGGCGGATCCCCACGAAATTGAAGTTGGCGCCATGGAACATGCGCAACATCCTGATGTCGGCCAGCAGCTTGTATTCCAGAAGGGCGTCGATGACCCAGCGGGTGACCACGATGGAGCAGAACATGCTCACCAGGAGGCCGAAGATGAGGGTCAGGGCGAATCCCCGGACCTGCTCGGTTCCGAAATGGTGGAGGATCAGGGCGGTGAGGATGGTGGTGAGGTTGGAATCGACGATGGTGGTGAAGGCCCGTTCGTAGCCGATGGCTATGGAACGCGACAGGGGATTCCCCCTCTCCCTCTCCTCGCGGATGCGTTCGAAAATCAGGACGTTGGCGTCCACCGCCATGCCGATGGTGAGGACCAGCCCGGCGAACCCCGACAGGGTCATGGTGGCGCCGAAAGCGGCCAGGATGGCCATGATGGCGAGGATGTTGAGGACCAGGACCGCGTCGGTCACCAGGCCGACCGCCATATAATAGACGGCCATGAACAGGATGACGACGGAGGCGCCGATCACCATGGCCTTGATGCCGGAACGGATGGAGTCCTCGCCCAGGGTGGCGCCCACGGTGTTGTCGTATTCCTTTTCGATTTTCACCCGGAGGGAACCCGACTTGAGGACGACGTCGAGCTGCCGGGCGGATCGCTGGTCGAAGTTTCCGGTTATTTCGGCGTTGCCTCCGGCTATCCGGGCCTGGATGACCGGAGCCGACTGAAGCTGGCCGTCCAGGACGATCGCCATGCGCTTGCCGATGTTCCGGGCGGTGACCTGTTCGAAAACCGCGGCTCCGGCGGAATCGAAGGAGATGGCGATGCGCCAACTGGCCCGGGCCGGGTCGGGTTCGGCCCGGGCGGACATTATGGAATCACCCCTCAATTCCACCTGTTTCATCACCAGTTGGTAGGGGCGTCCCCGGGCCACTCCGTCGGCCCCGATTTCGTCGGGCTCCTTGAGCCAGTCGAAAAGCATGCGCCGATCCGCCGTGCTCCTGCCGTCCTCCCCCACCTGTTCGGGGGGAACCGGCAGGAGGGTGTCCTCGTGGAGGTTGTACCGTTCGCCGGTCAGGCCCATCTGGCGGATGCGGGTGACCAGGCGTCCGAAGGTGTCGTCGTTTTCCGACACCACCAGGCGGAATTCCAGCGAACCCTGCTTCTGAATAACCGCCAGGGCGTCCTGGGCCTGGCTCTGGTCCATCCCGGGAAGCTGGACCAGGATCTTGTCGCTCCCCTGGCGGGTGACCGGAATTTCCGCCAAGCCGCTGTTGTTGAGCCGGCGGCGGACGACATCGACGGCGTTGCCCAGATCCAGATCGATTTGCTCACGCTCGCCGGCCAGGCGGGCCTGGAGATTCGCGATTTCCCCCTCCAACCCGGCCTGGGTTCCGGAAGCGTCGCCGGAGGTCCCGGAAATCGCCCGCAACCGATCCAGTTCGGCCTGAATGCGGCCGATTCTGGCCTGATCCAGGCGGAGGGCCAGGCGAATCTCGGTCCCGCCCCGGAGGTCGAGCCCCAGATTGAAGGGCAGCCTTTCCGGCCAGCGGCGGGGATCGGCCGCCACCTCGGCGTGAAGCCTTTCGGCATCCGCCAGGGCGGTGCGCAGGTCCGGCAGGGTCGGATCGTGGGGGGAATTCTTCTCCATCGCCGCCACCCGGGCGGCCAGAACGGCCACTCGCTTCTGGAGGGGGGTGTTGAGAAGCTCAATCACGCAAATGGCGGTGAGGGAAACCGCCACCAGCAGTTTGGCGAGGGACACCCGGCTTTTCAGCATCAGGACGGCGCAACCGACGACCATGATCGCCACCACGGCGATTTGCGCGTAATTAAAATTCGACATGCCTCGAACTCCCGTAAATTAACGCCTGTCCCCGCCTCCCTTCCCCGGGCCGGGCCTCGGGGTCCGCCGCCTCATTTGTCCTCGGCCGCCTTTTCCGTTTCCGCCTCCTCCCCCGGCCGGGGGAGAACCCGGAAAATGCCCTGCCGGTCGAAAACCAGGTTAAGGTTGCCGTGGCTGTCGTCCGGCTGGATGGTCACGGTAAGATCGGTGAAAGCCACCACCCGGCCGTGCAGCCTGCCGATGGTGACGACGCCGTCGCCCTTCTGCAGGCTTTCCCGGCGGGCCTTCTCCTTCTTTTCCCTTTCCTTTTGGGCCTTGCGCTTCTTGTTGCCGAACAGCCACCAGACCCAGAACAAAATCACGGCATAAAGCAGCCAATTGTCCCAAATCGACGACCCGCCCGGCGCCGCCGGCTCCTCGGCCGGCTGTTCCTGCAGGGATTGGGTATTCTCCCCCGCCGAGGTGGTTTGCCCCGGGGACAGCGCGGGCGAAGGGGCCTCCGTGGTTTCTTCCGCCATATTCCATCCTTTTTTCCGGCAATTTGCCCACAATTTCTGATAAAACGCGCCGTCCCCCGGACGGCGCGCCCAAACCGCGGAAATTGAATATACCGCCGGTCCGGGCGAAACGCAAGGACATAATGGCGAACCCCGGGAAGACGAAAGATCGTTTCCCGAGCCTCCCCCGACGGATTGGCCTCAGCCGCCCCTCCGGGCCGCGAATTCCAGGTGGGGAGCGTTGGCCAGGAGCGTCTCCTCCCCTTCCAGGGCCTCTTCCAGACGAAGCAGCCTCGCCCGGTTTCCCGGATCGGCCAACAGCTCCCGATGGCGGCGCAGGGGAAGGACGGTCCTGCCGATTAGATCCAGCAGTTCCAACCCCCGTTCCCGGCACATGGCGCGCAGCTGGCCGGGGGTGAACATGGTCAGGGGATAGCGCTCCCCGGGGGCTCCGGTAAGCCAATTGGTCCGGCCGGTGCGGAGGAATTCCTCCAACCCGGCAAGGTCGCCCTCCCGGAAATAATGGTGGATGCCCCGCAGCCGGTTGTCGACCGAAAGCAGAATCGTCCCCCCCGGCCGGAGCAGGCCGGCCAGCCGCTTGAAGGCGCGGCCGGGCTTTTCGGCGCAACCCAGGGGATCCCCGAGTCCGACGATGAAATCGTAGGATTCCCCGGCCAAACCGGAAAGATCGTCCAGGGAGGCATGCCAAAGCCGCTCCTCCGCCCCGGCGGCCTCCCCCGGGGCGGCCGGACCGCCGCCAAGCCGAAACGCCTTTCCCCGGGCGGCCAGTTTGTTGGCGACCTGATCCAGCATTTTTCGGGAAATATCCAGGAAATCCACCCGGTAGCCGGCCTTGACCAGCCGGAGGCCCCAACGGCCGGTTCCGCAGCCCACGTCTAGGCAGCGGGCGGCCAAATCCCGGGGCAGGCGGCGACGTATATGGCGCCAAGTAAGCTGAAAAACCGTCTCCCAGTAGGGATCGCGGTCATAAATCCCGTCATAAATACCGGCTATCCGGTCATGGTAGCGTTCCACCGGGGAAGGCGGGCGCCCCGGCATCAGAGAATGCCCTTGCCTCCGGCCCGGGCCAGGAAATCAAGTATGATTTTCGCCATCCCCGGCCCGGCCGAATTGGCCACCGCGACTATGGATTCTATCCGGCAGGGTTCCAAGGCGTCCGGAAGGCAAATATCGGTGAGAACGGCCAATCCCAGGGTCTTCAATCCGGCGTGGACCGCCACGATCACCTCGGGGACGGTGGACATGCCGATGGCGTCGGCCCCGAGAATCCGGAGCATCCGGTACTCGGCCCGGGTCTCCAGGGAGGGCCCGGTCATGGCGGAGTAGACTCCCCGATGGGCGGCGATGCCGTTCTCCCGGGCGATTTCCAGGGCCAGATCCGCGTATTCCGGAGAGTAGGGGCGGCACATGTCGGGAAAGCGCGGCCCCAAGCCGTCGTCGTTGGGGCCGATCAGGGGGTTTACTCCCATAAGGTTCAGGTGATCGTCGATGATCAGCAAATCGCCCTTGCGGAACTGGGGGTTAAGGCAGCCGCAGGCGTTGGTGACAATCAGCGAAGAGGCGCCCAACCCCCGCATCACCCGGACCGGAAAAGTCACCTGCTCCAGGCTGTAGCCCTCGTAATAATGGATGCGGCCTTCCATCGCCGCCACCGGCGTTCCGGCGACCCGGCCGATCAGCAACTGGCCGGCATGGGTCGCAGCGGTGGTTTCGACAAAGCCGGGAATGTCGGAATAGGGAATGGCGACCGCCTCGGCGATGTTTTTGGCCACCCCCCCCAGGCCGGTGCCGAAAATGATCCCGGTTTTGGGAACCAGGGCGGTCCTGGCCCTGATTGCCCGAACCGCTTCCCCTATCCTTTCCCCGAGCCTACTCGCCATGCGTCGCCCCCTCCCCTTGGAGCTGGTTGCCAAACTATCGAATCGCCCGGGTTAGACAAGGAAAAAACGCCGGCGGGATGATTTTTGGCCGGAGGCCGGGGGCAAAAAACATCCGGGAAGCGATTTTTGACGCCGTATAACCCGGCGAGACGACAACTTGTCAACAAGTGTATTTTTGAAGGAAATCAAACAAACCGCCGTTTGATTTCCTTCAAAAGTCGACAACAAGACTCCTGGAAATCCCTGTCCCGTCCAACCCCGGAAACGGCGCCCGCCCGCCGCCCGGGCCGAAATCCAAACCCAACCGGGGTGAATTCCCCCGGATCGGCGAACGAGGGGCGTCTCCGAATCAGGGCCGTTTTTCCCGCCCATGCGGGCGCCCCGGCGCCTTGTCCATCGGTTTCCCCTCCCCCAATTCAGCCAGTTTGGCGGCCAGCCGCGCCGGTCCGAGGCCGCGAACGCCGAAGCGCTTGCGGCTGGCGCCCGGGCCCGAAAGCAGAACCACCCCGGACAAGGGAAGCCCCAAGCTCCCGGCCAGCAACTTGGCGACGGCCCGATTCGCCTCCCCTCCTTCCGGGGCGGCGGTCACCTCGATTTTCAACCGTCCGGCCAAGCAGCCGGCCAAGGCATTGCGCCTGGCCCGGGGATGCGCCTTGACCGGAAAGGCGGAGCCATCCTCCCAGGCTTCCAGGCGCAGGCTGGAAAAATCCATGAGTCCGGACACTTTCCGGAAACCAAAGGGCTAGCCCACCAAGTCCATAAGAGTTTGGGAAACCTCGGTTTCGGTGCGTCCTTGGACGAGGTTGGCGGAATAGGCGTTGCGGAAATTCATCTGATTGGTCAATTCCACCGCCAAATCGGTGTTGGAGGGCTCGATTTCAGCCGGGCTCGGGGAGGCGGAGGTCGGCGCCGGGGCGGCCGGCCGGGCCGGGGCATAGGTCGCGGCGGTTTGGACCCCGGTTCCGAGGGAATTGATATAGGCTCGATCCTCGGTGGCGGTTTGACTGGCGCGAAAGCCGTCGGTGTTAAGGTTGGCGACATTGTTGGCGGATACGTCCAGCCGCAATTGGTTGGTTTCAATCGCCGTCCTAGGCGTCCGCAAGGCATTGACAGACATGAAAACCCTCCCTTCCGGGCCACCCGGAAAACTTGGCCGCCCAGTCATTATAACCCGAACCGGACCGGAAGGTAAAGTTTTTTTCCCGGCCGCCGGCGAGCGCCCGGGCTCCGGGGGAATTTTTTTCCTTCCAAACACTTATGTTTCAACACCAAGTAAAAGAACCGTCATGCCATTTTCAACTCATATCGGAAGATTTCAATGACAAAATCTTCAAAAGTCCATTATTTAAGAAAACTCATTTATAACGGATAATGTCCTCAACCTATTCGCGAATGGGGCGGGTCGTTTCTATCTGGCGATCCGGTGTTCTCGCACTCATGCCCGTAACTTTCCGGTGAATGCGGCCAGACGTTCGAGCCCTTCCCGGATACGTTCATCCGAAGTGGCATAGGAAATGCGAAGGTAATTGTCGAACCCTTCGCCGAATACCTCGCAGGGTACGGTGGCGACGCCAGCCTCCTCCAGCAGGCGCATGGCGAAAACGGCACCGGTAAGCCCGGTCAGTTCGACGTTCAGCATGGCATAAAACGCGCCGCGGGGGGTATTGACGCACAGGCGGTCAATGGCGGCAACGCCTCGGATAAGAACTTCGCGGCGACGGGCGAATTCCGCCACCATGTCTCGCGCCGCCCGCTTCACTTCCTCGTCCATCATGGCCACAGCCACCCCGGCCTGCAGAAAGGTGGGCGCGCAGGCCAACATGTACTGGTGAATTTTCAGTATGGGAGGTAGGAGGCTGGCGTCCACGACTAGATAACCGAGGCGCCAGCCGGTCATGGCGTAGCATTTGGAGAATCCGTTGACGACGATGCTGCGTTTGCGCATGCCGGGAAACGCAGTGCAGGAAACACATTGGACGCCATCGTAGACGATTTGATCATAAATTTCGTCGGTCAGGACCAGGAGATTATGTTTTACCGCTAGGTCGGCGATTTCCTGAATCGTCTCCGCTGGTGTCACCGAGCCGCTGGGATTGTGGGGATTGTTGAGGATAATCATTTTTGTGCGCGGTGTGATGGCGGCGCGGAGCGCCTCGGGCCGCACGGCGAAATCGTCCTCCTCGCGCAGGGGAACGGCGATTGTTCTGGCTCCGGCCATGTTGGCGCAGTTGACGTAATTCATAAAAGCTGGGGTGAAGACGATTACTTCGTCGCCAGGATCGAGGTAGCCAAGCATGGCGGCCATGATACCTTCCGCCGCACCGACAGTGACTAGAATCTCCTCAATTGAGTAATCGAGTCCATACCCTGATTTTAATTTTGCGCGAATAGCTTCGCGAAGCGCGATCATACCCTTGTTAGGTCCGTAGTGCGTCTGGTTGGAGCGGAGCGCCGCAATGGCCGCTTCGGAAATGGGGCGCGGCGTGTCGAAGTCGGGTTCGCCGATTTCAAAATGCACGATGTCCCGCCCCTCGGCCTCGAGTTGCCTCGCCCTTTCCAGTACTTTCCGCACCGGCGAAAAGGCTATTTTATCCGTCCTTTGCGCATGCTTGAAAAGCATGTCATTCATATCCGTCTTCATAGAACATCATTTGCCCTTGAATAGGAATGCCAGAACCGCTCCCAGCATGGCACTCACACAATTGTCCAGTCCGGCGTCAGCGACAGACAACACGGGGCTGTGCAGGTTCATTTCGCTGTCCAGCATGACACCGACCCACATGAGCGCCCCTGGCACGCACCTGAGGAAGCGACCGAAATCCTCCGCCGCCATGCCGGGCGGAGTGCGCGATTCGGCGCTGCCTGGTCCCAAAAACATCTGCACGCCTTCGCGGGCAAGCATAGCCACATCGGGATTGTTGATGGTGGATTGGAAGCTTTCGACCCATTGGATGTTGCAGGCGCCGCCCGCCGCCTCGCTGTAATGGCGGCATACATTCTCCACTCGCGCCTTCAGTTCGCGGCGGACCGAATCGGACATGGTGCGGACAGTGCCTTCCAGTCTTGCCGCATCTGGAATGACGTTGCGGCGCGTCCCGGCCTGAAAGTTCCCCACCGATACCACCGCGTTGTCGTAGGCCGCCACCGTCCGCGCCACCACGGCGTTGAATCCCATCACCACCTGCGCGGCGATGGAGATGGGGTCAATTGTTTTATGGGGATAGGCGGCGTGGCCGCCCTTGCCGAGTATGTCGATGATGAAATTATCCACGCCCGCGGCGGTGGCACCGTCATGGATCAGCACCTTGCCGGACGGGATGTCGGGCGCAACGTGACAGGCGAATATTGCGTCCATTGCCGGATCGGTGAGCACGCCCGCCTCTATCATCGGCAAGGCACCGCCAATCGGCCCGTTTTCCTCGGCCGGCTGGAAGATAAGCTTGACGCTTCCTGGCAATTCGTGCCGACATCCGTGTAACAGTAGACCGGCGGCGATGGCAGCGGCCATGTGGAAATCGTGTCCGCAGGCGTGCATAACGCCTTCGATGCGCGACGCCCACGGCAATCCTGTTTCTTCCCGGATGGCCAGCGCGTCCATATCGGCCCGGAGGCCGACGACAGGACCGTCGCAACCTTGCACCACGGCGGCAATGCCGGTCCCGGCAATGCCGTCGCGATATGAAACACCGTCGGCGGCAAATTTTTCACAAATCCGTCGAGCCGTTTCGTATTCCTGGTTGCTGAGTTCTGGATAAGCGTGGAACTCGTGGCGAAGATCGCAAAATTCCTTACGTCGCGCGTGCCAGTCGTCCATCAATTTCCGCCTTAACCGTTCTGGAATCATGTCCAGTCTTCCCGCATTAAGAACCGATCTAAAAATAACAGCAACATGTTTAGACGAGGCACGAGAAGCGTCAAAATTTTTTCGCCGGCGGCATAGCAAAAAACCGAGAATTCCGGACAATAAAGTATAAACTTGCTACTGTTATTTTTAGACGAATCCTAAATCAGATATCTGCCCGCGTACCATCCCTCGTGGATTGCCTGCCGAAGCGTCCGCACCTCCTTGCAGTCGCCCACCTCATAGACCGGCAATCCCGGCTTCACCGCCACTGTCGCCTCAAACAATTCGGGCCTAGCCCTGAAACCGGCGGCCAGCACCACACTATCGGCGCGATAACATGTATCCAAACCGCCGACGCATACGTTCATTTCCCCGAGATGAATGCTCTCGACCCGGCACCCCCCGGTAATGACGATCCCTTTCTCGGTAAGCCTTTGGCGCAATGTGGAATGCAACGTGGGATGTTCCTTCATAAGGATACGATCATCCGGCTCCATGTCAACGACCTGAACCCTTCTGCCCTGATCGGCCAGAAGCCAAGCCGCCTCCAGACCGACCTTGCCGGCACCTATGACAACAACGTGCTCGCCAAAATCGGCACGAAACCCTTCCGTCAGGACAAACGAAGCGTAGAATACCCTGGCCTGATCGAGACCGACAATGGGTGGCGTCACCGCCTTGCCGCCCACAGCGATGATTATCACGTCTGGGCGTTCGTGTTCGAGAGCGCCGGGTAATGAATCGACGGTCATTTCCGTGTTATAGCGGAAGTCGATGTCACGCTTGCCGATTTCCGCCAAGTAGTAGTCCAGGAGCACCTTGGCGCGCGGCTTGAAATCGGGGCCGGCGGCAAGCCTCAGCGCTCCGCCGGGAACTACCGATTTCTCCATGGCCACGACCCTGTGACCATTGTCATGCGCGGTGATAGCCGCCTCCAGCCCGGCGGGGCCGGTGCCGATAATGAGTGCGGTCTTTTTCTTCACCCCGCGGCGGCGGAAGTCGAGTGCTTCGCGGAGCAAGCCGGGATTGACCGCACAGGTCAAATCCTTTCCGGTTAACGTACTGATATGGCAATTCATACAGCCAATGCAGGGGCGGACTATTTTGCCCATCTGGTTTTTCCGCGCCCAATGCGCGTCGGCAAGGAAGGCGCGGCCGATCGCCACCATGTCAGCGCTGCCCCGATCAAGGACGCCTTGCGCTTCGCAGTGATCGCGGATGCCAGCCGCAGCGATGACCGGGATTTTGACCGTGTCCTTTACCAGTCTAGCCAGAGGCTCCAGCGGGCAAGGCGGGTCGTACATGCTGGGGACTGACGGATAACGGGTGTAGGAATGGCTGGGAATGGTGCTGGAGGTGGCGGAAACGTGCAGGTAGTCGATACCGAAGCTTTCCAACATGCGGGCGATGGCTGGAGCGTCCTCGGGACAGACGCCTCCGTCGAGGTGCTCATAGGCGCTCATCTTGAAGCCGATAATGAAACTGTCGCCGCATGCAGAGCGGATGCTTTCAATAATGGATCGGGCGAAACGTAGACGGTTTTCCAAGCTGCCGCCCCATTGATCGGTGCGTTTGTTGCAATGCGGGGAAATGAACTGGTTGATCAGATAGCCGTGAGAACCATGCACCTCCACTCCATCGAAACCGCATTTCTGCGTGCGCACCGCCGCTTTCACCCAATCATGGATCAATTCGAAGATCTGGGATTCGGAAAGAGCGACCGGGATCTCCTTGTATAGCGGGCTGGCTATGGCTGATGGGGCGATACACGGCTTACCGCTCACCGAGCTGGGCGCACGACCACCGTGCAGGGCGAGTTGCATGAGGATGCGGCTGCCGTAGTTGTGTATGCTGTCCACCAATCGCGACAGGGACGGAATCATGCGATCAGCGTATATTTGTAGGCAGGGGATCCAGGTATAGCCTTCCTTGACGGCGGTGAATTCAGGAATGATAAGCCCCGCCCCGCCCCGCGCGCGTTCCTCAAGATAGCTTTGGCAACGGTCTGTCAGGGCGCCGTCGAGAAGGTTATTCCGCGTGCCCATGGGGGCAAGCATGATGCGGTTGCGGATCTTCACCTTTCCGATGGTTATGGGAGAATAGAGTGATGTTGTCATTGCCCTCGCCTTTTATCGAGCCTTGAGAATGCGGAGTAGGTTGACGCCGAAGACCATTTCCTCCTCGTCCGACGTCAGTCCCGCCACCTTGACGCGATCAATCTCTGGAAGCGGGTGTATGGTGGGCGCGTCGCTACCGTACACGACACGTTCCATGCCTATGGTGTCCACCGCTAGGCGGATCTTTTCGTGAAAAGGCATGGCGGTGGTACCAAGAATAATGTTGGAATGGCGTTTGGCGAGGGTGATGGCGTCATCCACCCACCCCACCTGCAAGCCCATGTGATCCATGATCACGGTCACCTCGGGGAAGAGAGCGGCCATTTCCCCGACCTGCCAGGGCGTGGCGTAGTGCGGGTGGCCTGAATGCACTAGGATGGGGATGTCGTACTCCGCCGCGCGCTCGGCGATGGGGCGGATATTGTCCCGGTTCGGATAGAAGCCGTGGAACAGCGGGTGGAACTTGACGCCGGTGAAGCCTTTGTTTTTCACCAATTCGTCCAGTTCATCAACACTGTCGGGTTGGAGCGGATTGAGCCAAGCGAAAGGCAGAAAGCGCTCGCGATACGGCGCGATTAGTTTCGCCATCCAGCGATTGTCAGGCTTCGGTTCGTTGCCTGGGAACACCACGCCTTTCTCAATACCGTACCTGTCCATCAAGCCAAGCACCTCGCCCAGCGGATCCTTCCGGATTTTGGAGATGTGGATGTGGCAATCGACGATGCGCATGCACTTTCCCTCGTTTGGGGGTTCAAGAATTCAACAGCCCGTCTCCCTGCTCTTTGTGCGGACTTGTGTAGGACAAAACGACAAGCACCACAATGCCAGCAATGAACCCGACCCAGCCGGTGTAGATGCCGGCGGAGAACCAAGACGGGACATTCAGGATCAAGTAACCGTTAATGACGCCACCTATAACCATACTCCAGAAGGCGGCGTTGGGGCTACATTTTTTCCATGTGGTCGAGGCGTACAACGCCGGAAGCATGGTCCAGGCCACAGTAAGGAAACTGAGAATCAGGGCGATGACCTGCCGAAATGCGAGCGCGGCAATGCAGGCGACCACGGCATAGAAAACAGTCGACCAACGAGACCAGGCCAGGAGATTTTTGTCTAGCATGTTCGGCTTGAAATAGCGGACAATGTCGTTGGTTAGGACTGAAGCCGGCGCTAGCAAATAGGAGTCGGCGCTGGACATCACCACCGCCATGAGGGCGGCGCAAACTAAGGCTGCGGCCCAGCCGGGCAGAATGGTTATCGCCAGAGTCGGATAGGCGGTCTGGGGATCCTTGAGGCCAGGTATGAGGATTCGGGCGTAAATTCCGATGGAGGGCACAACATACGCAACGAATACGTAACCTAGCGAGCCGATGGCGGCGGACCAGTAGGCGATTTTTACGCTCCGTGCCGACGAGATGCGCTGGGTGACATGTTGCTGCGGGTGGGCGCCCAACCACAGGAAGAACATAGTGATCATGAACACGAAGCCGAAGTCGGAAGTATTCGGATTCCAATACTCCGGCGGAAGGACTTCGCTTGCCCGCACCACCTCGAACGTGCCTACCTTAATGACACAGGCAATTAATACCACCAAGCCGCCCAAAAGCGAGAGACCGAACTGCACCAGATCGGTGATCGCCACCGCGAAAAAACCGCCGGCAATGGTGTAGACTCCGACAAGTATGGTACCAAAGATGATGCTGAATTCCATCGACCAGCCCATAAAGGTCGAGGCGATCACGCCGAAAGCCACAAACTGCGAGCCGAGGAAGCCGACATAGACGATAAGATTGTACAAGGAGGTGAGAAGACCGGTTTTCTTGTCGAAGCGGATGCCCATCCATTCGGAAATGGAGTAGGGCTGTATTTTCCGGATGGGCACACTCAGGAAAAATGCCCAAACCAAGAAAAACCCGATGGCGGAAAAAGCGTACCACACACCCCGATAGAGAACCTGATACGAAAACCCGGTCAAACCGATGAAAGTCACGCCGCCCCACAGGGTGGCGATGATGGTACCGGTCAGAAGCAGCATGCCAGCGGTGCCTCCACCGTGCATGTAGTCACTGAAGGATTTGGTCTTTTTGGCAGCCCATATGCCGAGGATGAAAATGCCGATCAGATACACCCAGATAATTATCGTATCACTACCGGAAAGCGTCGTCATGGTGTCATCCCTTGTTTTTCCTAATGCGGCAAGCGATCAATAATTTCACACAAGCGATCTTCTGACGCCGCACACTCGGTTTATGGAGACTATGTGCTCGCGCAAAAATAAGTTGACTATTTTTTTTTGCAATAGCTATTGTGTCAGTGCTGTTCGCGCATATCCCTGTAGTTACTTTATTTCTGCGCGGGTCCTATTTCATTCCCGCGTCTTTCACCGCCGCCGTCTAGTACACAGTCAGTATTGAAACGGTGACGATTGATTTTTACCTTCTGATCGTGTTAAACCGACATAAACACATTTTCTTTTCTCACAGTTGAAACCTTGACTGGCTACTAGTTTGGAACATATAGCATTGCAGTGTTAATACAATAATCGCTTATTTTCCTGTTTCGTCGAAATTTTCCTTCTTCGCGCCTTTCCAACAGATGCCCAGCGTCGCTGTCATGAGCACAATCAACCAGACGAAATCCATGGGGCCCCTGAAAAAAATGTGAGGGAGGACGAAAAACCCGATCAGGAGATACGCTGCGACGATGGCAGCATAGAAAATCGTCTTGTCGGGGGGAATGATCACCTTTTCCGACTCAATCCTCTTTTTCTGGTGTTCCAAGCTATTTCCTAGCCATGAACCTGCAGTATTGGGCATGCTGTTCCCTTCCTCGGCAGGAATGCCACACAATAAGGTCACAAAAATCCAATCAATTCGATACTGGTCGAGAATTCATCATTTCTTCGGCAAACCCATTCCCGAAAGGATGTTCCGCAACCGCTCCCGTTCTTCCGGGGTCAATCCCCGGTGGGGGGCAGACACGCGCCGACATTCATTCCCAACAAGGCCAAGCTCTCCTTAATTACGGCGGGGAACGACCCGAGGGCAAAGGCGATGCGCAGGGAAGCCAGCCGATATTGATCTTCCAGGGAACCGATGATGCCGCCGGAGACGAATTTGTTGTAGATATCGACGCATATGACATTGCGCAGGCGGCGACCGCGCCTTTCGCCCCGTAGCAGAGACCGGCGTGAATGAGAGTGTCACGCCCCTGCATCATGGCGAAATCCTTGCCTTTCGTGAGCCGCAGGCATTCCTCCATATTGGTGAAGTCGCCCGTTGAATCCTTCATTCCGACGATGTTGGGAATATCCGCCAAATTGGCCACCGTTTCGGGATAAATGAATATCTGCGTTTTTGGCTTGTTGTCATAAAGGATTATCGGCAATGGCGTCGCTTCCGCTATCGCCTTGAAATGTCCGAAGAGTTCCCGCTGGTTGACGCTCAGGAAAAACGGCGTTAGTACGGAAACGGCGTTCATCCCGACGGCTGCGGCAATCTTCGCGAGCCGAATCACGTGATGCGTACTTATTGCGTTCGCTCCGGCATAGACGGGGAGTAGGCCAGCCGTCTGACCCAGGGAGATTTCAAGAACCTTCCGGTATTCCTCGTCAGTTATGCCGTAAATTTCGCCAGTGGTGCCAACGGCGAATATGCCGTGTACGCTGCCTCTAACGAGAAATTCGACGAAATTCCGCAATTCCTTTTCCATCACTTTCCCGTCAGCCGTGAGCGGCGTCACCATGGCGGGAAGTATTCCCTTCAATCCAACGTGCATAGCGGAACCTTTCAGGACTCGACAGGTGCGCAAATGATCCGTAATAAGGAAAAGATCTATGCGCCCCAACAAACTCTTGAACTTACAACCCGGGATGCGGCTTGCCTCTACATCGACTGCCGCAAATCGAAGGGATCAGCCGTCTCCCGGCATACACGCCGTTTTTGTCTTGTCGCCCCACTGTACACGAATATTTTTAAGTATCCTACAAACAAGCGGCTCTGACCAAGTTCAAGGACTTGTGTGCTACTCGTAATAAAGCTGGACACAAGTGATGTAGCAGCCCGACGAGTATTTCCAATCCGCGTCCGAAGATGCTACGTCCTTTGCGTCCGAGTTTTCGGATGAAGCGAATGGGGTGGATTCCCTGGACACTCCATACACCGATGGCAAAACACCAGACGAATCCAACCGCCAACACCGCCATCAACCGTTCCTGTTTGCCGCCACCGTGCAATCGGCTTGATTCAAGGTTAAACCCATGGCTTTTCAGCTTCTCGAATCCCGTCTCGATTTTCCAACGCTTTATGTATGTGGTGCGGGCTTGTTCGCCATTCATGCCCAATACCCCAGGATCATGAGTTCATCATCCTTCTTCATCCGCAACCTGCACACTCCCATGGTCACTTCGCAAATGCGGCAGAAGCCCAAATCACGGGATTCTCCGGGCCGAAGATCGTTGAAGTGTTCCCTGGCATTGCGAGAGGGGACTTCCGCTGGGGTAGTTTTCATGTTCTCCCGCAAGCGAAAAACGAATGGGAGGTTTTCCCTTAGAAGCCAGCCGAACCAGTCTTCGCCGACAAATTCCCGGTCGCCTGCCAGACATTTGATACGGTTCGCGGTCAAACAATTTCAGGAAGCGGCGCAACAACCGTATGCGCTTTGGGGTGTCGGAATTTCCGAAATTGCGCAAGTCGGACCACAAAAGCGTTATCCGGCGTCGCCGAGACAGGCCGAGAGAACCAAGAGGTTGACGTCGTTGCCCCGAGCCTCCCAGTTGGTGCGATCAATGGCCAGGACCAAGGGGTCGCTTCCCAAGACATCCTTCATCAAACCCATCAGAAACCGAGTCAGAGCGTTATACTGTTCACGGTGCGGAGTTGTGATTCCCCGGACTGCGCGCGGCAAGAAGCGAGCCGGGGAAATAAAGGTGGAATGGGACAACCCCCTCTCCCCATTTTCACAATTTCGCGCCGCGCGCAGTATATAATTGAATCTGACGTTGGAGAAGAAATATTGCAAGCGCCGAAACTTGGATTCCAGGAGAGCGTTCCCTGGCAACCGCGCGGCGATTTAAGACAAGAACACGGTTTTTCCTTCAATGGGCGCGAGAGCAGCGGCGGAAAAACAGTCGGCTCGCGTTTTGTCAAATATAATCCTTGACGCAGGCAGTCCGAAAGCTTACGGTGGTAACGGGCGAACATAGCGGTTTTTCTCCCAATATTCCAATGAGAATTGACAGCTGTTATGTTCTCCTTTACTCCCTTCCAATTCAAGTAGTTGTAAGAAATATAATCAATTTTATTCGTGTACAGTGCTTGTCGCCCATTTATTCGGGCGAAATGTTCATGATCGAGTTCGCCACTCGACGGATATGCCCGTTCATCAGCCGTTCAGCCAACTCCGAATCGCCTTTTTTTACCGCGTCAAGGATATTCGAATGCTCCTTGAAGGCGCGCGATGGTTCATCCTTGTCGATCTCCAGCGACATTTCCCGGAACGTCCTGTCAATGGAACGCATGGTCAAAATGAGATTGACAAGATAT
>JAISYL010000110.1 GCA_031269935.1 Planctomycetota bacterium
ACAAGGAAAAAGTCGCTGGCAGGATGATTTTTGACCGGCGGTCAGGGGTAAAAATCATCCGAGAAGCGGCTTTTGACGCAGTATAACCCGACGAGACGGCATTTAACAACACGCTCTTAGACTTGGCGGGGAGTGCCCCCGGTTTAACCGCCTTCCGCCTCCGGGGAAGTGAATTCCCCGAAGGCGTTGGAGGTTGATTCCAGAGCAAATGGACTTCGGTGTTCACAGGTTTAGCCTTTTCAGACCACATGGATCCGGTTGAAAGGCTCGCCGGGCGGATCAGCCGGCCATCAATCCGCGAAGAGCCGCGACAATGTCCCGGCCGCTTGGCAGCAACTCCGCCTCCCGCTTGGCCGAGGCGGGAATCAATCCGTCATAGGCCAGCCGCTTGGCTTTCCTAATTTCTATACCGGCATACAGCGCCTGGGACGCCACTTCCGCGCCCCAGCCGGCGAAGCCGGGCCCCTCCTCCACGGTCAACAGCCGGCCGGTTCGTTTCAGGGAGGCGAAAATGGGGACGGGATTGAGGGGGTGCAGGCGGGTGGGGCAGATGATTTCGGCGATGATTTCATGATGGCGAAAAGCGTCCTCAAGGGCGGCTTCGGCCTGGTCGAGCATGCCTCCATAGCAAACCACGGTGATATCGGGGCCGGTCCCGTCCGGGGACAGGCGAATGGTCGGAAAGGGCTCGTCGGAGCGCCAGACCCGCCAGCCGCGGGGCGTTTCCGGCGGAACCGGCCGGGAATAGAGGGTCTTGTTTTCAATCACCAGGGATGGTCCGTTTTCCTCCCCCAACCGGCGGTAGAGATCGCCGGGGTCGCTTCTGGCGTTCAAAGCCAGTACGGACAGGCCGGAAATGCCGAGGAAATGTTTTTCCAATGACTGGCTGTGGGTGGGGCCGTATCCCCGGCGGCCGCCGGAGGGCGAGCGGACGATCAGGGGAACCTTGAGCCTCCCGCCGGACATGGCGTTGAATTTGGCCGCGTGCTGCTGGATTTGATCCAGGATAAGGGTGAGGAAATCGCCGAACATTATTTCCACCACCGGATTGAAACCGTCCAAGGCCAACCCGGTCCCCAGGCCGGTGATTCCCGCCTCGCTTATCGGGGTTCCCCATACCCGGCCGGGGAAAAGTTCCCCAAGATCCCGGGTTATCCGGAAGGCGCCGCCATAGGGGGGGGCGATATCCTCGCCCAACAGCAACCCCCGCGGGAAACGGGCCAGGAAGTCCCTCAGCGCCCGGTAAACCAGTTCGCCTTGGCGTACCCGGGGGGCCGGAGTCTCGGGAACCGGACTCCAAGCCACTTCCCCGGGAACCAGGTTGATTTCCGGCCGGTAACGGCAGGGGGCGGGCGATATCGCGGCCAATGCCCGATCAACGGCGTTTTCCGCTTCCTTGGCGTAGGCGGAGGCCAAATCGGGGTTGTCGCGCCGGAAAACGGCCAGGGGATCGATTTCCCGGTAGCGGGATATCTCTTCGGGCGGCCGGAAGTCGTCGCCCTTGGAATGGGCGTTCAACCGGTAGCAGTCAATCTCCAGCCAAGCCGGCCCCCCGCCGGAGCGGGCGCGATCGGCCGCTTCGCGGGCGGTGGCGGCCAATTCCTCCGGGCGCCAGACATCGCCCCGGAAGCAGGCGAAGCCGAATCCCTCGGCGCGCCGGGCCACGTCGCCGGCAATGGTGCCGCCGGTGGGAGTGGATTGGGCGTAGCCATTCCGCTCCAGAACGACCAGCAGGGGCAGACGCCATATTCCGGCCAGATTAAGCGCCTCGTAAAGGGTCCCCTCCCCGGTGGTCCCGTCGCCGACGCAAAGCGCGGTCAACTTTCCGTCGCCCCTGATTTTCCCGGCCAGGGCAAGTCCGGCCGCCACCGGCGCCATGCCGCCCTGGACGCCATTGGAGTAAAAGCCTTCCGCGTAAAGATGCTGGCTCCCCCCGATTCCGCCGCACAATCCCTCGGCCAATCCCATTATCTCGGCCAGAAGCGGCCGCAGCAAGTCCGGCCGGCGGGCCAGAAAATGCCCGTGGCCCCGGTGATTGGAGAGAAGCCGGTCGCCCGTCCGGAGCGCCCCGGCGATCGCCAGGGCCGACCATTCCTGGCCGGAGCAGGTGTGAACCGTACCCTGGAGCCTCCCCCGGGAAAAGAGGGCGAGCAGACGCTCCTCGAAGCTTCGGATGAGGAAGGCCAGGCGCCAAGGATCGGACATGTTCAATCCAGCCTGTAGTTCGGGGCTTCCCTGGTGATGGTGATGTCGTGGGGGTGGCTTTCCTGAAGACCGGCGGAGGTGATGCGAATGAATTTGGCCCGGGCTTGCAGATCCCGGATATCGGAAGCGCCGATATAACCCATGCCGGATTTCAGGCCGCCGACCAATTGATAGACGAACGGTTCCAGCGGGCCCTTGGACGGCACTCTTCCCTCAATCCCCTCGGGGACCAGCTTATCGGCGCTCCGACCCCCCTGCCGATAGCGATCCCCCGACTCGCCGGTGGTCATGGCCCCAAGGCTGCCCATCCCCCGATAGGCCTTGTAGAGCCGGCCCTGGTGGAGGATTTCCTCGCCCGGGGCCTCATCGGTCCCGGCCAGCAGGGAACCGATCATGACGCAGGAAGCCCCGGCCGCAATCGCCTTGACGATATCTCCCGAATACTTGATCCCGCCGTCGGCGATAATCGGCGTCCCGCTGCCGGCGGCGGCCTTGACCGTGGCCCGGATGGCCGACATCTGCGGCACCCCGATCCCGGCCACCACCCTGGTGGTGCAAATCGAGCCGGGGCCGATGCCCACCTTCACCCCGTCCACGCCCGCCGCGATCAGATCCCCCGCCCCGGCCTCGGTGGCCACGTTGCCGGCCACGATGTCCACCAAGCCGCCGCAGAGGCGCCGGTAGCGCCCGACCGCGTCCACCACGTTCTGGCTGTGCCCGTGGGCGGTGTCGACCACCAGGACGTCCACCCCGGCCTCGACCAGCAGGCTGACCCGTTCGTCGTCCGCCACTCCCACCGCCGCCCCCACCCGCAGGCGTCCCCGGGCGTCGCGGCAAGCCAGGGGGTAGCGATCGAAATTGTTGATGTCGCGCATGGTGATGAGGCCCTGGAGCCGGTTTTCCGAATCGACCAGGATGAGCTTTTCAATCTTGTTCCGAAACAGCAGTTCCCGGGCGGTCTCGAGGGAGGTGTCGGGAGGGGCGGTGACCAGGTTGTTCTTGGTCATGACTTCGCGGATGGCGATGTCGTGCTGGTGCTGGAAGCGCAGATCCCGCCTGGTCAATATCCCCGCCACCCGGCCGTCCGCCTCGACGATGGGAATGCCGGAAAGCTTCCTTTCATTGATGATGGAAAGCGCCATGGAAACGAAATCGCCCGGGTTCAATCTTACCGGATCGGCGATTATCCCGTTGGCGGAACGCTTGACGTCCTCCACTTCCTTGGCCTGTTCCAGCGGCGGCAGGTTTTTATGGATCACCCCGATGCCGCCCTGTTCGGCCAGGGCGATGGCCAGACGCCCCTCCGTGACCGTGTCCATGGCGGCGGAGGCTATGGGAATGTTAACCGCGATATGGCGGGAAAAAAGGCTGGCGGTATCGACCTCGGAAGGAATGACGTCGCTTTTTTGCGGCAACAGGAGGACATCGTCAAAAGTGATACCCTCCTCCAGGCTGGATTCAATCATGGGCGGCCCTCTGGGGGAATCGGCTTCGCCATTCAATTCGGCTCCCCCATTACACCCCGAATCCATCCTCCGGTCAAATGTTTTGTGCCGCCCGTTCCCGAACCGGGCCGGGCGGGAAACCGGGGACTTCGGGAGGCGCGGGCGGCGGCGAAAAAATAAGGTTCGCCGAATTCACTCGAACCGGCGAACCTTTCCGTCAATCCCCAATCCCGGCGATCCCGCCGGGAATTCCGGGGCGATCTATTTGTCGAACCCCGGGGCCGATCCCAAGGCTTCCACAAACAGGGAATAAATCGACTTGCAACCGGTCATGAACAGGCGATTGCGCTTTTCCCCCCCGAAGACGAGGTTGGAAATGCGTTCCGGGGTCTTGACGAAACCGATTTGCTCCCCCCGGGGATTGAAAACGGCGACCCCGTTCTTTTCCTCCGATCCGCCCCAGCCGCACCAGAGATTGCCGTCCGCATCGACGCGGAAGCCGTCGGCCATGCCTCCGGCGGCGTCAATCAGGGTACGGCGGTTGGCCACCCCGGTTCCGTTGTCGACCACGTCGTAGGCCAAAATCAGGCGGTTGGGAACGGCGCGCCCCTCGACCACGTAAAGGATGGATTCATCGGGAGAAAAGGCGAGGCCGTTCGGGCCCTTGATATCGGCGATCACCAGGATCAGTTCCCCGGTCTTGCCGTCGATGCGGTAAACGCCCTGGTGCGGCTGTTCCATATCCTGTTTGTAGCCTTCGTAATTGCCGCCGATTCCAAAGGGCGGATCGGTGAACCAGATGGAATCGTCCGATTTCACCACGATGTCATTGGGGGAATTCAGCTTCTTGCCCTGGTAGGAATCGGCCAGGACGGTAATCTTGCCGTCGTATTCGGTCCGGGTCACCCGGCGGCTGTGTTCGCAGGCGATAAGCCGGCCCTGGCGATCCCGGGTCAGGCCGTTGGAAAAATTGGACGGCTTACGGAAAACGCCGACCTTGCCGGTTTCCTCGTCCCAGCGGAGAATCTGGTTGTTGGGAATGTCGGAAAACAACAGGTATCTTCCGTCCCCGAACCACACCGGCCCCTCGACCCAGCGGAAGCCGGTGGCCAAACGCTCCACTTCGGCGGAATAAAGGGTGTATTTCTTGAAGGAATCGTCCAGGGCCTTGATGCCCGGGTCGGGATAAGGCTGTATCCGCAAACCCGGGGCCGCTTCCCATTGATCCCCGGCCATGGCCAAGGCCGCCAGGAACAACGGCAACAGGATGGCCGCGACGCGCTTCCGGCCACCACTCGAAATGGCGTTCATGTTTTTCTCCTTTTTTGCCGGCGCCAGAAAAATGCAACACTTCAACCAGAAGCGGGGATTCGACGTTTTCAGCGTGGCCGAAGAATTCCGAAAGAGCCAACGGCTTCGCCCGGCCGTTATCCCTTGACCGCTCCCTGGGTAAGACCTCCCACCAACCGCCGTTGCACCAAAAGGAAAAGGATGGTGGCGGGGAGGGAGCCGACAAATCCCCCCGCGGTCAACAACCCCCATTCGATTTCATATTCGCCAATCAGCGACTGAATGGCGACCGTGATGGTCTTCAACTGCCCGCCGGCCAGGGTGGTGGCGTAAAGATATTCGTTCCAGGAAGTGATGAACAGGTAAATGCCGGTGGCGACGATTCCGGGGGTGCAAAGCGGAAGGATGACCCGGATCAGCGTGCCCGGCCGGGTACAGCCGTCGATTAGGGCGGCTTCGTCAAGTTCCCGGGGGATGGCGTCGATGTAGCCGGTCATCATCCAGGTCGAGAAGGGAATGGCGAAAGTGGAATGGGAAATGATAATCGCGTAATAACTGTCGATAAGCCCGGCTTGGCGCATGATGATGAACAGCGGGATCAACAACAGAACGATGGGAAACATGTTAACGACCAGAAACTGTTTCATAAAATAGGCCCGGCCGAAGAACCGGAAGCGGGAAAAGGCGTAGGCGGCCGAAACCGACAGGGTCAAGCCGACCAGCACCACTCCCGCGGCCACCACCAGGCTGTTTCCCATGTTGACCAGAAAGTTAACCCGGGTGAATAGTTTTATGTAGTGATCCAAGGTGCTCGGTCCGGAAAAAACCCGCATGCGGGCGATTTCCGCGCTGGGAGTAATCGAGGTCAAAAACATCCACAGGTACGGCGCCAAGGCGAAAAGAACAATCAGAAACATCGGCAAATGCAGAGTCAACAGGGAAACCGGGATATTATGGCCCCGTTTCGATCGGGTTGGGGGATGAACGTTTTTCTTCATGTCCGGGTTTCTCCCGACGCGTCCACTCGCCGCAGATACAATACGACCAGGGTAAGCAACATCAAGGTAAAGAGAACGGCGATGGCCGAGGCGGAGCCGAAGCGCATGGCTTTACGCGACAGGGCGAAGGCGTAAAGCGGCAAGGTGTGGGAAGCGCTGCCCGGACCCCCTTCGGTCATGACGTAAATTATGTCGACCGAATTCGCCACCCAGATCAGGCGGAGGAGTATGGCGGTGACGAGGACGCTTTTCAATCCCGGAAGGGTTACATGCCAAAAACGACCCCAAATCCCGGCTCCGTCCACCTCCACCGCCTCGTATAATTCCTTGGGGATTGACTGGAGCCCGGCCAGGAGCATTACCGCGAAGAAAGGGAACCCCTGCCAGATCAGGACGAAAATAATCGAATAAATGGCGGTGCCGCTGGTGGCAAGCCAGGGCACCCCATTTTCAATAATCCGCAATCGCAGCAGGAAATCGTTCATTATCCCGTAATTGGCGTCATAAATCCAACGCCACATCAGGCCTATCACCACGCTGGGGAGGGCCCAGGGGACAATCACCAGCATTCTGGCCAGCCAGCGCCAGGCGAATTTGCGGTTCAGAAGGAGGGCGGTCGCCAACCCCAGCAACAGTTGCATCGGCACCGTCAAGCCGATCCACAATAGGGTTTGCTTTAGGGAGGTCCAAAAAAGATCGCTTTTCAAGGCGGCCAGGTAATTGTCGAACCAGATGAATTTGCTGGCCGAGGGTTTCCACACCACGTAATCGTAGACGCTCATCCCCATGGCGGTGAGCATGGGATAAAAAACCACCGCCAGGGTTGCCAGCACCGCCGGCGACACCAGGACGTAAGGCAGTACATCGAACCGCCGCCGTTTCACCCGTTCCGCCCCCCGCATAAAAACCGGCTAATTCCCGTTGAACAGTTCGTCAAACGCCTTCAACATGTCTTCGGCCGGTATTTCCCCCAACATGGCCCGTTGCATCTGCATGGGCCAAACATTATTGACGAACTCCTGGGTGGCGGGCGTCAGAGGGAGGGAATAGGCGAACGGCAAGGAGGCGATGGTGGCGTCGATGAACCGCTTGTAGCGATCCGGAACCGGAGCCCGGGAACCGGATTTGGTGACCGGAAGCTGGGCGGAGCCATCGGTCCACATCTTGTTGTACGGCCCGGTGGCCAGGAAGGATATCCATTTCCAGGCCGCCTCCTTGTTTTTGGAAGCGGCGAAAATGGCGTTTTCCTCGTCGCCGAAATTGGTCCAGGCTTCGCCGTTCTTGCCGCAGGCCGGCACTTTCACGGCGCCGACCTTATCGCCGAGCGCATCGACCACCTGGGGCATGGAGCCGATATGGTTGACGGTCATGGCGGTGAGGCCGCCGCGGAAGGCGCCCATGATTTCCGTAAAGGCGTCGTTGGGGGCGGAGGGCGGAGTAACCTTGTGCACCCGGAACATGTCGACGACGAATTGATTGGCTTCAATGGTCCAGGGATCCTTCAATTGGGCCGAGGTCATCTCCTTGGCGTTGGGCAGGGCGAAAATTCCCCAATGCTCCTGGCCCGCCCGGCCGCCGCGGTAGCCGAAGCCGTACAGATCGATGCGCCCATCTCCGTCGGTATCCCTGGTCAAGGCCTTGGCGGCCGCGAGGAACTCGTCCCGATTGGTGGGAATCTTGACGTCATATTTGTCGAAAAGATCTTGCCTGATATAGAGATATGATACTATATAATGCAGGGGCAAGAGATAGGTTTTGCCATCGGAATGCACCATCTTGGACCAGAGATCGTCCAGGATGTCGTCTTTTTCCGACCATTTGGCGATATAGGCGTCAAGTGGTTCCAACGCCTCCATCGACACCAATTGCGGCATGGCCATCAACTTGACTTCGCCGGCGTCGGGGGCGTTGCCGCCGATTATCGAGGTGTAGAGGTTGTCATAATAATTGTTCCAGGGAATGAGTTCGGCCTGGATTTTGATGTCCGGATTTTTTTCTTCAAAAACCTTGATGATGTTCTTGAGGTAATCGTTGTCGGGATTGTCAAGATGGTACCAGTAACGGATGGTGGTCTGGCCCCCCAGAACGGAACTGGCGGACAGCAATCCGCCCATCAGGGCGAACAATAGCCATTTTTTCATGGGACTCCCCTTTCTGAAAATAGTTACGCGATAAAAAAAGGCGCCAAGGAAATGATGTTGGATTTGCTTGAAGTTTCGGAACGGTTAACCCGGGCCCAAGCCGCCGGCGAAGATTGAAAACCGGGGGATCAATCGCCGGAAAATCCGGGCCTGCCGCCACCGGGGTGGTTTTTGGTGAAGTTTTTCAAATGGAAGGCGGGCACAAGCCCTTCCCTGGCCCAACTTCACCGAAAACCCTTCGTCACGGGCATAAGGGCGCGAAAACAAATAACATTTACAACTTCGGCATGCAAGCGCCCCGCGGGCGTCGAACCACCGCGCCCCGATGTAAACGTTATTTTTTTTTACGCGATCTAAACTTCAAAAACCGGGAGTTGGGGCTGCCCGGCGGGAAATCGTGAACGGCGTCATTCCAATTCGGCGAGGATGCCATTGGCAAAAGGTGGAAGGAATATACCCGCGGCCATTCGGCTTGTCAATAAAAAAGTACGCGACGCGATCGGCGAAACAGGGGCTACGCGGAAATTTCGGGTCGCCCCCCGGGCGATAAAAGCCGGAAAACGGAGATCCCGGGGCCGCGGGGCGGAAAACAAATTCGAAACCGCCGGGAATTTCGCCATTCTCCCTTGAAATTCTTTCCATACATGATATAACTGAGGTAATGGAACCCGAAACGGCCAAGGAAAATCCCGAGGCGCCCGCCGGCGAATCGCCTTCCACCAAGGCGATCCCCATTCGTTCGCAAACCCAGGTTGTGCAGGATTCGGTCAGGGCCATGAAGCGCTTTATCCACTTCCAGCGCCAGGCCCTCGCCCTCAAGAAATCCCAATCCATCGACAGCGCCTTCGACACCATGGAAAAATTGCTGCTCGAAGTGATTGACTTCGCCTACGTAAGTCTGCAGTACCGGGATAACGAGGGGCATTTCTCGCCCCTCCGCCAGATCTGCCCGAATAATTTTACCCTCGACACCTCGATGATGGAATGGGTGATGAACACTCAGGAGGTGTCGGTGCTCCCGATCGACACGCCGGTGTCCGGGGAAAATCTCCACTCGCTCATCGCCCTCCCGTTCGGAGGGCATCACCTGATGCTTCTGTGGCTGGAACAGGATGCCGACGCCTTCACCCAGGAACAGGAGGCGCTCCTGTCCATCCTGTCCCGGGAAATGGCGGCGGTCCTGGACACTCACCACTATCGCATGCGGCTGGAGAAGGCGCGCGCCGACATCGCCAGCATCGTCGAATCCATTCCCATAGGCCTGTTTTCCCTGGATCACAACAACATCATCCAAATCATCAACCCCACCGCCGCCAAAACCCTTGGCTTGGCGCGGGACGGGACGACCGGCGTCGATTACCACCAGGTCATTCCCAGCCCCCTGGCCGAATTCATGGACAAACTGCCGGCGAATTCCGGCTCGGAGGAAACAGAAATGGTTCTCGCCGGCCGCGGCAATCCCTCGCCGGAGGACGGCGGCCAGGAAACGGATTCCCAGACCGTGGGCATAACCATCTGCCCCATGCAAAACAGGGAAAACTCCTGGCGCAACGGGAGGATAGTCATCATCCGGGATCTCCAGCTCTCCCGCGAAGTCAAGAAATTGCGTGAACTTGACGCCATGAAAGACGATTTCCTTTCCCTGGTGACGCATGAAATGCGCACCCCGCTCACCTCCATCATGTCCTATTCCGAAACCCTCATGATGGACGAGAACGAAAACGTTCCCGGGGAATGGAAGGAATACGTTTGCATCATCAACAGCGAAGGCAGGCGCCTGTGCAAATTCATCGACGACGCGCTCGACATAACCCGCATGCGGGGCGGCAAGGTGGACTACAATTTCTCCCGGCAGGATCCCAACGAAATCATCGGCGCCGCCCTGATGTCGCTGGCCAAGGGCATCGAGGAAAAAAAACTCGAGGTGGAGATGAACCTGGCCGACGACCTGGGCGAATGCAACCTGATCGCGGATCGCTTCAGCCAGGTGGCGGCCAATCTGGTTTCCAACGCGATTAAATTCAGCCATCCCGGAGGCAAAATCACCGTCTCCACCAAAAAGGCCGGGCCCCTGCCGGGAACCACGATCCCGACCCTGCTCTTGAGCGTGCGCGACAACGGCATCGGCATCGCCCCGGAAAATCTCAAGAAGATATTCGGTGATTTCGAGATAGTGGAGGACGTGAAAAACCACACCGCCGGGACCGGCCTCAGCCTGGCGGTTTGCAAGCAGATTATCGAAACCGGACACCGGGGGCGTATTTGGGCGGAGAGCGAACTTGACAAAGGCAGCGTGTTCCACGCCCAAATACCCATCAAATGACCTCCCGGCCGCCCACCCCCCCATTCCGTCCGTCCGGCCGTCCCCGGATTGCCGCCGGCCCGGAAACCGGATAAGCCATGCCTAAAATGTGGAAAGGGAGATTCAAGGGCTCGACCCATCCCCTGTTGGAGGCTTTCGGCCAATCCGTCTCCTTTGATCGCGAATTGGGCCGCCAGGACGTGGCCGGAAGCATCGCCCACGCCCGGATGCTGGCGGCGGTGGGCTTGCTGGGCGCCGGGGAGTGCCGGGCGATCCTGAAAGGCCTGGCCGCCATCTCCAGGGACATGGAACGCGGCAAGCTGGTTTTCGATCCCGCCAACGAGGACATCCACATGTCGGTGGAGGCCGAATTGACCGCCCGGATCGGCGAACCGGCCAAGAAACTCCATACCGGCCGCTCCCGCAACGATCAAACCGTCACCGATTTGCGCTTGTGGGCCCGGGAAAGGCAGGACGCCATCCGGGAACGCCTGCGGCGAGTCATGCTGTCCCTCCTGGCGGTGGCGGAACGGGAAAAGAGGCTGATCATTCCGGGTTATACCCATCTCCAGCGCGCCCAACCGGTGCTTCTCGCCCAGCACCTGCTCGCCTATGTCGAAATGTTCGCCCGGGATCGCGAGCGCCTGGACGACTGCCGCCGCCGCACCAATCGGTTGCCCCTGGGGGCCGGAGCCCTGGCCGGCACGACCCTTCCCATCGATCGGGAGATGGTCAGGCGGGAACTGGGTTTCGACGCGCTATGCGAAAATTCCATGGACGCCGTGTCGGATCGCGATTTCGCGGTCGAAACCCTGGCCTGCCTGGCCCTGATCGCCGTCCATGTCAGCCGCCTGGCCGAGGATGTCATCCTCTGGACCACCTCCGAATGGGGATTGGCCAAACTGGACGACGCCTGGTCGACCGGCAGTTCCATCATGCCGCAAAAGCGCAATCCCGACCTCCTGGAACTGGCCCGCGGCAAAACCGGCCGGGTGATCGGGGCCCTGGTGGCGCTTTTGACCGTTCTAAAGGGGCTTCCCCTGACCTACAACCGGGACCTGCAGGAGGACAAGGAGCCGATCTTCGACGCGGTCAGGACCGTGGATTCCACCCTTGAATGCCTGGCCGCCTTCCTTCCCACCCTGAGATTCAATCCGGAGCGGGCCGCCCGGCTTCTGGACGAAGGCTTCCTCGACGCCACCGCCCTGGCCGAATACCTGGTGGAAAAGGGATTGCCGTTCCGCGCCGCCCACGAAGTTTCCGGCAAGCTGGTCCGGCTGGCCGAGGACAGCGGACGAAAATTGAGGGAAATCGGCCTTCGGGAAATGGTTGCCGCCTGCCGCCTGATCAAGGATGACGTATTTGCGCGCCTGGAACCGTCCGGAACCCCGTCAAACTATGTCTCGGCCGGAAACGCCGGACCCGCCAGCGTCAATCGCGCCCTCGCCTCCTGGAAGAAAAAGCTCGCCAAATGAAGGACATCATCATCCTGGGGGCGACCGGTTCGATAGGTTCCAAAGTCCTGGCGGTGATCCGCGCCCATCCCGGAGAGTTCCGGGTGGCCGGCTTGGCGGCCGGGCGCGACCGGAAAAAGCTGGCCGCCCTGGGACGGGAATTTCCCGAAGCGTCCCTGGCCTTGGGCTCGAGCGAGGCGGAGAACGGCCGGGAATCGCTTGGACCTTCCCCCGGCGGCGGACGTTTTTACTCCGGCCCCGACGGGTTGCTGCGGCTGCTGGCCGAGACCCCGGCCGAGGTCTGCGTGGCGGCCATCGGCGGCACCGCCGGCCTGGAACCGACCTTCTCGGCGGTCTCCCGGGGCGCCCGCCTGTTGTTGGCCAACAAGGAGGTCCTGGTTTCCGCCGGGCGCCTTTTTCTGGCCGCGGCGAGGGAGGGCGGCTCGGAAATCCTGCCCATCGATTCCGAACATTGCGCCGTCTGGCAATGCCTGGAAGGCCGCGATAACGCCGAAGTGGCCAACATCACCCTTACCGCCAGCGGCGGCCCCTTCCGCGACTGGCCGGCGGAACGTTTGGAACGGGCGACTCCGGAGGAGGCGGTCCGGCATCCGATCTGGAGCATGGGGAAAAAAATCAGCGTCGACTCCGCCACCCTGGCCAACAAGGCGCTGGAGGTGATTGAGGCGCACCATCTCTTCAATCTGCCCTTCGAGGCCATCCGGGTCCTGGTGCATCCCCAGTCGTTGGTGCATGGCCTGGTGGAATTCGTCGACGGGACCCAGTTGGCCTGCCTGGGAATCAGCGACATGCGGCAACCCATTTCCCGCATGCTGTTTCATCCCCGCCGGCTTGACGGCGGGCTGCCGCGCCTCGACCTCGCCGCCGGGGGCGGGCTGGATTTCGCCCCCCCGGATCCGGAACGCTTCCCCCTCCTCCCGGCCGGAATCCGGGCCGGACAAGGCGGAGATCGCTCCGCCGCCTTCTTCAACGCCGCCAACGAGGCGGCGGTGAAACTCTTCCTGGCCCGGCGCCTGTCCTTCCCCGGCATCGCCCGCGCGGTCGTCGACGCCATGCGGGAAAGCGAGGGCGGCGATTTCACCCGTTTGGCGGAGATCGGGGAAACCCATGAACGGGCCGGGCGACTGGTCGCGAAACTGGCGGAATCGTCCCCATGAGGATAGGATTCACCTATGATCTCCTGGACGAACACCTCGCCGGCGGGCTGACTCCCGAGGAGGCGGCCGAATTCGACAAGCCGGAGACCATGGACGCGATTGAAGGGGCGCTCCGGGATCTAGGGCATGACATCGACAGAATCGGCGGGCTGGATCGCCTGGTCAAGCGGCTGGCGGGGGGCGCGAGTTGGGATTTGGTTTTCAACATCGCCGAGGGGGTCCGGGGAGCCGCCCGCGAGGCCCAGATTCCGGCCCTGCTGGAAGCCTACGGCATTCCCGCGACTTTCGGGGATTCGCTTTGCCTGGCCCTCTGCCTCCACAAGGGCCACGCCAAACGAATCGTCCGCGACCAGGGAATTCCCACCCCCGGCTTCGCCGTGGTGGCGGAACCGGAAACCGAACCGGCCGGGCTCGATCTCGCCTTCCCGCTTTTCGTCAAGCCGGTGGCGGAGGGAACCGGCAAGGGGGTGTCGGCCCGCGGATTGGTCCGGGAACCGGCCGAACTGCCCGGGATCTGCCGCGAGTTAATCTCCGTCCACCGCCAGCCGGTTCTGGTGGAGGAATACCTGCCGGGGCGGGAATTCACCGTCGGCGTCGTCGGAACCGGGAGGAAGGCCAGGGTAATCGGGGTGATGGAGGTTAGGCTCCTTCCCGCCGCCGAACCCGGCGCCTACACCTTCGGGAACAAGGCCCAATACCTTAATCGGGTCGATTACCGGCTGGCCGGCGATTCGGAGGCCCGCGAGGCCGGAGGCATCGCCCTGGCGGCCTACCGCCTGCTCGGCTGCCGGGACGGGGGAAGGGCCGATCTTCGCTCCGACGGGGCCGGGCATCCCCAATTCATGGAGATGAATCCCCTGGCCGGACTGCATCCGGAACATTCGGATCTCCCGATTCTCTGCCGCCTGGCCGGAATCGGCTTCCCCCGGCTTATCGCCGAAATCCTGGCCTCGGCCCGTGAGCGGACGCGGGAAGGCGAATGAACGGACGGCATCCGGAAGGCATGCGGATAATCCTCCTTTACGACCGGCCGGCCCTGGCCGGCGACCGGGCCAGCCGGGAGGTGGCCAATCAATTGGCCGCCGTGGAAGAGGCCCTAGCCCGGCTGGGCTGCCGCGCCGAGCGCCTGGGCCTGGATCTCGATCTCGCCGAATTCAAGCGCCGGCTGGAACGGGAAAAACCCGATCTGGTTTTCAACCTGGTGGAATCGCTCGACGCCTCGGACCGTCTCCAGACCGTGATTCCGATGTTGTTGGAAAATTGGCGGCTGCCCTTCACCGGCTCCGGCTCGAACGCCATGTTTCTCGCCAACCACAAGATCCTGGCCAAGCGCTTCCTGATCGCCAATCGCCTGGCCACCCCGGAATGCGTCTGGCTGGAAGGAACGAAGCCCGCATTCCTCCCCGCCTCCGCTCCCCCGGAGGAGGCGATCGCGGGCGCCTGGATAATAAAAACCGTCTCTTCCCACGCCTCGCTCCATCTCGACGACGCCTCGGTTATCCAATCGGCCGATTTGCCCCGGCTGGTCCGGAGATTGGGCGAAGCCGAGGACAGGTTCGGACAACCCTTCTTCGCGGAACGGTTCATCAAGGGAAGGGAATTCAACCTGAGCCTAATCGAAGCCGCCCCGGGCGAACCGGAAACGCTGCCGGCGGCGGAAATCGATTTCTCCCGCCTGCCGGCCGGGAAGGTCGAAATGGTCGGCTATGCCGCCAAATGGGACGAGGAATCCCCGGAATTCCTGAACACCCCCCGCACCTTCGATCTTGGCGGCGCCGCCGGCCCGACCGCCCGGCTCGAGGGGATGGCGACCGCCGCCTGGAAAGCCCTGGGCCTGGCCGGCTACGCCCGGATTGATTTCCGGGCCGATTCCGCGGGCCGCCTTTTCATCCTGGAGGCGAACGCCAATCCCTGCCTCAATCCCGACGCCGGACTGGCGGCGGCGGCGGCCCGCGCCGGCCTGGACTACCCGGCCCTGATTCGGCGCCTGATCCGGGCCGGCCTCAATCGATATGGGATCTGATGAATTCGGCCGCCCGGGGAATCAGAAGCGACGCGTCCTCGCCGGCGGGAAATCCCTCCACGCTCAAAAGATGGGGATAGCCGCGCTTTCTCAGCAGTTCCAGGAATTCCACCAACCGTTTTTCATGGCGTTCCCGGGTGGGAATGCCGCGATTCAGCACATTGGAGAAATGGCAGTGCCGAATGCGGGGGAAATGCCTGTCCACCAACTCAATCCTCTCGTTTCCCAAATCCAGGTGATAAAAATCCACGAACCCCTGGACCTGGGGATGGCCCACCTCCTCGGCCAACCTTAGGCCGTCGGTGAAGGAATCGAGAAAATTTCCTTCCAGGTGGTTCAGGTGTTCGATCACCAGGGTTACGCCGGCCTCCTCCAGCCTGGGGCCGAAACGCCGCAGCATCGCGACCATCTGCCCCCAAGCCTTTTCCGGCGGGAATCCCATGGGCAGGTTGCGGGCGGCCGAACTGCCCAAAACGACTATCTCCACTTTCAACTTGGCGGCGGCGGCCAGGGCGCGGGCGAAATAATCGTCCACTTGCCGGTCGTCCACCCGATCCCCGGTCAGCCGGATTTGGGGTTGGAACAGGTTGTTGAAAGCCCGGCAGGGCAGGCCGGAGGCCAACACCCTTTCAATCATGGCCTCGGTGCCGGGGGGGGACAGGGCCAGAAGCTGGGCCGCCGGCGCCTCCAGGTAATCGAAGCCGGCGTCCCGAATTTGTTCCAGGTAGCCCAATCCGGTGGTGTCCCCCGCCCAGGCCAGCATGTTCGAACAAAAGCCGAGCTGCATGTCGTCTCCTTTCTTGTGGATTTTTAAAGTCAACCGATCGCCCGCATCATGAACCCGGCCACCTCGGCCGGGGCGAAGCCGGACTCGAGCCGGCAGTCTCCGATTCTCCTGGGAAGGACCAGGGTCAAGCCGGCCGAACCCGCCTTCTTGTCCTTGCTTAACGCCCCGGCCAAAGCCTCGGCCGTCAAACCGTCCCGCCAATCGCCCTTCCGGCCGGCCGGCGGCGGCGCCTCCGCCAGGCCGGCCGGGATGCCCAGCCGGCGGAGAACCGCACGGGTGAGTTCGGCCTCGTCCCGGCCGGCCAAACCCCGGGCGGCGGCGAATTCGGCCGCCATCGCCATCCCCAGCCCCACCGCCTCGCCGTGCAAAAGCGAACCGTCGTACCCGGCCAACGCCTCCAGGGCGTGGCCGAAGGTATGGCCGTGGTTGAGGATGGCGCGCCGGCCGGAGTCGAGTTCGTCCGCCATCACCAGGGCTGCCTTGGCCCGGCAGCAATAGGCGGAGATTTCCCCCAGGAAGGCGGGATCGCGCCTCCGCAAAAGATCGGCGGAACCGGCCAGGCGATCAAAAAAGGCCCGATCGGCGATTATCCCGTATTTAACCACCTCGGCCAAACCGGCCCGGTATTCCCTTTCCGGCAGGCTGGCGAGAAATCCGGGATCGATTAGCACCATCTCCGGCTGGTGAAAGGCGCCCAGCAGATTCTTGCCGCCGGCCAGGTTCACCCCGGTCTTGCCGCCCACCGAACTGTCCACCTGGGCCAAGAGGGTGGTGGGAACCTGGGCCAGACGGATCCCGCGCAGAATCGTCGCGGCGGCGAAGCCGGCCAAATCCCCGATGACGCCGCCCCCGACCGCCGCCAGGACGCTCCGGCGGTCCACCCCCTCCCGGATCAGGTTTTCGCAAAGGGAGGCGTAGTCCCGCACCCCCTTGCGTCCCTCCCCCGCCTCCAGGACAAGAAACCTCCACCCTTCCCGGCCGGCCAAACTTTCCCGCAAGCGGTGCGCCCGGTCGGCCCGGGAGTCGAGGACGGCGAAATACTTGTCCGATTCCGCCCCGGCCTCAATCGCCCCGGGCCAGCGGTCGGGGAGGAATTCGCCGACCAGGATGTTGTAGCGGTGTTCGCTTCGCCCGACCTCAACCGGAACGCTGATCACGGGTCCCCTCCCGGGGCGGCCGATTCCGCCAATTCCGCCTCGATTTTGGCGGCCGCCTCGCCGGGATCAAGCCGATCGGCCTCCACGACGATATCGGCCCCCCGGTAAACCGGATCCCGCTCCTCCAGGAGTTCCCGGGCCCGGATCCGCCAGTCGGGGCCGGACAGCATGGGCCGCCGGGAGATGTCGGTCCTTCCCAGCCGATCCAGTATTTCCCCGGGGGAAAGCCGAAGATAAACGGTGACGGCGGCGGACCCGAGTTCCCTCCTGATCTCTTCCTGCATGTAGGCTCCCCCCCCCAAGCCGATCACGGCCGGTTCGGGGCGGGCGAGGAGATCCCGCAAGGTTTCCCGTTCCCGGCGGCGGAAGCCGGTTTCGCCCATTCGGGCGAAGCATTCCGGGACGGTCATGCCAATCCGTTCCTCCAGCGCCGCGTCGGCGTCGACGAACGGGCGGCCCATCCGCCGGGCCAGTTCCCCGCCGACGGTGGTTTTCCCCGAAGCCATCATCCCGATAAGGGCGATCTTCTCCCCGGTCAACGATTGCCTTTCCCGGCCGGCCGGCTAAAATGTTTCCGGATTCGCCGTTTGGCGTATTATAAGGACCCGCGGCATGAGTTCCAACACTTTCGGGCGGCTGTTCACCTTCATCAGCTTCGGGGAAAGCCACGGCCCCGCCCTGGGCTGCGTGGTGGACGGCTGCCCGCCGCTCATCCCGCTGGCGGAGGGGGACGTCCAGCCCTTTCTGGATCGCCGCCGGCCCGGGACCGGCCGCCACGTCAGTCAACGCCGGGAGGCGGATTCGGTTCGAATCCTGTCCGGGGTGTTCGAGGGACTAACCACCGGCCATCCCATCTGCCTGCTGGTTGAAAACCGGGATCAGCGGCCGGACGACTATCGGGAACTCCGGGAAGTTTTCCGGCCCGGACACGCCGACGCGACCTATTCCGCCAAGTACGGCATCCGCGATCACCGGGGCGGCGGCCGGGCTTCGGCCCGGGAAACCCTGGCCCGGGTGGCGGCGGGGGCGGTGGCCCGGAAACTCCTCGGGAGCTTTCCCGAAACCGCCGGCATCCGGGTGACGGCCGGCCTGGCGAGCCTGGGCGGCGTCGCGGCCGAAGCCTGGAACGCCGCCGCCATTGACGCCAATCCCCTGTTCTGCCCGGATCCGGCGGCGGTGGCGCCCATGCTCTCCGCCCTGGAAGAGGCCGAACGGGCCGGCGATTCGCTGGGCGGAATGGTGGAAATCCGGGCGACGGGGGTTCCCCCCGGCCTAGGGGAGCCGGTCCAGGATCGCCTGGACGCCCGGATCGCCCAGGCCTGCATGGGGTTAAACGCCGTCCGGGGGGTGGAAATCGGCGACGGCATGGCGGTGGCCGGAGCCTCCGGAAGGGGCAACAACGACCAGATGCGCTCGCCGGCCGGCGGCCGCCTGGGCGACGCCTTCCTGTCCAACCATGCCGGGGGCGTGTTGGGGGGCATTTCCACCGGCCAGCCGATTTTGGTCCGGGTGGCGGTAAAACCCACCCCTTCCATATCGCTTCCCCAGCTAACCGTTGACGAAAACCTGAAGGACATCGAAATCTCCGTCTCCGGCAGGCACGATCCGGCGGTGGCGATACGGGCCGTGCCGGTGCTGGAAGCGATGTTCTGGCTGATCCTGGCCGATTTCTTCCTGATCCGGCGGGCGCTGAAAGGAAGGGGCGATGGTCAAGGATGAAAGCTTGGCGGCGTCCCGCCGCCGCATCGACGCCATCGACGACCGGATGCTCGAACTCCTGGCCGAGCGGCAGGAAATTTCCCGGCGGCTGGGAACGGCCAAGCGGGAGCGCGGCCTGCCCATTTTCGATCCCGGCCGGGAGAAGGGCATTCTGGACCGCCTGCGAAAAACCGGGGCCGTCGGCTTCCCGGACCGGGCGATCACCGGGGTCTGGCGGGAAATATTCTCGGCCTCGCGGCAGGCCCAGGCCCCGGAGCGGGTGTCCTATCTCGGGCCCGAGGGCACCTTCACCCACCAGGCCGCCCTGGCCTGTTTCGGCTCCTCCGCCGAAATGCTGGCCAGCCAATCCATCGCCGCCGCCTTCGCCCTGTTTCAAAACCGTACGGTCGACCACGCCGTCCTGCCGGCGGCCAACACCATTCACGGCATTGTCGGGGAAACCCTGGATCTCCTGGGAGCGGCCGGCCGGCCGCTCATCACCGGGGAAATCGTCATGCCCATCCATTTCGTGTTTTCCTCGAACCAGTCCCGGCTGGAACGGGTCGAGCGAATCTATTCCAAACACGAGGCGTTTCTCCAGTGCGGCGGCTTCCTGGGCCAGCCGGCCCTGGAAAGGGCCGCCCGCGTGTCCTCCGCCTCCACCGCCGAGGCGGTCAGGCAGGCGGCCGCGGACCCGGCCGGCGCGGCCCTGTCCCCGGAAATCGCCGCCAATCTCGCGGGAGTGCCAATCCGCTTCCGCCATGTGGAAAACCACGCCGGCAACAAAACCCGCTTCTTCATCCTGGGCCACGATCGGCCCAAGGCCGGCGGGCGCGACAAAACCAGCGTCTTCGCCAGGGTGCAGAACGTGGCCGGCGGCCTGGAGGGGCTGCTCAAGAGCTTTTCCGATCGCCGGATCAACCTGACCAAGATAGAGTCCCGGCCCATGGACGCGGCGGAAAATTTTGAAACCTGGTTTTACATCGACTTCGACGGCCATGCTGAAAATCCGGAAATCCGGGAGATGATCCGGAGTCACGGCCTGGTCTGGCTGGGCAGCTATCCCCGGCACCAGCCGGTGGAAGACATTCAATGAACAAGGGAAAAATCTGCCTCCCCATTGTCGCCGAATCCAATCGGGAGGCGCTCTCCGCCCTGGAAAGGGCCAGGCGCGAACCGGCCGACTTGCATGAACTGCGCCTGGATTGGCTTTGCGAGCGGCCGGAGGTGCCGGCCCTGATTCGGGCCTCCTCCCGGCCGGTCGTCGCCACCTGCCGATCCCGGGAGCAGGGAGGCCGTTTCCGGGGGGGGACGGAGGAAAGGCTGGCCCTGCTGCGGCTGGCGATGGCATCGGGAGCCGCCTATGTGGACGCCGAGACGGACGTCGTCGGCGGCCTGGGAAAACGGGAGGGGACGACCGTCATCGCCAGTTGGCACGATTTTTCCGGAACGCCCGCCGACCTGCCCCGCCGGGCGCGGGAACTGGCCGGGGCGCCGGGGGATTGGGTCAAGTTCGCCGTCACCGCCGAAACGCCCGGCGACAACCTCAAGGTTTTCGCCGCCCTCGCCGGCTGCCCCAAGCCGGCCGTCGGGCTGGCCATGGGGGAAATGGGCCTGCTCAGCCGAATCCTGGGCCCGGCCTTCGGCTCCCGCCTCGCCTTCGGCGGCCTTTCCCGCGGGCTTGAATCCGCCCCGGGCCAGCCGACCGCGCGGGAATTGGCCGAACTTTACCGGGTGCGGGAGTTGACCCGGGACAGCGCCGTTTACGGACTGGCCGGCAACCCCGTCGCCCAGTCGTCCGGCTATGTTTTCCACAACCGGGCCTTCGCCCTGCTCGGAATCGACGCCGTATACCTTTCCCTCCTTTGCCGCGATCTCGGGACTCTTATCCGGGAAATCGTCCCGGAAGTGAATCTCCGGGGCCTGTCGGTCACGCTTCCCCACAAGCCGGCGGCGCTGGAACTGGCGCCCCGGCGTTCGGAACCGGCCCGGTTGAGCGGCGCGGCCAACACCCTGCGCCGCGAGAGGGACGGCGGCTGGTACGCCGACAACACCGACTTTTCGGCGACGGCGGAAGCGGTGGCGGAAAAGGCGGCCGCAATCGGCCTGAACCTGGCCGGCGCCCCGGCCCTGGTTCTGGGTTCCGGCGGCGCCGCCCGGGGAATGGGCGCGGCCCTGGCCTCCCTGGGCTGCCGGGTGACGGCGGCGGGCCGGGATCCCGGAAAGACCGCCGCCATGGCGAAAAGCCTGGGCTGGGACAGCGTCGCCTGGGACGAAGCCGGATCGGGCGACTGGGTGGTGGTGGCCAACGCGACCGCGGTCGGCATGGTTCCCGAAGTCGAAAGGACGCCGTTCCCGGCCGCCGGCTGGCGGCCGGGACGGATCGCCTTCGACGCGGTCTACAATCCCCGGCTCACCCGCTTTTTGCGGGACGCCGCCGCCGCCGGGGCGGAAACCATCGACGGGATGGACATGTTCAGGCGCCAGGCCGAGGGGCAATTCAAATTGTGGACGGGGCGGGAAATGCCCGGGGAGAGCTTCGCCGAATAGCGAAGCGCCATGGAAGGATGAATCCGCCGTACGTACATGATTGCCGCAAGGCCAAAAGCAGGGAAACATGCTACTATATTCTGAACAAATCTTTCACGCCAAGGAATTTGCAAAGGCGGCGCGGAATCATTGGGGCATGGAAAACTCGCTCCACTGGATTCTGGAGGTGGCCTTCCGGGAAGATGAATGCCGGGTGCATGCAGGTTATGCCGCGGAAAACTTCGCCGTGCCGCGACACATTGCCCTGAACCTCCTGAAGCAAGGAACTCGAATCAA
>JAISYL010000130.1 GCA_031269935.1 Planctomycetota bacterium
GAAAAAGTCGCTGGCAGGATGATTTTTGGCCGGCGGTCAGGGGTAAAAATCATCCGAGAAGCGGCTTTTGACGCAGTATAACCCGACGAGACGGCATTTAACAACACGCTCTAAAAGTCAACTCTAACCGGAAGGTCGACCGCAATGGCCGCGGGACCGGAAAAAGCCGGAATCGTCTCCCTGGTGGTCCCGCCGGAATTCGCCGGGGCACGGCTGGATCGGGCCTTGGCCCGGCTGGCGCCGGGGTATTCCCGGACGTTTCTACGCAAGGCGCTTGACCTGGGCGGAGTGGCCGTGGACGGGGTCGGCGGCGTCCCGAAGCCTTCGCGCCGGCTGCGGGAAGGCGAGAGGCTGTCCCTCGCCATCCCCGAATCGCCCCCCCCGGAAGCCGGTCCGGAGGATCTGCCCCTTTCCCTGCTTTACGAGGACGACGACATCGTGGTGGTGGACAAGCGCCCCGGCATAGTGGCGCACCCCTCGGCCGGCCATGCCGGCGGCACCCTGGTCAACGCCCTCCTCCACCATTGCGGCCCCGGGCTGGCCGGGGTGGGCGGCGGCCTCCGCCCCGGGCTTGTCCACCGTTTGGACCGCGACACTTCCGGCTGCCTGGTGGCGGCCAAAAATTCCGCCGCCCACCGGGGGCTGATGCGCCAATTCAGCGAACGCCGGGTGGAAAAAACCTATTTGGCCGTCACCGACGGCTTTCCCCTCCCCCCTTCCGGCCGGCTGGAGGTCAACATCGGCCGCCATCCGATCAACCGCAAATTCCAGGCCGTCCTCAAATCGGGGGGCCGGCCCTCGCTTACCCTGTACCGGACCCTGGAGAACTACGGCGCCCTGGCCCTGGTCGAATGCGAATTGAAAACCGGCCGCACCCACCAGGCCCGGGTACACTTGGCGCACCTGGGCGCCCCGGTCCTCTGCGATCGCGACTACGGCCGGCGGGCGGTTTTCACCGCCGGGGATATGGAGGAGGCGCTGGCCGTCTACCGCCACGGGGGAGGGCGCCTCCGTGGTTCGGGGGGAGGCGCCGTCCTGCTGGACCGCCAGGCGCTTCACGCCTGGCGCCTGGCCTTCGATCATCCGCTCGGCGGCGGGCGCCTGGCGCTGGAAGCGCCGATGCCGGCGGATATGCTGGCGGTTCTGGCCCCGCTCCGGGCCGCCAAAAGGGAAATGGAATAGCGGGAAAACGTTTCCCAACCCCGGATCAATTCCAGGCTCCGGCATCGCCGAGGAAAACGCGTACGGCGCAGCCCAGCGGCAGGAGCAGGAAGGCCGTCGCGTAAAGAAGGCGGTTGGCCAGTTCAATATCGCCGGGCCGGATGTCCCGGGCGGCGTCGCCGAGGTACGGCCTTTCCACCCGCCGGCCGCCGTAGCTGGCGGGGCCGCCCAGCCGGAGATTGAGCGCTCCGGCCGCCGCCGCCTCGGGATGGCCGGAGTTGGGGCTGGAGTGGTTCTTCCGATCCCGCCGGAGCACCCGGCCGGCGTTCCGCCAATCCAGGCCCGCCAGGGCCGCGGCCGGCAGCATCAGCAAAGCGGTCAGGCGGGCGGGAAAAAAGTTGGCGAGGTCGTCAAGCCTGGCCGCCGGCCGGCCGAAGTGGAGATATTTTTCGTCCCGGTGGCCGATCATGCTGTCCATGGTGTTCACCGCCTTGTAGAGAAAGGCCAGGGGAGCGCCCCCGAGGGAGAAATAAAGGAGGGGCGCCGCCACCCCGTCGGAGGCGTTTTCCGCCACCGTCTCCACCGCCGCCCTGGCCACCCCGGCCGCGTCCAGGCCGGCCGTGTCCCGGCCGACAATATGCGCCACCGCCGATCTGGCGGCCGCCAGATCCCCTTCCCGGAGCCGGCGGCAGACCTCCCCCCCGGCGTCCCCGAGGCCCTTCAACGCCAGCGCCTGCCAGCCAAGAAGGCTTTCCAGGCCAATCGCCGCCAGGGGATGCAGTTCCCCCGCCGCCCGCAGGGCCAGCCAGGGCGCGGCGAAGGAGAGCGAGCACACCGCCAGGACCAGGAGGCTTCCACCCAGAAATTCTCCCCGGGGAGTGCGGGGCAAAAATCGCCGGAGGCGGCTTTCCAGGAGTTCCACCCCCCGGCCGATGCCGGCGACCGGATGGGGCAGCCAACGGGGGTCTCCCAGGAGGATGTCCAGGACGAACCCGATCGCCAAGGGGGCCATGGCGGCTAGTGGTCTGAAAAGGCTAAACCTATGAATGCCGAAGTCCATTTGCTCCAGAATCAACCTCCAATGCCGAAGGGGAATTCACTTCCGCGAAGGCGCCGCCCTTGATGAACACGGGGAGGCCGCAACACACCCGGATCACCCGGTCGGCCCGGGCGGCGAGAAGGGCGCAGAGGCGGCCCACCCGATCCCGCCAAGCCCGTTCCCCCGGATCCAGCGGGACCACCCCGCAGCCGACTTCATCGCAAATTATTATTTTCCTCTTCATCAGGCCCGGGAGCAGCGCCTCCGGCGGAACCGGTTTTTCCCTGACCAGCGACTGCAAATCCGCCAATACCGGACGGGAGTCGAACTCGGCCGCCGAAATGTCCGAATCGGCGTAGCCGTAGGCGCTTTTGACATAGGCCATTTTACCCGCGCCCCGGCCGCCGACCACCAGGATCATCCCCCCCCCTTGCCCGGGGGAAGGGAAATCCCGGGGCGAAACAAGCGGCTCTCCGGGCAATTCCCCCTTGTGGACCAGGGGAAGGCCGCAAACCATTTCCACCACTCGATCCCCGCATTCCCCCAGCCGCCGGTTCGCTTCGGCCAGAACCGTCCGGTAGTTTTCCGTTTCCGGGGAATAATCCTCCCCGTCGGAAAAGATCTCGTTGGTGACGACAATCAACTCCCGGGTTCCCCGGCGCAGCCTTTCCAGGCTTCGCCATATTTCCCCCGGCGCGGAGGCCGGACCGCCGGACGGAGGAAACATCAGATTGGCGGCCAGATTGCCCAGGCATTCCAACAGCGCCGCCGCCCCTTCGGGAAAGTTCAGGTCCGCCAGGCCGGCGTAGCGCTCCAGGGTGATGAATCCCGATCCGGCCCGCCTCGCCCGGTGTCTCCGGATCCGTTCCCCGGCCTCCCGGCCGTCCGGCCGCATGGTGGCCAGGTAAAAGCGGCGGCCGGACGGAGCGGCGGCGGCCAAAAGCCGCTCGGCCAGGACGCTCTTGCCGGAGCCGGAACCGCCGCAAATCAGCGTCAGCAAGCCGCGATCCCCCTCGAGGTCTGCCCAAAAACAACTTGGGGTCTGTCCATAAATAACTTATGCATGTTTAGACAAGGAACCTTCAAAAGTCGACTCGGATCAGCATTGACAGGGCCACCACCGCCGAAGCGGCCAGGGCGCAAAACCAACTGCCCTTGTCGGATACGGCGAAACTGACCGGATCCTGGCGCAGTTCGCCGCGGTGGACGATGACGGCCAGCCTCCCATACCAGTAGACTATAAGCGGGCAGAGGCTCCAAAGGATGGCGGGGGAGGCGTAACGTTCGCTGGCCCGGACGCTGTCGATATAGAGGGCCAGAATCGCCACCGAGCAGAAGCCGCAGGCCGAGGCCATGCTCTCCAGGACGGTTATGTCCTCGACGCGATAGGAACGTCCCGGCGCCGATTCCCGGTTGTCGGCCCCATGGACGCGCAATTCCGAACTCCGCTTCAGGCAACTGAGCCCCAGGAAGATGAATCCGGCGAAACCGGTCAGCCAGTTGGAAATTGGAAATCCCGGGGCCAGGGTTCCCGCCAAAATCCGGCCGACGTAAAAACTCGCCAGGACAATCACGTCCAGTATGACCATCCGTTTAAGGTAAAACGAATATAGAAGCGTCAGGAAAAAATAGGCGGCCAAAACCAGGGAAAAGGAGGCGGGCAGCCAGGTTGCCGCCGCCAGCCCGGCCGCCAGGCAGAATAAGCCGAGCGGCGGGCCGGCGGCGAGGGACAGGCTGCCGGCGGCGAAGGGGCGTTGGCGTTTGTCCGGATGCCGGCGATCATGGGGGATATCGGCCAGATCATTGACGATATAGATCCCCGAGGCGAAAAGGGAAAAGGAAAGGAAGGCCAAGGCCGTCGGAAAAAGGCGGCGGCCGGACAAATCGCCGCTCAAAAACAGGGGAACCAACAGGATCAGGTTTTTCACCCATTGATGGAGGCGCAAGGCCCGGGCCAGGCTTTTCCATTCGAAAGACCGGACGGGGATCACCCGTAAATCCGGGTTGACCATCGACAGTTGTCGCCCTAGGCGGGACGACTCCCGCCCGACCAGCCAGGCTTGACGCGCTTCCCGCCAAACCGGCAAATCGGCGGCGCTGTCGCCCAGATAATCGAATCCCCTTTCCCCAAACTCGCGGCGCAGGCGTTCCGCCTTCACCCGCCCCTTCAGGTTAACCGGCCCGTTGCTGGCGAAGACGCCGCTGAAAATCCCCAGGTGTTCCGCCACGGCCAAGGCGATGGAGCGGTGGGCGGCGGTGGCGAGATATATTTCCCGGCCTTTTTCCCTTTCGCCTCGCAAAAGAGCCAGAACCTCTTCCCGATAGGGCCAATGCGACGCCTCCCCGGCGACGTAAGGGGCGAGACGTTTTTTAAGCCCCGCTTTTCCCGTTTCAAGAAGCCATAAAGGGACTCCGGGGAGCAGCCAAGGCTTCAGGGCCGCCATCCGGACCAGCGATTCGAACAGGGAATCCGACTTCAGCAGGGTGCCGTCCAGATCAACCACCAGGGGACAATCATTTTCGCCCGGCTTGGACATCACTAGAAGAAGTTCCGGTGGCGCGCCAACTGCCCGAGGATCAGGGGGAGCGTCAGGGCAATCCGCCATTTGTTCCGCCATAATATGCCGATCTCCCGGGCGCAGTTATAAAAGCAGGGATGTTCCCGATTGCAAATCCGGCAACGTTCCAGCCAGGCGGCCCGCCTTCCGCGAATCTCCTCCCAGGGAACCGATTCGGAGGTGAATTCGAGGCAGGGGGAAAAAAGGCCCTGGGGGGACATGACCAGGGAACGCGCCAGGGCGTCGCACCCGGGCATGGGCTTCCCCCGCAGCCAATCGATATGCCCTTCATAAACCAGGCTGGCCAGGTAGTTGTTCTTCCGGGCCCGGTCCCGCATATAGGCGAATATCTCCACCACCCGTTCGATATCCCGGTAGAGCAGGCAATCGTCCCGGCGGCCGGCGGCGCCGGCGACATGAACGTAGGGGCGAATCGCGTACATCAGGCCCAAACGCCCGGCCAAGGCTTCCAGACGTTTTATCTCCTCCAGGGTGGAAAGATTGGTGACGGTGGTGGTTACCGCCCAGTTGCCCCGCCTGGGCTTGATTCCGGCGATGTTTTCCAGATTGGCCATGACCAGGTCCAAGGAATCCACCCCCCGGATCAATTTAAAGGAAGCGGCATCCAAGGTGTCCAGGCTAATGGCCACATTGCATCGTTTTTCGGCCAGCTTGCGGGCCAGGCCGTCCTTCAACAATATGCCGTTGGTTATAACCGTCGGCTTGATTTCCCGTCCGATGAAGGCATCGACGATTTCCGGCAAGTCGGGGCGAAGGGTGGGTTCCCCGCCCTGGAGAAACACATAGCCTATCCCAAGTTTTTTCAGGAATTCGGCTTGCCGGACGATCTCCCCCGCCGCCATATCCCGGCTTTCCCCCCTCCAGATGTTGCAAAACCGGCAACGCTGGTTGCAAAGCCTGGTAACGTCGAAAATGACCAAAATCGGACGCTTGAGAAGCAGCGACTTGGCCGCTGTCACTAGACGCATTGGGGAACCCTTGCATGAATTGGCGGCGTATAGAACATACCGCGCATTTAGTTAAGAGGCTGTCATTAAGATAAATATAAAACATGAGACCGCCAGCGGACTTTTAAATTTTGATGAAGTTTAACCCGACAAGACAGTATTTAACAATACCCACTAAGAAATAAGGAATTGGCGAATTTATGGCGGGTTGGGCAAACCACTCGACTTGGTCATAAATCACGGATTTCCCTATATTCCGCCAGGGAATAACCAGGGATATAAGTAGGTGTTGTTAAATGCCGGATCGTCCGGGTTAGACGAGAAAAAATCGCTGGCAGGCGTATTTTTCGGCCATCGGTTGGGGCCGGAAAATACGCCGAGAAGCAATTTTGACGAAATATAACCCGATGAGACGGCATTTAACAACACGCTCTTAAAGATCGACGTACGGGACCGCCCCCTATCCGCCCGACCTTTAATCAGCCCCCGCCTCCGCCCGCAACTGGCCGCAGGCCGCCCCGATCTCGGCCCCCTTTTCCATCCGGACCGTGGCCGGGATCCCGGCCGCCATCAGGATGGCTTGGAATTCCC
>JAISYL010000192.1 GCA_031269935.1 Planctomycetota bacterium
GCCGAGGTCGCTTTCCCAGCCGACCCGGGGCGACGGATTGGTATAGCCGGTCGAGCAGCAGAACAGCAAGGATCCGTCGTCGACATACAATTCCTCGGAAAGAAAGCGGCAATCCACCCGTTCGCGCATGGGCTCGCGGTTGACGATCCCCTCCCGCCCGACCACCCCGTCCCGCACCAGGGCTTCGCCTATCTCGTGCCGGAGGGGCGGGGCGATCGCCAAGTGAATTCGGCAGCCGGGATAGCCGCTCTTGACTTCCCGGACGCTCATAACCGGCAGGCCGGCGCAGCGGGTACCCCATTTGTTGGGATCGGCGTCGCAGAAGCCGACCGGCCGCCACCCCCGGGAACGCAAAATGCCCAGGTGGATGTACCCCCACTTTCCCGCCCCGTATATGATCAGCGGCGCCTCCGAGGCCGCGGCCGCGCTTCCGCCGTCGATCATGGGCTTCCTTTCCGCGAATTCCCGGATTCAAAAACCTCCCCGGCGTCCTTCAAGGCATAATGCGGATAAAGATGTTCATGGGCGCTTATCCAGCCGCCAAGTTCATTCACCATTTCGGCATAAGTCGGCATCGTGAAGTCAAAGTCCCCCCGGCCGTCGGCCAGCGACTTGTCGGTCCGGACCGCCGTCGATTCGATTATTTCCGCCGACTTCCCCCGCAGGCCGTTGAACAGCCGGAGAAGCTCGTATTTGCCGATCGGGGCCGGGCCCGCCAAATGATAGAGTCCCCCCAGGCCCTGCTCCAGGGCGGCCTCCAGGGCCCGGGCGAGAACCAGATTGGTTACCCCGTTCCAGACGACGGTCGCATAGCCGGAGACCGCGCCCTCCTGGCGCATGAACCAGTTGAACAGGCCCACCCCCTCCGGATTCGGGTCCGGCCCCACGATGGAGGTCCGGAAGGTAAGATTCTTTTCGTCGCGAAGTTCCCCCAGCGCCTTGGATCGGCCGTACAGCGAGTCGGCGTCGCAAAAATCGCCTTCCCGGTAGCCCCCCCCGGAGCGGCGGCCGGAAAAAACGCAGTCGGTGCTCAGGTGGATCACCCGGGTTTTCCGATCCCGGGTCAATTCGGCCAGCAAGTGGGGGAGGCAGGCGTTCAGGTAAATCCCCTCGTGGGGGTTGGCGTCCACCGCCCGGTTGAGGATCCCGACGCAATTGATCACCGCGTCGTATTCCTCCGCTCCCACCGCCGCCGCCACCTCCTCCCGCCGCCGGGCGTCGAGGCGGACGGTCGGGCAGAAAGTCAGTTCCCTTCGGGCGGCCCCGATCACCCGGTGCCCGCGTTCCTGGAAATGGAGGGCGGCGGCGTGGCCGGCCAGGCCGCCGGCCCCCAGGATCAGAAGCTTCATCCCGGCGCCCACTCCCGCATGAAATCCAGCCCCGAAAGCAATTCCTTAACCTCCGCCAGGCCTAGCTGGCGGGTGTTTTGGGAAGTGAATTCCCTTAGTCCCGGCCTTTCCTCCTGGCCGACCTCGAAATACTTGCCGTAGTTGAGATCCCGGTTGTCGGCGGGGACCCGATAAAAATCGCCCAGATCCTCCGCCTGCAGGCATTCCTCCCGGGTCAGGAGGGTCTCGTATTTCTTTTCCCCGTGGCGGATGCCTATGTACTTGATGGGATTATCGGCGCCGCGGAGTTCCAGGATCGCCCGGGCCAGGGTCCCCAGATCGCAGGCCGGGGCCTTGTGGACGAAGATGTCGCCCGCCTCTCCCCGGGCGAAGGCGAAGAGCACCAGTTCCACCGCCGCCTCCATGGTCATGAGGAAGCGGGTCATGCCGGGATCGGTGACGGTCAGGGGGAGGCCGTTCCGGATTTGCTCCAGGAACAGGGGCGCCACCGAGCCGCGCGAACCCAGGACGTTGCCGTAGCGGGTGCCGCAGATGACGGTCGGGCCGGCGTTCCGCGAACGGGCGACGAACACCCGCTCCATCATGGCCTTGCTGATGCCCATGGCGTTGATGGGATAGGCCGCCTTGTCGGTGGAGAGGCAGATGACCTTTTTCACCCCCTCGGCCATGGCCGCCGCCAGTACATTATCGGTCCCCAGGACATTGGTCTTAACCGCCTCCAGGGGGAAAAATTCGCAGGAGGGCACCTGTTTCAGGGCGGCGGCGTTGAAGACGAAGTCGACCCCCCGCATCGCCTCCCGCACCCCCGCCGGATCCCGGACGTCCCCCAGGAAGAACTTCAACCGGTCGTTCCGGTGGCGCCGGCGCAAGTCGTCCTGTTTTTTTTCGTCCCGGGAAAAGACTCTTATTTCCCCCACTCCCGTGGGAAGGAAGCGTTTGAGGACGGCCTGGCCGAACGAGCCGGTGCCGCCGGTTATCAACAGGATCTTTCCATCGAACAGCGAATCCATCCGCCGATTCTCCCGGGAGTTAACTTTTAACTGGAGTTTTGCAAAACGCATAACACTTGTAAATGCAATCAGTTAAATGCATTTTTTATCCCCGTTCAATGGATACTAAGTTTTTCTGTTTTGATGGATTTGTCAAAAAATCCCGTAAAATGGCAATTTTGTAAACAGATGCAATGTTCGGCAAAACGGAAATTCAGGCGATCCCCTGAAGATCTTTAAGTGTAACTCATTTAATATCAAGATGAATTGGAAATTTGCAAAATTCCAGATGTTCAAGTTATTTTTGGGCGGACCCTTAGTGCCGGGGGCCGCGTTCCGGCCGGCCGCCGCGGCCGGCGGATGGCTTGCGCGGCTGCATCCGGCCGGCAGCCAAAGGGCCAAGCCCGG
>JAISYL010000095.1 GCA_031269935.1 Planctomycetota bacterium
AAGCCGCTTCTCGGATGATTTTTACCCCTGACCGCCGGCCAAAAATCATCCTGCCAGCGACTTTTTCCTTGTCTAACCCGGGCGATCCGGTATTTAACAACACGCTCTAAAAGTCAACCTTGTACAAAAATGCGGGAAAAGACGGAGGTCACCGGGTGCCGAATCTTTTATTAGAACAATATGTATCACGAAATGAACGCAACATAACACTTCTTATCGGACATTGGCGGATATGTAGGTGGTTGATCGGGGAAAACACCTATATATTGTGGTGGGTCGGTTGTGGAATTGATACAGTGATGACGGTGGACACAAAAAAATCCTTCCAAATTTGATCAATGTCTAAAAAATATAACATTAACTAAAATTTATGATTATGCAATTATAATGCTACAGGGGGAAGCATAATTAGAGGATAATCCGGTGCCATTAAAACAATGTCCGATAAGAAGTGATATGTTGCGTTCATTTCGAGGAACGCTTGGTATCAAATGCGGTCGCGCCCGGCTTGCGGAGGGAAGCGTTGTATTTCCGCCGCGCATTTACAACTTCGGCATGAAAGCGCCATGCGGGCATTGAACCATCGCTCCTCGAGGGTAAATGTTATTTGGCGTCGGATCCTAAACGTTATTTCTTTACATGATCCAAGGGATTGAACGCACCGCTGCCTGTCCGGAACCGCGAGTCGATTTTCCCGCGCTCGCCCGGTCACCGACAGGGGCCGCCCCGCCAGCTTCGATGATTTTCGCGGAAAAGCCGCCATAGCGGATCATTCCCGGGGCGGCGGCTGTTTTTTACCTTTGGCAATATTACGTTTCGTGGTATAGTCGAGGCGAGGATTGGAAGCGGACGCCGGCATCGGACTGAGGCTAATGCGTGTACGCCCGCTTGCCGGTCTTGCCAAGTTTGCCCGAATCTTTTCGGCGCAAGCTTTTTTTTATATTGGGGATTGGCGGGAGGTTTTTATGTCGCTTAAACGGAAGCTGTGGCTGGGCTTTGGCGTCATGGTGGTTTTTTCCCTCGTTCAGGCGGGAACCTCGTTCTGGATGAATTTGGAGAATCGGAAGGTGGTGAAGATTCAGGACGAGGCCTACGCCCCCCAGACGCGGGAGGCGGCGACCATTTCGGCGGCGATTATGACGGCCGGATACAATTTCCTGAATTATCAGTTCACCTCCGACAATTCCTTTTATGAAGCCGGCGGGAAAGCCCTCGACGGCATGGACAGGGCCCTGGCCGAGATCGGCGCCACCCTGGAGGCGCAAGGGCAATATTTGCCGACCATGCGCGAGGAATGGGACAGCTTGAGCAAGGCCGCGGGCGAATACCGGCAGCTGTCCGAACAAATACGCCGGTTGACGGAGGCCATTCTTGCCGAACGGCGGCGGAGGAGCGAGGTGGGTGGGACGCTCTCGAATCTTTTGAACGGGTATTACGCCGGATACCGGCCCTTGGCGGAGAATGAATTGAACCGGGCCGACCTGGCGGCCCTGGGGAGGCGGTTGGACAGGTATGGGACGGGTCTGGAACAGGTCGCCCGGCTGGGGGAGGCCAGGCGGATGATGATGGAGGCGTTGGCGTCGCCCGTTCCAGAAATCAGGGAAGCCGACATGGCGGTGGCGGTCGAAACGCTGTCAACGGTCCTGGACGCCATGCGGAACACCCTGGCCACCACCAGCCTCCCGGAATGGCGGGAAAAGGCCGCCGTCCTGGTGCGGGCGATGGAAACCTGGATCGAGGACGCGGTAAAGGAGCTTGCCCTAACCAAGGAAATAGACGCCGCGCTGGCGGACCAGGCCGAACATTACCGAACGCTCGTGCAATTGACGGAGCGGCTGATGCATGACGGGCTGGTCCAAATAAGCGAAAGTTCGGCCCAGGCGGACGCCGGGGCCGGAAATCTTCTCTGGATGTCGGTGGCCCTCGGGGGGACGGCGTTCCTGACCGGGACGCTTCTCGCCATGGCGATCATCAGGATGGTGTACAGGCAGTGCGAACGGATTATCGGGGATTTGACGGAAGGGGCGGACAAGGTGCAGACCGCCACGGCGTCAATCAGGGAAGCCTCGGACGTCCTGGCGGAAGGGGTGGCGGAACAGGCGTCAAGCCTGGAGCAGACGGCCGCGGCCATGGAGGAAATCACCTCGGTGACGCGCCGGAATTTCGACAACGTCAAGAACACCCTGGAAAGCACCGAAACCACCGTCCGGCTGATCGGGGACGAATCGTTGTCGGTCAAGCGCATGACCGAGGCCATGGAGGGGATTGACAAATGCTCGGAGCAAATCGGGAAAATCATCAAGACGATCCAGGAAATCGCCTTCCAGACCAACCTGCTCGCCCTTAACGCCGCCGTCGAGGCGGCGAGGGCGGGGGAGGCCGGCAAGGGTTTCGCCGTGGTGGCCGACGAGGTGAGGAACCTCGCCCAGCGGTCGGCCCAGGCCGCGAAGGAAACCACCGCCCTGATCCAGACGACGATGGAACGGGTGGAAAAGGGGACCGAGACGGTCGCCTCCCTCAAGAAGGATTTCGCCCTGATCCAGGAGGACGCGGAAAGCGTCGGACGGCTTGTACAGGACATAGCGGAGGCGACGGGCGAACAAACCCAGTCGGTCGAGCAGGTGAACGCCTCCGTGGCGAAAATGGACAAGATGACGCAAAGCAACGCCGGCGGCGCGGAGGAGACGGCCGCCGCCGCCGGGGAATTGGCGGGCCAGGTGGACATGCTGGAGAGCATCGTGGCCGAACTGCGGGTGTTCCTTTATGGGGACAAGGGAAGCTATTGCCGCTGGCCCGTACTGCTAAAGGAAGCTCACGGAGGGCACCCCGGAAGGCGGTGACGGCGGGGCCGCGGGGGAGCCGCGCCGCCCTTGGCGCTTTAGGGCCCGTAAAAAAATAAAGTTTACCCCGGGGCGCGGCGGTAAATTTTCGCCCGTGTCCGGGCAAATTCCCGCGTCGGCTCCGCGACGGCCATTTACGGCGGTTTTTGCCGTTGACACGGAGCCGGCGTTTGCAATAATCGGTCCCGTCCCGTGCATTTTGCTTCTTTGCCATAATCCCGACAACCACCGCCCTTGTCCCGCAATCCGCCGGCCGCGACTTTGGAGGATGGCCGCCGTTTCGCGGGTCCGCCCTGGTCATGCTCCGTGCGCGTCGTCGAAAGGTTGACGCCCAAACCGCGCCGCGGGGGCGCGGGCCGGTTTTCAACCCGATGCTGGTTTCAATGGGAGGAGGAGGAATGCGAAAGATTCTTGCGGCGGCGCTGGCCGGATGGCTGGCGGCAATGGCGGGGCCGGCGGGCGCCCGGGCGGCGAACGAGCCGGTGGAGCTGGTGGGCGGCACCATGCTGCCCGAGGGCCACGTCTATTGGCAGGCCTGCGTCAAATTCAAGGAGTTGCTGGAGCAATACTACACCGGGGGGCCGCTGACCGTCGAACTCCACCATTCCAGCGTCCTCGGCACCGAAAAGGACGCCATCGAATTCATGATCCAGGGGACGGCGGTCGATTTCTACGTCATCTCCCCCGCCTGGTTCGCGACCTGGAACAAGGTCATGCCCATCATCGACGCGCCCTTCCTGTTCAAGAGTTCCGCGCATTGGGAAAAATGCATCGAGACCGGGGTGCTCAAACCGCTCGAGGACGACGCCATCAAGTCCGGCGTGCGTTTCCTTGGCCACGGCGGCGGCGGCGTCCGCAGCCTAATCAGCAACAAGCCGGCCCACAGCGTCGCCGATTTCCCGAAGATCCGCATGCGCGTCCAGGGTTCCCCCCTGCACCAGCGCGCCTTCGCCGCCACCGGCCTCGTCGCCACCCCGATGGACTACATGGAAGTGTACAACGCCATCAAGACTGGCGTCCTCGACGCGCTCGAGAACGAGCCGGCCGGCCTGGAAGGCATGAAGTTCTACGAGGTGGCGCCGTACTACGTCCTGACCAACCACCAGATCACCACCCGCATCCTGGCCTTCAGCGAGCCGCGTTTCCAGGGCCTGCCGAAGGATTTGCGGGAGGCCATCCTCAGGGCCGGCAAGGAAGCCGCCGCCCACCACCGGAAAATCGAGGTGGCGGACAGCGCCAGGGTCATCAGGGATCTGACCGAAAAGCACGGGCTGAAGGTAATCGAGTTCGACAACGCCGAAATGCGCCGGCTGGCCGCGCCGGTCATCGAGGAATTCGCCAAGGAAATCAACGCCTACGAGATATACAAGGCCATCGAGGCGGTCGACTGAGCGAACCGGGCGGTACGCGTTCTCCGGGGCGGACGCGCGCGCCCGCCCCGGCCGGTTCCGGGGCGAAGCGGGGAGCACCCATGTTCTTCAAATTCTGCGACGGATTCGCGAAATTCCTGGACGCCTTGATTGTCCTGGTCGGCCTGATCCTGATCCTGTCGGTCGGCCTCCAGGTCGCCGGCCGCTATGTCTGGTTCATACCGCCCTACCTCTGGCCCCTGGAGGTCACCAACTTCGCCCTGATCTGGGGGATTTTCATCGGTTCCATCGTTTGCCTGCGCGAGAACCGGCATTTCTTCGTGGACGTGTTCCAGATGAGGGGCGACATCAATCCCCGGCTCCACAAGGCCCTCCGCGTCCTCCATTACTGCGTCACCGGCTGCATCACCCTCATTTTCATCTGGTACGGCTGGATATATTTCCTCAAGTGGGGGGTGATCCAGACGTCGGACATCACCGGCGTCAACCTGGGCTGGCTGTATGTTTCGGTGCCCTTCGCCGGGGTGTCGTGGCTCGTCTTTCTTGTCGAGGGCTTCATCAAGGAATTCCTCCCGTGCGCGTCCGCGCCGGGCCGACAGCCGCAAGGAGCCGACTGATGGACGCCGGAACCGTCTTCCTCGTCATGTTTTCCTCCCTGCTCGTCCTCATCCTCCTCCGGATCCCGGTAAGCTTCGCCCTCGCCTTCGCCGTCATCCCCATCCTCATGTTCTCGCCGCGCGTCACCCCGGTCATGCTGCTCCAGCGGATGATGATCCAATTCGGCTCCTTCATCCTCCTGTCCATCCCCTTCTTCATCCTGGCGGCCAACATTATGAACGCGGCCGGGATAACCAACCAGTTGATGAAGTTTTCCCAAAGCCTGGTGGGATTCCTGCCCGGCGGGCTCGGCCATATCAACGTACTGGTAAGCATGATTTTCGCCGGCATTTCCGGCAGTTCCAACGCCGACGCGGCCGGCATCGGCTCGGTCATCATCCCCGCCATGGTGAAGGAGGGATACGACAAGAATTTCACGGTGGCGGTCACCGCCTGCTCGGCGGTCATGGGGGTGATCATCCCTCCGAGCATCACCATGGTGGTCTGGGGCGGGGTGATGAACGTTTCCGTGGCCGGGATGTTCCTGGGCGGCATCGTACCCGGCGTACTGATCGGCGTCGGCCAGATGATCGTGGTCTACGTGTACGCCGTCAGGCGGAACTACCCGAAGGCCGACTCCTTTTCGTTCAAGCACTTCCTGACCACGCTCAGGGAAAGCGTTCTCGCCCTGCTGTCCCCGATCATCATCGTCGGCGGCATCGTCGGCGGCCTGGTCACGCCCACCGAGGCGTCCCTGATCGCCGTCTTCTATTCCATGTTCGTCGGCATGGTGATTTACCGGACGGTCTCGGTCAGGAACTTCATCGCCCTCCTTTACGACGCCATCAAGCTGTCCTCGGTGGTCCTGTTCGCGGTCGGGACCGCCGCCATCTACTCCTGGGTGCTGTCCTATTACAAGGTGCCCAACTTCCTGGTGGCGCGGATGGCGATCCTCGCCACCTCCCCCACCGGCATGCTTTTCCTGATCGTCGGGGTGTTCCTGATCGCCGGCATGTTCATCGACTCGGTCCCGGCCATCATCATTTTCGCCCCGCTGCTCCGCCCCCTGGCGGAAAACGTGGGCATCCCCCCCATCCAGTTCGCCGTCGTCGGCTGCGTGACCCTGGCCTACGGGCTTATCACCCCGCCCTACGGGCTTTGTCTCCTGATTACCAGCGAAATCGCCAGGATCAACTGCATGACGCCGCTGAAGGACGTGGCGGTGTTCCTCGGCGCCATGCTGGTCGTGCTG
>JAISYL010000096.1 GCA_031269935.1 Planctomycetota bacterium
AAGCCGCTTCTCGGATGATTTTTACCCCTGACCGCCGGCCAAAAATCATCCTGCCAGCGACTTTTTCCTTGTCTAACCCGGGCGATCCGGTATTTAACAACACGCTCTAAAAGTCAACCCTTGGGGCTCGTTGCCATGCCGTCCACGGCGCCAAAGTTGCGATTTCCCGGACCACGGACGGCAAGAAACGGGCCGGGGAAGTTCACTCAAGGCTTTGGCCGAATTCCTCCAATGACAAGCAGCCGGCGGCCAGGCGAATCCAGGCTTCCAACTGTCCGGAGTCGGAACAAGCCGATACCCGCTCCCGGATTTTTTTCGGAACGGAATTGAACCGGGTCTTCAGGACCAGGATGATGCCCTCCTTCCGGCCTTTCTCCTCGCCTTCCTTCCGGCCTTTCTCCAGGCCTTTCTCCAGGCCTTTCTCCTCGCCTTGCAGGACCAATTTTTCGGCCAATGAGGTGGTCATGTTTTTTGCCTCCTTCGCGGGCATAATCCTTTCCAATTTCCGGGTCATCGCCTTCAAACCCTCCCGGGGAGTTTCAAGGGAAAGATAATAGAGGGACAAGGCCTGGACCCAATCCGGAAACCTGAGATCGTCCCGCGCCTCGGCCACCATCCGGAGGATGTCCTCCATGCTCGCCTCCAATCCCCGGTTGGAGGCCGCCCGCAAGGCTGAGAGCAAGGCCCGCAGGGCCGGCTTCCCCTTGATTTCCCCGGCCGGGAGACTGGCCAGATCCACCAAGTAAATCGGGACGTCCAGAAGTCCTCCGGGGAGGCCCGGCACGCGGTGAATCATCTCCCAAATCCTCAACGGCTCCCGCCAGGGTCTTTTCCCGTGATAAAGGATGACCGCCAGGGGATAGGGGAATATTTTCGAATCCCCTTTCCGGGAAGCTTTCCTTTTAAGGCGCGCCCGGAAGTCGAGGATGATGTATTCAATTACCCGGAGGGCTATGAGGCGATCCGGGGTGGACTGGTGCTCCATCAGGATAAAGACTTGCGATTTCCGAGCGCTCCCCTTGAAGCCGGTGGAAAGGCGGATGTCGCCCAGCCGCTCGGCCAGGGCGGCGGAAACGTTCACCGGCGATTCGACTTGAAGCCGATCAAGGTCGAACTTCTCAACCACTTCCCGGTCGACGTAGTTCCTCAGAAGATCGGCAGCCAAATCGGGATTGGTCAGAAAATGCCTGGCCAGATGGTCGTGCGGCTGCGCCAGCGGAAAAATATCCATGGCTTCCCTTCGAGGCTTGATTCCATCATGCCAACCGCCAACCGTCGACAAATCGCCCCCGCCCGGCGGCTTTTCCCTGAACATATATTGCCGGCGGCCGCGGCCGGGGTTTCATATTTTCCCGGCCGGCCGCAAATATACCATTTCCGAATTGGTTTTTGGCGATTTTTTTTCTTCGGGGGGCTTTTTTCCGGAAGCCGGCCGCTTCCCCGAAAAGTCGGGCGGCGGCCGGCTCGATTTTCCTTGAAAGTCGGCCGTCAAGGGGCGGTTGGCGAATTGCCCAGAAACTGATCGGGATCGTAAAGCGGGGCGGCTTTCCGGGGATTGGCCCGGTTGTAGTGGTCGGGCCGCCAGCTTCGATCGCGGCCGTCCCCGAGATTCATTTCCAGGAGCTCGTCGGGATCGGGGAAGGCGGCGTCGGTCAGGGCGGGGTGGCCTTCCAGCCCCCGGCCGCGCTCGTTTTCGGGAAGGCGCCCGTCCCGGGCCAGGCGCTCGGCGGTCGTGGGGGGACGGAGATCCCGGCCGTCCGGCCGCCAGGATTGGATGCGCCGGTCGCCCCCGCTCGCCTCCAGCGCCTCCCGGCGATCGGGAAAGGCCTGATCGAAATAGGCTTCCCCCCTCCCCCCGGTCTCGTAATCCGGAATTCGGGAATCGCGCTCCAACAGGGCCAGCAGCCGGCGGGCCGCCGCCGCCTGGTCCGTTTTCGCCGCCCGGGCCGCCTCGCGGGCGCGCCTTTCCGCCTCCGCCACCGCCTTTTTCCGGGCCTCCATGTAGGCCCGGGCCAGCTGGCTGGCCACCACGTCGTAATAATGGGTCATGCTGCGGACATAGATCTCGGTGTCGTAGGGATGGTCGTCGATCAGCCGGCTGCGCCCGAAGCGGGAGACATCCAGGCCGACGCTGCCGACCCGGCTGTCGAAGGTTTCCTGGCGGATGTAGACCGCCCCCCCGGCGGGACCGCCGGAGCCCGCCCGGGGCACTCCCCATTGGGAAAGTTCGGCGATGGCCCGGGCGGTCGCCTCGGAATTGCCGGTGGCGACTAGACGCAGGCTCAGGGTCAGCCGCGGCCGCATGTAGGGATCGATGTCCGACACCTCGCCCACGATCACCGCGTCGGCCTTGGCCCGCCGGGCCAGGCGCACCGCCTCGTCGACGTTCCGGATCGGATTCAGGTAGCGCCGGGGCTCGCGGCCGGCCTCCCGGCCGTCGGCGGCGAAAACGCCGCCCTCGGCCTCCCCGGGGGGATCGAGCCCCAGGCTCGCCCTTTCCCGGAGCCGGGCGTTGTGCCGGTGGGCGGCCTGGTTCTCCCGTTCCACCGCCTCCAGCATCTCGCCCGGGAAAATCACCTGGACCTGGCCGTGGGCGGCCAATTGGTTGGCCAGCTTGTTGGCGAACGCCTCGGCGTCGAACCCGGGTTGGGGGGCGCGATCGGCGAAGGGGACCACGGCGATGGTCTTGATGGAGGTCAGGGCCACCGGATCCTCCAGGAATTCCTGGTAGGGCCGGGAGGAGGAGCCGAGCACGGCCCCGAGGCGCCTGGCCTCGTCGCAGCCGCCCAGGAGGCCGAGGCAGGCCAGGAGAAGGGGCGCCAAGCCGGGAAGCGGGCGGGGGGCGAAGGACGCCGGCGGGGAGGTTTTCAATTGGCCGCCGCCTGCCGCCGGGCCTCCTCCCGGAGATCGCCGAGCAGCCCCGGCATCAGCGGCCTGACGCTCCAAACGGTGGGGTTGCCCTTGCGGCTGGAGGTGAAGTAGATTCGTCCCACCGGGTTTTCCGCCTCCCTCCCCCAGAAGGGATACCAGTCGGGGGCGGGGTGATCGGTTATCTGGGTGAGGTCGGTGCCGTCCAGCTTGACCGCCCAGATGTCGTCGGCCCGGTAGATGCGGGCCTGCATTTCCGAGAGGGGGGACTTCCGGACCGAGGCGAAGGCCAGGTAGCGCCCGTCCGGCGACCAGGCGGGGGTGATGGCGGCCCAGTCGTTGGAGGAGATGATTTCCTTGGGCGAACCCAGCGCCTCCAGCCGGCCGGTGGGCTGCAGCGCCACCTCTATCGTCCAGATGCTGAACCAGGGGACGTCCCGCTGGCGGTGGCGCTGGTAGGCGATGGCGTAGACCTCGGCCCCCTCGGGGGTGCGCCGGGAGACCACCGGCGAGAAGCTGGGGAACAGCCCCTCGGTTATGGCGGTGAAGGTCTTCCTGCCGGTGTCGAGGATCCAGATCTGCCACTGGCCGTCCAGCGAATTGAAGCGGCTGAAGGCGAGGAATTCGGAATTGGGGGACCAGCTCGGGTGGATGTCGTCGTCCGGGCCCCGGGTGAGCTGCTTGGGGGACGAGCCGGACGGGGCCTCGAGCTCCCGGAGAAGCAGGCTCCAGTTGCCGTAGCGGTTGGAGCACCAGGCGAGCCAGCGGCCGTCGGGGCTGACCGCCGGCATCATGTCGGCCATGACGTCGTCGGTGAGGAGGGTCCAGGCCTTGCCGTTGACCTCCTGCATGGCGAGCTTGGGATTCTTGGACATCCGGGTGGTGGCGTAGAACATGGTCCGGCCCGAAGGGTCGAGGGTGACGTTGTGATCGCCCCCGGCCTCGGCGAAGGTATTCTGGACCAGTCCGTTGATTAGGCCGGTGCGGTGGGTCCTCAGGCCCAGGCTGTTGGGGTTGTACAGGTTCTCCACCCAGTTCCGGGGCTGGTATTCGACCCCCATCTGCCCTTTCTGGACGGGATTGGCCGGGTCGAAGTCGGGATATTTTTCCCCGTAGCGCCAGTCGCCGTCCAGGGCGCCGGAACCGGCGGTGAAGGGATTGTAGTCCTCGCCGTAGCGGGGCATATGGGGGTAAAGGGGGTCGTCCTCCCGGGCGGTCCCGCCCCCCTCCCGCCGGCCGCCGGCGACCCAGCCGCTTTGCGGCCAGCGGGGACCGGCCGGAGCCCGGTTCGTCCCCCCCCGGCCGGGACCGCCGGAGCCGAACTCCTCGCGGCCGCCGTCGCCAAATGGGATCCGGCAGCCCAAAAGCGGGGCGAACAGCGCCAAGGCCGCCGCCGGAACCAGCACCGCCGCGAATTTTTTCCGCACAGCCATCCTCCATTCACAGAGGTTTTCCAAATAATCGCGGCGCCGCCCGCGAACGGCGGGAGCCCGGGAACAACGCCCGGCAAGCGCCTCCGAAGTTTTATCGGCCTTGGCCGATTCCCTTCTTCAGGGAACCTCGGGAAATCGACATTTCGCCGAAACGACACCAGGGACGGGGAAAAAATCGGGGCCGGGAAAACCGGCGGCAATTCCCGGCCGGGGCCGGGGTTGGAGCGCCGGCGACGGTTGTCGGCCGTCGCTTACAACAACGCAAGTCCTATAAAAACATAATGTTGAAATTATCGGAATTTGCCCGGAAATCG
>JAISYL010000275.1 GCA_031269935.1 Planctomycetota bacterium
TGCGTCACCAGGTCGATTTCCCGGCCATTGCGCATCTCGGCATTCTTGATCGTCTCGTTCCACACGTCCAGGCCGAGCAGATTCGGCAAGGGAAGCAGATGAACGCCCCGCAAATCGAAGTCCGAGCCCGAAGAGGGAAAACCATACAAATGCGCGCCGCTGATCGTCATGAACAGCAGTGGAAAAGGGTGGGAAAATTCCCGCCGCAGCCACGTATAGTCATTCATGCGTCAACCATGCTCCGCCTTGCCTTGATAAGAAAAGCGTTGGCCGCCGTGTAATCCGGCCGTTCCGGAAGTCTTGTCCGTGCGTAGGCGTCCTCGAATTGCTTGTGCAATTCAAATCGCCAAGCATTGACCTCGTCCCATGGCGTTTCCCCGTACCGTATCGCCAGAAGCCGCCCCCGATACGCTCTGGCGTCCATCGGTATCTCGCCATGTTCCAGAGCGTGTATGCCGGACAGGAGCAGTCGCACCAAGTGCATGACATGTTTCATCTTAATCTGGCCACGGGCGCGAAGATCCCGTTCAATCTTCTTGAACTGCCCGAGAGCGTATCGTTGTAGGTCTGGTACACGAGTCGTGACAGGAAACGGGAACGCATGCCCCTGAGTTCCTGCCCGAGATCATTCGCATATTCGACAATCGGCGTATACAGGCATTCCAGGATGTTCGGATTGGCCTTGAGCGCGAGGATGATGAATTTCCGCAGTTCCCAGTAGCATTCGTCCTTTTCGCCGCCCTCCAACTGCTCCGGCGCCTCCCACAGAGACCACTGCAATCGTGCCGGCGGCAGGTAGACGCCCACGTCGATCCTCGTCCGACTCGGCATGCGACAGCCCATAGGCATGGGAACCGACCAAGCATCTATAGATAACGAACTCGCCAAGATTGCCGTATTCCAGTGCCTCCGGAGCGGCTCCCATACTTTCCTCATGCTGCATCTTCCGGATGGACAGGTCCTGACGGCGCAAGGCATGCTCGTTGCCATCAGGGAATTTGACCAGATACTTATGGAGGTTGTCCGACGGAGCGGAAAGGATGAGGCCCACGCTCCCTTTTGGGAGCGCGGCAGTTCGCTCTGTGGCTGTAATATCCACTCGCGTCACGATTTGGGTGCCTACTGGCAGGAAAATCACCGTATTCGTCATTGTATGTCAGTTCCAACCGGATCCATTGATTGGCGCTTGGAGCAACGTCACCTCATTATTGTAGCGAAACAAACCGTGGATTTTTTAAAAATGCTCAATCGCCGCCCGATTTCCTTCAAAGGTTCGCCGAGCATGCCGTATGTCTTATGAAGTGAGAGTCCTCCACGAACCGAAGTGAAACGGAATCGTTAGCCAAAGGCAAGGGCGTCGCCGCGAGGTGGGGTTTTAAGGAAGCCGAAGGACTTATGATAACTCGGACAGCGGTGGGAAAAGCGGTTCAGGCGAATCATCGCCGAAATTCGAAACATCAAAATCAATTGACAAACAAGAAGTTGAAGGTTGGTGGGGAGAGATGGATTCGAACCATCGTAGGGCGGAGCCCGACAGATTTACAGTCTGTTCCCAAAATATCATATCTCCTGAAAATATAAACTGTTGCGGCGAATCAAAAACGCCTCCGACACTAAAATCGACACTTCCGCCCTCCGATTGTCATAACGACACGCCGCCGGAACTGCCTCCCGAAGTCGCCCGGATTGCCATCGCCTGGCCGACATTGCCGGAGGCGATCCGGGCCGGAATCCTGGCGATGGTTCAGGCCGCCGGAGGGGGCAAGGCATGATGGGCGGGCCGAGAGCCGGTGACGCATAAAGGGTGGGGGCAAAACTCCCACCCCTTTGAAAGGCGGAAGAGGGGGTCGCGTTTCGCGACTCCCTTCGTCGGGACGGATGGCCAGGACCAGCCATGCAAGGGGGGCGTCAAAATGGCGCTACCCTTCAAAGCGATGCGGCGGGGCGGGGAACCTCCGGGATGCCGCCGGGGTTCCCCGCCGATGTCCGAAGGTTGCCGGAGACTGCCGAAGCTTTTGAGATAACACATGGGAGGGCAACGCATGGGCCGGGGACGAGGAAAAGCCAAGACGGGGGCGGCGGCCATTGAAGCGGCCGAACGGCAAGCCAGGGCGCTGGATCTTCGCCGCCAAGGCTATTCTTTCGAAGCTGTGGCCGCCGCTTGCGGCTATGCCGACCGGGCTTGCGCTTACAAGGCCGTTATGGCCGGATTGAATAGGACCCTGCGGGAACCGGCCGACGAACTCCGACAATTGGAGGGGGAGCGCCTGGATGCCTTGTTGGCGACCGTTTACCCGGCGGCGGCGGCGGGCGACTTGGCCGCCGTGGCCGCCGTCCTGCGCATCGGGGAGCGCCGGGCCAGGCTGTTCGGTCTCGACCGCCGGGAGGCGCCGGTCAAGGTGGCCAACCTGCCGAAGTTGGAGAAGGCGGCGGACGCCCTGGCCGTGGTGGCGGGATTGCTGGAGAAGGCGGGCGCCGGGGAATTGTCGCCGGACGAGGCCGGCAAACTGGCCGGGTTGGCCGGCGCGTTCGTGAAGCTGTCGGAATCGGTGGACCTGGAGGCGCGGGTCGCCGCCTTGGAGGAAAGACATGGCTCTTGAAGCGCGTATCGGTAAGCTGGAGAAGTTGGGCGGAATCGGTTTCCGCCGCCCCTGGCCCGCCGCTTGGGGAGGGACGCCGGAACAAGATGCGGCCTTGGCCGGGTTGCTGAAAAAGGAACCGAATCTTTGGTTCGCTTCACCCCCGCCGCTGGAGGATGAATCGATTCAAGGTGAAATGAACCAAGATGAAGCGGGATGAATCCGATGCCGGGGGATGCGCCCTTCGTCCTGTCCATGGAAAGGAATGTCGCGATGTTGAACCAACTGGCGCGGCGGATTGGGCGGTTGGAAATCGAGGCGTTTGGCCGGAACCGGAAGGACTTGATTATTCGTTGGGAGGGCGGAATTGTTATCGCCAAGCGCATCGGGGATGTATGGCAGAGAGAGGAAGCGATCCGGGCCGGCGCCGTCGTTCGGCAGGAAACGCCTTGATTTTGGTTAATATCCTTGTTAATATTCCTGAAGGAGGTTGAATATGGCTTCGTTGCCGGTGGTGGCGATTATCCGGCCTGTGCGACCCGGGGGCACGACGTTATGGGCCAGCGCCAAGGTTATGAGGCTGTTGGCCAAAGGAGACGGCCTTATCGACCAGCTCCAACGGGACAAGTCAATCCGGAAACTGCAACATTTTTGCGACGGCAATTTCAAGCTGTTCATGCCGGCGGCGGTCAAACGGGAATACGGCAAAACGTTCGGGGTGCATCTGAATCAAATACGCTTGGCCGGTTTTTTTGCCGATGGCCATGCCGATTTTATCGCGATGGACTGGTTCATAAAGAAGACGCAACGGAATGACGGGCGCATGAACTTGGTTTACGCGAAGGTGGACGGGATTCGAGAGGCGGGACAATGGCGAAGGGTGGAATAGGCCGGATGCGGGAAATGGCGGCGGAAATTCGGCGGCGGAACGAGGCGTTCGCCAAGACGCCCGAAGGGGAGGAATTCGATCTGCGGCTTGAATTCACCGCCAATCTGCTAAGGGCATTGAAGGCCAGGAGAATTACCCAAGCGGAGTTTTGCCGAAAAATCGGCATGAAGCCGCCCCAATTCACCAGGATTGTCCAAGGGGACATGAACATAACCTTGACGATGGTCGGCCGGATTGCCAAGGGCTTGGGCGTCCACCCTTCCCGTCTGTTCCGAAAACGGGCCGGAGCGGCGGAACTGGTTGGAGCGTGAACCCGGCCAAACGCTGAAAGGAAACTTCAATTTGAAGGGACAGGGGCGGCCTCGCCCTGCCGGCCTTGATTAAACTGAAACGAACCAATTTCCCCCGAATCGACCTCCC
>JAISYL010000173.1 GCA_031269935.1 Planctomycetota bacterium
GTCAATGCCGCCTAAACATTCAACCAAAGGCCGGGGAATAATCTCGTCCGCCATATTCGTCCTCCGAAAAAAAATTGACGAATATGGTTTTACGGATCCAAACAATTAAAACACCCCCCCTAACCACATTTTCATGCGTTAGCCCTGGTCGAGCGGCGCGTCCGGGTCAACCGCGGGATTGGACGGCGCCTCGGCCAACTCGGGGAAAGCCTGGCGCCGGGCCGGCTTCCCCTTGCGTTTTTCATGCATTTCGTCGATCCATTCGCGGACCGGGGATTTCCATTGTTCGGTGGGCGAGGGAATGTTTTTGATAAGGCTTTTGGGATTCAATCCCATCTCCCTGGCCCGCCTGACCTGCTCCGCCGAAAGCCGGCACCGGCGTTTCGCCTCGGCCCAGAGGTTGTCCTTGCCGGTTTTGTTTTTTCGTTTGCTTATGGGAGTTTCCGCCTGTCCAATTCGGAGATGAAATTGCGGCGGCGGCCAAGTTCGCTCCGTATTGTCCGCATGTAGGCGGCGAATTCCCCGCCCGCCCCGGTTCGGGTCATGAGTTCGCCCAATTTGGCCAACGACTCCGCCGCCGGAACGTAGTCGTGTTGATCCGCCCGTTGGGTGAGGCGCTCGACCCGCCGGCGCCAAATCGGCAGGCAGTCCCGGGGATTCCCCTTTTCCCGCCAGGCGGCCAATCTCAGCCACAAGTCCTCCGAACAATCCCCGGCCTCGGCTTCCCGCCATGCCTCCTCCGGTTTTCCTTCCCACAGCAGGATCTCGACCAGGAGGGAATGATTGTCGCCGGGATAAATGCCATAACAAGGGGGCGCCCAGCCGCCGGTCCCCGTTCGCCGCTTGTTTCCTTTCTTCTTGGCGGCGGCGACGGCTTCCCGGATCAGCTCGAACGCCTTGGCGCGCCAGGACGGCCAGGCCTTCTCCTTTTCCGCCTGTTTTTTCAACTCCCGATACCCATCCAGATCCGGATGCTCGGCGAATTCCGACCAATACAGATCCATCGCCTCGGCGTTCCGGCCCTGGCGCCGATACTCGCGGGCCAGCAAATCGCGCAGTTCCGGATTGCGGTCATAACGGCCGGTCCGGAACGCCTTCCACCCCTTTTCCGCCCACTCCAAGGCCTCGTCGTAGCGTTTGGCGGACTGGTATATCCGGGCAACGGCCAAATACCCGTCCGCCTCCGAGAGATCCTTTTTCGCCGCCTCCGCCTGGGCGTCGACGTCGCCGTCCTCGCGGGCGAACCGCATCACGATTTCCTGCAGCCGGGAACGCAAAAGCCAGTGCGAGTCCGTGCCCGCCGGGGTTTTCAGGGCGGGAATCCCTTTCCATTCCTTCTCGATCAGCCGCCGAAAATGATCGAGTCCGGCCTTCCCCAGCGCCGGCCCGTATTTCTCCCAGGGAAGGCAGCCGAAATAGTCCGCCGAATCCCGGACGCCGAAACGAAACAGCCAGTCGGCAAGAACATGCGGATCCGGTTTGGTTACGGCGCAGGCGCGGGCATGCAATTCGGCCAGCGGCCGCACAACCTCCCCGGATTCGACAAAATCGTATTCCATCTCCCGGCATTGCTTGTTCAAGCCGGTCAGGGCGTATTCAGCCAGGGCGGCGACCGAGGCGGCCCCTCCCTTTTCAAGCAGCGTCTCCAGGGCGGAAAGCACCGGCTTCATTTGATCCGCGTATCCTTCGTACGGATCCTCCTCGTCCCAATAGGGGTTGTCGTAATCGAAATAGGGAAGCTCCAGCGCCTTGTCGATGCGCCGGCGAAGCGAGGCGAGGTCGACGCCGTCCGGATTGGCGACGGCGGCGGAGAGGTCCAGGCGCTCGCGCAGGGCGTCGTCGGCCTTCGCCTGCTCCAACAGCAGGGCGACGAGCGCTTCCTTGTCCATGGACAGGAGATGCGCCCGGAGATTGATCGCCTGGCTTTTTTCCCGGGAACGATTCCCGCCATGCCCCTTCAGTCCCTTGAGCGCGAGAAGGGCCGCCAGGCGTTTGCCCCTTCCACCGGGAACGGCGCCCCCGGCGCCATCCCCATCGTCCTCCCCGTCGTCATATTCATCTTCATCGCCGTCGCCTTCGTAGGCGATTCGGAAAGGCGCCCTTCGCGTCATTCGTTTTCCGGCCATGCGGCGACTCCTCCCTTTTCAAAAGAATGTCTACGGGACGCGTTCCCGCCCCATCGTTTGCCGTCCGGCGCGAAGTTGCGCTTCCCCCGACCACCCGCGGCAAGAAGCGTGTAAGGGGAATAAAGGTGGAACATGGCAACTCCCTCTCCCCATTTCATAATTTCGCGCCGCACGCATTGCATCACGACAAACCGCGACGGTCCAGCTTGATCATGAGGTTTTCCGCGCCTTGAATTTTGTCCGGCCGCTTCGCATGTAAGCCATGATACTCAAGGCTATTCCGCCTCAGCCAACATTTTTTTCAGTTCTTCCGGCGAGAGCATGACGGTCTTGGCATCCTTCCGGGAGACCATTGGCACGCCCGCCTGAATGTGCCGCTTCATAGCCTCGCGCGCACCGCGCCGAATGGCGTCCTTAATCGGCTCACCCTGGGCGATCAGGGCTTCAATATCAACTACTCTGTTTTCAACCATTGGCGTAATCCGCTTTCAGTTTTTCAAAACGCTCCGCATCGGCCACGCTGATAGTATAGCCGTCGCTCTCCGCGATGTCCACCGGCTTGCCGGGAGTCGCGTTGTCGAATGTTTTCCAGGACGACACAACCGGCATGTATAATTGGAAAAAGTTTTTCAGGCCAGCCGAAAACCGCCGCCGAACGACCGCGTCATCAATGGCATGGCCGCCGAGCATGACTCGCGTGGCGACCCTGTTGATGGCGAAATCGGCATCCGGAAGGGTTAAAAACATCAGATGCGCACGGTATCCCGATTTTCGCAATCGAGCCAGCCAGGGCGCGAATGATCGCGAAGCGAGCGTCGTCTCAAAAGCGAAGTCGCTGCGCCGGTCAGCCAATTCCCGAAGGCGCTTGAGCATGATCTTGCCGGCTTCAAGCGCGACTCGTTCCGGGGCGAAGGCGGAAAGCCCTTGGGCTATGGCGTCGGCATTGACGAATTCGTCCACGGCGAAGGTGTCCCGCAGCAATATCGGCGCGGTCGTGGACTTGCCGGCCCCGTTGGGGCCGGCAAGGATGATGATGCAAGGCTGCTTGTTTTTCATGTCCGCAAGTATCCATCCGCGGGGGGGAGAAGATCTCCCTTATTCCGGCCAAGTAATCAGTCCGCGTACCAACGATCGGCAAAAGAGTCCTTTGACAGGGCCAAAGCATTACGCATGGATTTCAACAAATCAGGACCACCCGGCAAAAAAGGCAGCATGGTTATATACTGATGAACCGCGGCGCGAATTCCAGCCAAACACCCTTTTGCCTTAATCCAGTTCTGTGGGCTGAATACTCTATTTACGCCTTGAGGTTCGTTTGCGGCGGCTTCCAGGGCTGAATTTAGGCAGATCCCCGCGATATTCACCGCTTGATCCATCTGATTGGTTGATGTCAATGCCTCGCAAGCCGCATATGGATTGGGTACTTTGTCGGAGGCATTATTTAAGAGGCTGATGAACGCCGAAATGGCGTACAAATGATGGTATGGAGCATAAGCTTTCATCGCCAAAAGCGATTCATTTAATCCAAGCGGATTCGCCTTGGTCCATTTTTGGGAAATGGCCCCGCCTAAATTATTCAAGGCGTTAACGCATTCGGGGTTGTAATCCCTTAGCCATTTGGGAATTTTTGTTCATACATTCGCTTTTTGGCCATCATTAGGATACTTTTGTTGATAGTGGCTCTGCGCCGTTTCCAATTTGATTTTTGCAAACATAATATCTGTTTCCTCCCTATCGGGGAAATTGAAGCGGTCGAGAATGTTCAAGACATTGGCCGCCGCAACATCGGACTTTTCGGACTCCTAGCGCAAACGGAATATTATTTCGAAGCTCTCCGCCGCCGCCACCGGCCGGCCGGCCTCCCGGGCCGGGAGGAAACGCGCCCGGCCGACGGCCTTCAGGGCGGCGGCGTCCAAGGCGCGATAGCCGCTGGAGCGTTCCAGGCCGACCGCCCGGGGGCGGCCCTCGGCGTCGATTTCCGCCCTGACCAGGACCGATCCCTCCTCCCCCCGCTGGCGGGACCAGTAGGGATAAACGGGGGAAAAATCCCCCGGCAGCCTGGCCTTTTGCCAAATCCCGGGCTTCCTCCGGCCCTCGGCGGAGGGAGAGGGTTCCCGGGGTTCGGGAGCCCCCGCCCCGGTTTTGGCCGGGAATTCCCCCCGTGGACTCGGGGGGGAAGGGGGAAGGTCCGCCGCCACCGCCTTCGGGGGCGGGGAGGGCAGGCGAAGTTGGAATTCCCGGATAACCTGGGCCGGGAGGGGCCGGTCCCCGGAGTCGACCCCGAT
>JAISYL010000028.1 GCA_031269935.1 Planctomycetota bacterium
GAAAGTTTTCCTGCTCCTGGAGCATCAGTCCCGTTCGGAACGGCATATCAGCTTCCGGATTGCGGAATATGTGATCAAGGATTTCCGGGAACGCCTGAACGCGAAGGGATCCCCGGGGCGGGGGGGGAAAAATTTCCCCTTCCCCCTGGCGATAATCCTGCATCACGGGAAAACTCCTTGGAAGGGTCCGCTGAAAATGCGCGATCTGGTGGACGGTGCCCGGGAATTGGCGCCTTTCCTGCTGGATCTCCCGATCTTCCTGGTGGATCTGGCGTCGATTCCCGAGGAGGAAATCAAGGGAAAGCCCACCCTCCGGGCGTTGCTGGCCGCCCTCCAGGCGGCGGGGAAAGGCCGGCTGGCGGAACGCTTCGGGCGGATCCTCGGCTTCCTCGCCGGGTCCGGGCGGGATTCGCGGTTGCGCGGCGATTTGCGGACGCTGATCAACTATCTGGCGGTTGTCGACCGGCCCCGGCTGGCCGAAGCCGACATCCGCCGGGAATTGGACAAGCTTATCGGTTCGAAGGAGGCGGAAGAGATGACTACTTCCCTGGCGCGGGAATGGTTGCGGGAAGGCGAGGCGAAAGGCAGGGCGGAAGGCGAGGCGGAAGGCGAGGCGAAAGGCAGGGCGGAAGCGCTTATCCTGGTTCTGCGGGCGCGTTTTGGCGATCCGCCGGCCGCCGTCCGGAACAAGCTGAGGAAATGCGCCGATCCCGGACAGTTGGATCGCTGGGCCGAATTGGCGGCCACCTGCCCCTCGCTAGGCGATTTCCGAAAGAAATTGTAAAGTTTGGCGGCGGCCCGGACCGGACCGGGGTTGCGTCTTGGAGCGCAAGGAAAGGAACGAGCGAACATGACTTCAACCCCGCCGGACGACCTCCTGCGATTGGCCAACCGGCCGGCGATCGGCCGGCTGCCCGAAGCCGGATCGGCGGGCGGGAGGGTCAAGAGCGTACTCCTGGCCGGGGTGGGCGGGCAGGGGATTCTTTTGGCCTCCAACATCCTGGCCCGGGCCGCCCTGCTCTCCGGCCGCGACGTCAAGACCAACGAGGTGCACGGCATGGCCCAGCGGGGGGGATCGGTGGTGGCGGAAATCCGTTTCGGCCCCAAGGTCCACAGCCCGCTGATCGCCCCCGGGGGGGCCGACGTCCTGGCCGCCCTGGAGGAAACCGAGGCCCTGCGCTACGCCTCCTACCTCGCCCCCGGCGGCCTGGCCGTGGTTTCCACCCTGAGATTGATTCCGACCAGCGTTTCCTCCGGGCTGGCCAAATACCCTCCGGATCTGGAGGAAAAGCTGCGCCAGTCCTTCCGCCGGCTCAAGTTCGTCGACGCGGCGGCGGCGGCGGAACGGACCGGGGGGAGCAAAACCCTCAACCTGGTGATTTTGGGGGCGGTTTCCCCCGGTCTCGACTTTGAGGAGGCCGTCTGGCTCGAGGCCATCGAATTGTGCGTCAAGCCGAAGTTTCTCGATCCGAACCTCAAAGCCTTCGGCTTGGGCCGAAGGCTGACGGACTAGGGCGGTTATGCGGCTGCTTTTTTTCGGGAGCGGGAGTTTTGGCGAAAAAGCCCTGGAGACCCTGGCGCTCCGGGGCATCCCGCCCGCGGCGGTGATAAGCCGGCCGGATCGGCCGGCCGGCCGGGGGGGAAGGGCCCGTCCCACTCCGATTCGGGGCTTGGCCGAAAGGCTGGGCCTGCCGGTTTTGACCCCGGACAATCCCAATGCGCCGGAATTCGCGGCCGGGCTGGCCGGGCTGGCTCCGGATCTGGCGATCATCGTGGCTTACGGCCACTTGATCCGGAGGCCGCTTCTGGATCTGCCGCGGCTGGGCTTCGTCAATCTCCATGCCTCGCTCCTTCCGTCCTACCGGGGGGCGGCGCCGGTTCCCTGGGCCATTCTCCGGGGGGAGGCGGAAAGCGGGGTTACGGTTTTCCGCCTGGACGAGCGGCTTGATTCCGGGGGGGTTCTAGCTCGGGCCGCCCTGCCGATGGATCCCGGGGACACGGCCGGCTCCTATTTGGAAAAACTGGCCCCGCTGGGGGCCGAATTGCTGTTTTCGACGGTGATCGGCCTGAAGGCCGGGACCGTCGGGATCGAGCCCCAGAACGAGACGGCGGCCTCCGCCGCCCCGAAATTCAAAAAGGGGGACGGTCGGATCGACTGGAGCCGGCCCTGGCTGGAGATCGACCGGAAGGTGCGGGCCTTCCAGCCCTGGCCGCTGGCGTTCACCTTCGTGCCCACCCGGAAGGGCGAGGCGAGAATCAATGTCCTGGGGATCGCCCGGGCCGGCGCCGCGGCGGGCGAAGCCGGTCCGGGCCGGCTTCTTTCGGCCGATCCCGGCCGGGGCCTGATCCTCATGGCCGGCGACGGCCCGATCCGGATCCGCCTTTTGCAGCCGGAGGGCCGGCGCCCGATGACGGACGGGGAATTCCTGAGAGGAACCCGGGTAATATGGGAATGACGCGAGCGGAACCTCCTCCGGCGGCCCTTCCGGCGGCTTATCGTTCCCGGCTGGTGCTCGACGCCCTGGAATCGGCCGGCCTGACCGGGCGGCCGGCCGGCTGGCCGGAACGCCTGGCGGGAATCGGGGAGAACCGGGTGGAGCGGGAATTGGCGCGGCCGGCCGGCTACGATCCGGATCGCCTGGCGGTTTTCCTCAGCCCGGCCGCCGGCCGCCGCCTGGAGGATTTGGCCCGGGCGGCCCACCGGCTCACCCGGCGGCGCTTCGGCAACGCCATTTCCCTCTTCACCCCGCTTTACCTGTCCAACTATTGCGTCAACCGCTGCCGCTACTGCGGCTTCAATTCCGGCCGGCCCCGCCGGAGGCGCCGGCTCTCCCTGGACGAGGCGGAGGCGGAGGCGGGAATACTGGCGGCCGAGGGATTCCGCGACATCCTGCTGGTGTCGAGCGAGGACGCCGCCCACGTCAACGTCGATTACCTCTCCCGACTGGCCGGCCGGCTGCTTGGCGATCTGGACTTCGCCAGCGTCTCGGTGGAAATCAACATCCAGGGCGAGGACGACTACCGCCGGCTGTTCGAAGCCGGCGTCGAGGGGGTGACCATTTTTCAGGAGACCTATGATCGGGAGGCCTATGCCGCCTGGCATCAATCCGGCCCCAAGGCGGTCTTCGCCAACCGGATTCTGGCCTCCGAGGCCGCCGCCCGGGCCGGCATGCGCCGGCTGGGCCTGGGCGCCCTCCTGGGCCTGGGGGACTGGCGGCGCGAGGCCCTGGCGCTGGGGGCGCACGCCGCCGCCGTCGCCCGGCACTATTGGCGCACCCGGACGTCCTTCTCCCTTCCCCGAATCCGGCCGTCCGAAAGCGGGCGGCCGGGGGATTTCCCCCATCTTCTGTCCGACGCCGAATTGACCCAGTTGATTTTGGCCCTGCGCCTGTGTTTCCCCGATTCCGGCCTGACCCTGTCGACCCGGGAGCGGCCGGAGTTGCGGGACAGCCTGATTCCCCTGGGCATCACCCAGATTTCCGCCGGGAGCAAGGTCAACCCCGGCGGCTACGGGGAAGCCGCCGGCCCGGCCGCTTCCACCGAACAGTTCGAGGTGGCGGATTCCCGAAGCGCCGGGGAAATGGCGGACGCCCTCCGGAAAATGGGATTCGATCCGGTGTGGAAGGATTGGGACCGCGGATTCCGGGGAAGGGCCGGGACATGAGCCGGGAGGTTGCCCGGGACGGGCCTTTTCCGTCCGCCGCCACCGATACCGCCGATTTCGGGGGAAAACCGCCCCCCCTCTTTCGGGAGGCGCCCAATCTCGAGGATCTGCTCAACCACCTGGAGGACGCCAACCCGTCGGTAATCGCCGATTCCTCCGAGGACGGCTTTCCCCCGGCGAGGTACCTGATCGGGCAGGAATTGGGTTCGGGTTCAATCGGGCAGGTCATTGAAGCCTGGGATCGGCACTTGAACCGCAAGGTGGCGATCAAAATCCTCCGCGAAGGCGAGGGGCTGAGCCGGGAAGGAATCGCCAGATTCATCGCCGAGGCGCAGATAACCGCGCAGTTGGAGCATCCCTCGGTGGTTCCGGTGCATGAAATCGGGCTGATGCCGGGCGGCATGCCCTACTTCAGCATGAAACTGGTCAAGGGCCGCTCGCTGGACGAGATAATCAACCATTTGCGGGTGAGCGATCCGGAGGTCCGCCGATCCTACAGCCGCCTGGCGCGCCTGCGCCTGTTCCAGCGCATCAGCCAGGGCATGGCCTACGCCCACGCCAAGGGAGTGGCGCACCTGGATTTGAAGCCGGCCAACATCTGGATAGGCGAATACGGGGAAGTCCAGATCATGGACTGGGGGCTGGCCAAGCTGCTGCCGATCGAATCCCCGGAAAACGGGGGGGAGCGGGTTTTGGCCATGCGCCAGGATTCGGAAACCGGGACCGCGGACGGATCCCTGGCCGGAACCCCGGCCTACATGAGTCCGGAACAGGCGCGGGGCGAATATTCCCGCCTCGGCCCGGAATCCGACGTCTTTTCCCTGGGATTGATTCTGGCCGAACTGATGAGCCTGTCCCGGGTTTACCGGCAAATCGGCTTTCAAGCCACCCTGGAGGCGGCGCGGAGGCCGGCGGGCGAGGTGGACATTCACCAGTTGAATCCCGGATTGTCCTTTAATCCTAGCCTGGATCGGATTGTCCGCCGCGCCACCCATCCCGACCCCGGGCGCCGCTATCCCCACGCGGGCGAACTTTCCTCCAGCCTGGCCGGGCTTATCGAGGAACAGTTCGCCCCCGGCTCCCTCAAGCGCCTGCCGGCGCCCGGAGCGGAGGCGGCGGGCCGGGTTCCGGCCGCCGCCGCTAGACAAGGAACCGAGTCGCGACCGTGAATTTTTGCCCGTGGCCGGGCTAAAATTCACGAGAGGGCCATCGGCGACGCGGCCTGAACTTGCGGGGCTTGTTTTTTGACGAGTCCTAAGGTCAAATGATCGCCGGATCGGGACTGTCCTGCGGCCGTTCCCGTACCGGTCATGACGAATTGTCCGAAAAATATTGGCGTACAGTGGTTCCGCCCTTGAGAACTTCGGCGAAAACCGCTTCGCCAGGGGCGCGTTGTGGCAATTTTTACCGAATTTCAAGTCGTTTTTTCCGTCTTTTGGAGATTTTTCGTCCCCGACGCCATTTTTCGGGGACGGCCGTCCGCCTCCACGCCTTTGCCTAAAAAATTCTCCGAATTCCGGCAATATTTTGTTGACATGCCCTTCCTTATCCGCATAATGAGGTTAGGTTACAATGGCGGCCATGCCCGTTCCGAGGTGAAATCGCGAAGACGGAGACTCCGGGCGAAAATGGCAATTTC
>JAISYL010000168.1 GCA_031269935.1 Planctomycetota bacterium
CGGAATCCAGCGAAACTTGGGATTCGGCGAGGGCGGCGGTCAACATTTCCCCCAATTTTCCGGCTGTTTCAGGGCTGTATCGGCGCAGGAGATCAATGGATTCGCCGGCATCCCCCCATTCACCGCCGCCGATTTGCAAACCGGCGAGAACTGCCAAGTCCAAGGCGAGTTGTCTGGTGTCCACCGCCCGGGGACGCTTCAGCAAAATCGGCGACTCCCCGGACGGAAAAGGCAAAATAAAAACTGGATCCCCCTTGAGGGGGAAGTCCAGGGATTCGGCCGCCTCGGCCAGGATTGGCGGTTTCGGTTGGGCATAAACCGCCGGCGCGGGATTTTTATCCCCGGATTGAAAGGGCGGAAGATGCCGGATTGGCGAGGAAGGAAAACGGGAAGGCGGCGAATTCGGGTAAACATCGGGACGGCGGTTTGAATGGGGCATTAGCAGGGCGCCTAGGAAGAGAATCGCCGAGATCGCCGCCCAAACGGGGTGGAAAAGACAGGTTTTCCATCTGGCCGGCATTTCGGCCAGAATTTCCTCCTTGAGGTGGTTGAAATGGGAATCGGGTTCGAAATCGGCTCCAACCGCGGCTCGTCCGGTTGCCGATGACCGGGAACCCGATTCGGTTTCAACTGCCGTTTCATCCATTTTCGGATATTTTCCGGAATCAGTCCGCCGTTGATTCGGCCGGGGATTGAATCCGGTCGTTTCCCCGGGCGGACAATATTTTTGGATTAAGCGGGGAAGCGTTTTCAGTTTCCCAAACCTGCCGGGTCAATTCGTCCCGATGCGGCAATTCCTCAAGCGAACCCAGTCCAAACTCGGAAAGGAAAGTGTCGGTGGTGCCGTACAGCCGGGGCTGTCCCACAACATTTTTTTTCCCCACCGGAGTTATGGATCCGCGCTCAAGGAGCAAACGCAGGGCCGAATCGCAGCCGACTCCCCGGATCCGCTCGATGTCGGCCCTGGTTACCGGCTGCTTGTAGGCGATGATTGCCAGGGTTTCGAGAATCGGCGGGGTCAGGGAGGCCGCCGCCCCCTTTTCAGGCGTTTCCCGCCTGGATCGAAGACGGCCGATGTAATCAAGGTATTCCGGCCGGCTAAGCATCTGGAAACAGCCGGAAATTTCGACGATTTCATAAGCCCGGCCGCTTTCCAGATAGAATACGTTCAATTCGTCGATAGCCGCGCGTACCGCTTCCTGGCGAACGCCCCCGCCGGCGGCCCGGGCCAATTGCGACAATTTGACCGGTTCGCTGGCCGCGAAAAGAAGGGATTCGATTACCGCGGGAAGGGCGGGGGATGAATCGCCAAATTCCGTTTCGGCGACGGGAATCCCCGCCCGTTCGGTGGATTCGGGGATATCGACATCCATTTCGCGTCCTTGGGGGAAAAACCGTATGATAATTACGGCCCGAGTTGATGTCAACCGCCTTTTTCCGTTTGGCCGGGGATTGAATGCCTTTTCAAATAATCCGCAATGGCCGCCCGCAAGCCGTCCGCCGCCAGGTTGGAGCAGTGCATTTTGGCGGGCGGCAAACCATCCAGGGCATCGGCGACCTTGTCGCGGGTAAGGGCCATGGCTTCGTCAAGGGTTTTCCCCCTCATCATTTCCGTCATTACAGAACTGGTGGCGATGGCGGCGCCGCAACCCAGGGTTTTCCACTTGATGTCGCTCAATTTTCCGCCCTCGACCTTTATGGTTATTTTCATCATGTCGCCGCATTGGGGATTGCCGACCTCGCCAATTCCGTCGGGGTCGGCGATTTCGCCGGCATTTTGGGGATTCCGGAAATGCTCCAATACCTTTTGGGAATAGGTGTCCATGCCGTTGGCCTTTCCTCCGCGAGTGGGGTTCGTTCAAAAGGGCGCCGTTTTCGGGTTTGCTTCGGCATCGTACCGCCGGCGGGCGTCCCCGGCGGACGGATGGGTCAAGATCGTGTAAAGAAATAACGCTCACATCGGGGCGCGGCGGTTCATTGTCGGCATGGCGCTTTCATGCCGAAGTTGTGAATTTTATTTCCGCGCCCCAACGATGGCTGGCGGAACCCGGCGAAAGCCCGATTGCCGCCTACGGCAGTTCCCAAGTATATTGAACCGGCGTCTATCTGACAATAGTATACGATTGCCAAGGCCGCGGCGCAACTCGGGCAACCTTCATCTCAACTTCAGTTTTCAATGATTTCAGCCTGGGCTTGGGCGCGGACGGCGAGTTCCGAGGCGAGAAAAATGTGTTCCTGGGTCATCGCCTTTTGGGTACGGTCAAGGCAGTCCCGAATCATTTCCCCGAAGAAGGGATAACCCACCAGCCCCCGCAGATTCATTCTTTCATTGGTTTCGCGGTTGGCCAGGAATAAAACGTCGGGTTGGCGGGTTCCTCCCACGTCGGTGTATTTGCGCAATTCCAGGTAGCCTTCCGTTCCTAGGATGAAGGTTCTGCCGTCGCCCCAGGCCTCCAGGGAATCGGGCGTGAACCAGTCAAGGCGGAAATAACCGGCGGCGCCGTTGTCAGCCACCAGGCTGACATCCCCGAAATCCTGAAACCGCGGATATTGCTTGTGGTTGTAGTTGGCTATCCGGCTGGCGGTGATTCTGGCGCCGCCGGCCCCGGTATAGAAAAGGAATTGTTCCACTTGATGGGAACCAAGATCGCAGATGATGCCCCCGAATTTTTCTGGATCGAAAAACCATTCCGGCCGGCTGGGGATATTTATCCGGTGGGGACCCAGGCCGATAACCTGGATTACCCGTCCGATACGGCCCCGTTCAATCAATTCACCCGCCTTGGCGGCGCATTCCGAATGCAGGCGCTCGCTGAAATAGCCGAAGTATCTGCGGCCGGTTTCCCGGACGGCTTTTCTGGCCGTCTCCACCTGCTCCAGGGAGGTGAAGAGCGGCTTGTCGCAAAAGAAGTCCTTGCCGGCCCGCATTACGGTCACGCCGATTCCGCACCTCAGGGAATTTACGGCGGCCGAGGCGACTAGACGCACCTGGGGATCGGCCAGGATTTCGGCAAGGCTTCCAACCGCCTTGGCCCGGGGAAATCTTTCCAGGAAGGCGGCGACCGCCTTTTCCGAGGGATCATAGACATGGCGCAGTTCCCCGCCCGCCTCGATTAGGCCGGTGGCCATTCCATAAATGTGCCCGTGATCCAGGTGGGCGGCGGAAAAGACGAATTCGCCGGGGTGGCAGGCCACGTGCTTGACTCCCCGCGATTCCGGGGCGTAATTAAGGCCATCCACTCGTTGCGTTTCCCTGCTTTCGAAAACCATGGCGTCTCCTTGGATATA
>JAISYL010000128.1 GCA_031269935.1 Planctomycetota bacterium
ACAAGGAAAAAGACGCTGGCAGGATGATTTTTGGCCGGAGGTCAAGGGCAAAAATCATCCGGGAAGCGACTTTTGACGCAGTATAACCCGATGAGACGGTATTTAACAACACGCTCTTAGAGCGTCAAGTGAAAGGGCGGCATGGAATTCAAGACCCTGCTCCTCGGCCTCGTCCTGTCCACCGCCGCCTTCGCGGTCAAGACCGGCCTCGGCTGGTCCTACGCCTTGGCCTCCGGCCGTCTCCGGGCCGGCCTGGCGGTGTCCCTGGGGCTGATCCTGGGCTACGGGGGCGTCTTCGCCCTGCTTTTCCTGGTTCTGGGCCGGTTCGGCCCCGCCGCCTATTACGGCTTCCTTCCGACCCTGTGGGAGAAGGGGGCGGCCCTGCATTGGCTCCTGGCCGGCTGCCTTTTCCTCTGGGGGCTGGCCCTGCTCCGCCGGCCGGAAGCCGGGGCGGGAAAAGCCCGGCCCGGCCACGGCTGGCTGGCCCTGGTCGTCCCCTGCCCGGTATGCCTGAGCCTGCTGGCGATCTCGGAAAGCTTCCTCATCCTTTATTTCCCCGCCCGGGCGGCGGCGGCCGTCCTCGCCCTTTTCGCCGCCTTCATCGCCATCGCCCTGGCGGCGGCCGCCCTGGCCCGCCTGGGCGGTCGCTTCCTCCGGGCCGATCCGGAGGGGACCCTCGGCCTCGCCATGCTCTTCGTCTCCTCCTATTTCATGCTTTCCGCCCTGGCGGGTCCGGGCTTCGCCGAATTCCGGGAGCTTTACGGGCTAGTCGCCCGGATCCGGGATCAAGGCGGGGGTGACAATCCGGCGGCCCTCCCGGCGGCGGGCGCGGCCATCCTCATACTTTTCGCCCTCGGCTTCGCCCGCGGCCGCCGGGAGCTGAAACTTTCCGACAGGAGCGGCCAATGCGCCTCGAAGCGGCCCTGAGTTCAACCATCTACCTGATTTCCGGCGCCCTCCTCTATCCCGTCATGCTCTTTCTCATCGCCGGCTTCGCGGCGGCGGTGGCAGCCAGCGGCGCCGTCCTGGCGGAATGGCTGGAGCGCTCGCGCCGCGGCCGGGGCGATCCCGGTCTAGGAAGGGAGGCGGGGACCGGCCCGGAACGGGCCGCCCGCCTCCTGGCCGGGGCCGGCCTCCGGCGCTTCCGGGAACTTGAACAGGCCCTGGAGCGGCCGGGCTGCACCCGCCGGGCCGCCGAGGACCTCTACCTGGAGATCGAGCAGAATTTATGGCGGCGCCTGGACTACCTGCAAATCCTGGTCCGGGTCGGCCCCTCCCTGGGGCTGATGGGGACCCTCATCCCCATGGGGACCGGCTTGGCCGCCCTGGGCCGGGGAGACTTGAGCCGGCTGTCGGGCGATCTGGTCGTCGCCTTCACCACCACGGTGGTGGGGCTGGCGGCGGGAATCCTGGCCTTCGCCTGGCTCACCGTCAGGAAGCGCTGGGTCGCGGACGACCTCCGGCTGATCCGGACGGCGGCGGAAACCCTAGCCGCCGCCCTGCCCGAAGAGGGGGACGGCCGATGAAAAGCCGCCGCTTCGGCCGCCCTCCTCCCGCCGATCTCCACCGGGAGGACGACGATCCCCTGGCCGGGGTCGCCAACCTCCTGGATTTGGGACTGGTCTTCATCGTCGGCCTGGTGGTCAGCCTGTTCGCCGCCTACCGCCTGGAGGGGCTTTTCGACCCCCAAAGCAGCCTGACCCTGGTCAAACAGGACGGAGAGGGGCGGCTGGAACTGATCCGCAAGGATGGCCGAAAAATCGAGGCGGTGAAAATGAGCCGCCAGGAGGCCGAGGGCCGGGGAGTGCGCCTGGGGGTGGCCTACCGGCTGGAGGACGGGACCATGGTCTACCTGCCGGACGGGGAAAGGTGAAAGCCGTGAAGCGAGGATTCAGGTTTTGCGGAGCCCTGGCCCTGGCCGTCCTGGCCGGGGGCGGCCGGCTTCCGGCGGCCGGGCCGGCCGGGCGGGAAGCCCCCGCCCGCATCGTCTCGCTGGTCCCGGAGGCGAGCGAAATAATCATCCGCCTGGGGGCGGGGAATCGCCTGGCGGGGGTGGCCCGGGAGGACGCGCATTCGCCCGGCCTAGCCGGCAAGCCGGCGGCGGGCGGGGAAAAAAACCCCTGCTTCCCCCTGATCAAGTCCCTGAAACCGGATTTGCTGATCCTGGGCCGGGAGGAGGCCGCCAGCCCGGAAGCGGCCGGCGGCTACGAACTCCTGGCCTGGGAAAGCGGGGGGGACTGGGCGGCGGCGGCGGCGAAAATCCGCCGGCTGGGCTGCCGGCTGGGGGCGGAGGCGGAAGCGGAAAGGCTGGCGGCGGCCGAGGGGGAGCTCCTGGAGACGGTAGCCCTGAAAATGGCGCGGCTTTCCCCGGAGCGGCGCCGGCGGGCCGTTTTCGTCCGGGGCGGGGGGGAAATCGGGATCGCCGGCGAGGCCGACGCCCCCTCCGCCCTCATCCGGGCCGCCGGGGGGCTGACCCCCGGTTGGCCGGGGGGGGAGCGCCCGGCCTCCCTGGACGAATGGCTGGCCTGGAATCCCCAGGCCATCCTGGCGGAAAGCGGGGAGCGGGAGGAATTGGAGGCCCTGCTCGCCCGGCCCGGCTGGCGGGAGGCGGAGGCGGCGGAGAGGCGGAGCATCCTGTATTTGCCGGCCGCCCTCCTCCGCGGTTCCGCCGGCCGGTTCGGACAAATCGCCGCCTGGCTAAGCTCCAGCCTCTATCCGGAGGAATACGCCGATCCCGCCTTCCGGGTGCGGGACGAGGGAATTCTGGGCGTTCGCCCCGTCCCCCTCGATCTGCCCTACGTGGAAAATGCCCGGATAGTGGAATGCCGCCTGGGCGACTTCCGCCACCACACCCTGCTCCTGGACTTCAAGGAGCCGCAGACCGTCCTTTCCACCGCCGACGGCCAATTGTCCGGGGTGGCGAGCGTCGGCAATTCGTCTTCCCCTCCCCCCATGTGGGAGGTTAACCACCGCTTGGGGGGCCGGACCGCCCGGGCCAACCTTTTCCGGGTCCTGGGCCTCCGGGACGGAACGGCGAGCCTCCTCTTCACCGGGGCCGATCTGGACAATTTGGCCATCCGGACCGCCGAGTCCGCCGGGCTCGGGGTGGTGGTCCTGGCCACGGCCGGGGCGGAGGCCAACGCCCTCCGCCTCTCCCGGGATTACGGGGCCTACGTGGAACCCGGCACCATAAACCTCATCGTCCTCGCCAACCGCCGGCTGGGGCCGGCCGCCCTGGCCGCCGCCCTGGCGACGGTGACCGAGGCCAAGACGGCCGCCCTGTGGGATCTCGACGTCAGGAGTTCCCAGACCCCCCGGGAGAACCCCGCCACCGGCACCGGCACCGACGGGGTCATCCTGGTCGCCGGGGAGGGGGCCGAGGCCGAGTTCGTCGGCGGCCACGCCCGGCTGGGGCAGCTCCTGGCCGAGGCGACCCACGCGGCGGTGAGTGAGGCCCTGTTCCGGCAAAACGGCTTCCACCCCGGCCGCCCTCCCCGGGCCAGGCTGGCGGAGCGGCGAATCCGGCCGGAGGAGATCCTCCAGGCCCGGCCGGGGAGCCCCGCCCTCCGCGAATTCGACCGCCTCCTCCGGCAGCCACCCTACCGGGAATTCCTGGAAGCCGCCTTCGCCCTCTCCGACGCCGAACTGATGGGCCAGGGGACGTTCCGGGAGGGGTTCGAGGGCTGGGCCCTGGCCATCGCCTCGCGAATCGCCGGAAGGCCCCTGCCGGCCCTGGCGCCCCTTCCCCGCGACCCCGGGCTGCCGGGGGTCCTGGCCACCGCCTTCCGGGCCTTCGCCACCGGTTTGGGGGAGGGAGGGGACTTTTAAAGGAAATCAAACAAACCGCCGTTTGATTTCCTTTAAAGTTTCCGGGCCGCTTGCAATTGTGGTCTTCTTGTGATACCGTACGCGGGCTTGTAAAGAGGTAATTTGTCAACAGTCTCCAATGCAGCCGGCATTTCGACAAGGAACGCGACATGACAAAATTGGAAGAACAAATCAATAAAAACAAGCGGGAAATTCACACGGATTCCTATTCTATGTCTATTGGCGAGGTGATTAATTTATACAGGGATAAGGATCTGGACATCCACCCCGAATTTCAAAGAATGTTCCGCTGGAGTTCTGCTCAAAGAACTTCATTTATCGAATCCGTTCTTTTGGGGATTCCCGTTCCCTCATTTTTTGTTTCCCAACGCGATGACGGCGTATGGGATGTTGTTGACGGCATGCAGCGGTTGTCGACAATATTGCAGTTTTCCGGGGAATTGCGCGATGAAGAGAATAAGCCGGTGGCGCCGCTCCGTTTAAATGGAACCAAGTATTTGCCGGACTTGGATGGGGTGTGCTGGGAAGGAAAACAAGCGATTTCTCCTTCATTGAAAAGGGACTTTAAACGTGAAAAACTCGATTTTAAGATTATAAAAAAAGAAAGCACCCAAGACACAAAATACGATCTCTTTCGCAGATTGAACACTGGCGGAACAACGCTAGAACCGCAAGAGGTTAGGAACTGCTTAATCATCATGTCGGACAGGACCTTTTACCTCTGGATAAAAGAACTTGCCAAATCGCCTGATTTTCTTGAATGTTGCCCCCTGCCTGAAAATCAGTTGGAACAAAGCTACGATCTCGAACTTATATCGAGATTCATCGCTTTTTATAACATGGATTGGAAGGAAAAACAAAGAATTGGCGATATTGGTCCATTTCTTGATGATAAAATAACGGAATTATGCATGGACGGAAATTTCAACCGGGATTCATTTCAAGATGTTTATCAAAGAACGTTCAAGATTATTAATCGGACGCTTGGCGAAGATGCTTTTAAGAAGTTCGACAAGAAAGAAGGCAGGCACAGGGGCGCTTTTTCGACGGCGTTATTCGAATTGGTATCTGTCGGCATCGCGAAAAATCTGGCGATATGGGGAAAAAAATCTCGGCGGGCGCTTATTGCAAAAATACAGGATGTCTCTGCAAAACAAGTGTTTATGTTGAAAACGGGAAGCGGGATTAGAGCCAATGAGAGAATAGAATCAACTATACCGTTCGGCATCTCCTATTTTGGCGTTGCGGCGAGCGAGTGACCAATGATGAATGACGAAGAGCGGTTGTCAGTCCCTTCATATGAAGATGAATTGAATGGGGATCTCGCCCAACGGAAACGGGAAATAGCCTCTCAATCCCAGTTGATTGAAGGCGCCGCCGATTTGCACCATAAACAGGTATTGTCGAGGTTTGGCGTGGTTTTATTGTGCGCCCATTGGGAAGGATTCGTGAAATTCGCCGTAAAGAGGTATCTGGATTTATTCGAGGGTTGCGTTATCGCCAAGGCGCCATCTCCAATTAAAGCCGCGATAATTAGGAAAAGATATGGCGGCAATAGGGAAAGGCATCCCAGGGTGGGATACAAGTTGTTTGCGGATGTTTTGACGAATCTTGGCGCAAAGGATTTAAGGGCGCCACGAGATCTTCGAAAAATCATCGATTATGATTTTGACGGAAAAGTGAATTTCCAGAATTTAAATTTGTTTTTCATCATGTTTGGCCTGGAGGTAACGGATGATTTGAAGCTTAAGGAAAAGTTCATCAATAACGAATTGATTCAAACCCGGCATGCGATTGCGCATGGAGAATTTAAATTTATTGAAGCCGCCGATTTTTTCAATATGAAAGAGCAGATACTCGCATTGTTCGAAATATTAAAGGCGCAATTTGCCGAGGCGGCGGAAAGATCTTTGAAAATCATGACTCCCCGATGATTGCCGTAAATAAAACAGGAAATTCCAACAAAAACATATTACGGCGCCAAACCTTGCAAAAAATATTGTATGCTTGGTTCTTCCGATCTCCCGTACGCTTTCGCCAAACCGCCTGCGAAAAACATTGCCGCCCATCGCGCCTCGGTTAAACATGCCGCGGTCATTTCATGACAGGCCCCGACCTTGCGAATACCGAAGCCCGTTTGCTCCATAATCGACCTCCCATACCCTCGGGGAACCCGCTCCCCCGGGGGCGGAAGCCGGCCGAACCGGGGACGCCTCCCGCAAAAGCCAAAGCGAAGATTTGGAATTCGCGGACCGCTGGCGCTGGGGCTGGCTTGGCTCTTCCTCCTTTCCGCCGGGGCGGCCGGGGAGGGGCGGCTGTCCTGGCTGGTCCTGGATGCCGACAGCCGCCCGGCCCGCCAGGCGCTGGCGGGGCTGGAACTCCCGGCCGGCCTGGAGGCCCGGGTCTTCGTCCGCAAGGAATTGGAGGGCGATCCCGAGGCGGCCGGCTTCCTGGCCCGGAGCCAGGTCATCCTGGTGGACGCGATGGATCGCGGCCTCCCCCGGTACCTGGAGGAGCGGGGGCTGTTGGCGGGGAAGCGGGTCTTCGCCCTCCGGGGATCGACCAACGATCGGGAACTCGAGGACCGGGGATTCGTCTTCGACCCCGATCTGGCGGAATATTTCGAACACCCCAGCCCGGACAACCTGAGGAACCTGGTCCGCCGCGCTTTCGCCATAACCTTGGATCCGGACCTCCCCTGGCGGCCGGCGCGGCCCCTTCTCCGGGCCGGGATCTGGCACCCGGGAACGGAGGAGCCATTCCCCGAATTCTCCGCCTACCTGGATTGGTACCGGACCACCCCCGCCTTCGCCTCGGACCGCCCCTGGCTCGGGCTCATGATTTTCCCCTCCTTCCTCGCCCCCGGGCAAAGGGAGGCCCTGGACGCCCTGGCGGGCGAACTGGAGGCCGGGGGCTTCAACCTCCTTCCCGCCTTCGGGGGGGATCTGGAGATGCTGGAGCGGTTTTTCCTGGATTCGGAGCGGAAAAGCCGGGTGGACCTGATCCTTGGCCACACCCTCAAGTTCAATTCGGCCCTGGCCCCGGAACTGGCCGCCGCCCTGGCGGAGCTTGACGTCCCGGTCTTCAACGCCATCCAGCTCTACAGCCAGACCCTGGCCGAATGGCGGGCCAGCCCGGTCGGGATCGAAGCCCTCGACGCGGTCTGGAGCCTGGGAACCCCGGAAATTTCCGGGGCCATCGAACCCACTCCCCTCGGGGGCAAAGTCGAGGAGGAAGGAGAAGGCGGGACCAGCTACCGGCAGGAGCCGCTGCCGGAACAGGTCCGGCGCCTCCTCCCCCGCCTGCGGCGCTGGGCCGCCCTCCGCCGCCGGAAAAACTCCGACAAGCGCCTCGCCATCCTCTACTACAACCACAGCCAGGGGAAGCAGAACCTGGGGGCCAGCTATCTCAACCTTTTCCGCAGCCTGGAGGAAATAATCGGCGGGCTCGCCCGGGCCGGCTACGACATCCCCCCCGCCGCCCGCTTGAAGGAGAGGGAACTGGCGGAACGGGCGCTCGCCGGGGGCCTGAACATCGGAACCTGGGCCCCGGGCGAGCTCGACCGGCTCCTGGAAAACGGGGGAGCGGAGGAACTCCCCCTGGAGGAATACCTGGCCTGGTTCGCCGAGCTCCCCCGGGAATTTCGGGACAAGGTGTTGGAGCAATGGGGCGAACCCGGGGAAGCCTCCCTCATGTTCAGGAACGGGCGGCTGATCATTCCCCTGATCCGGTTGGGGGAGAAACTGGTCGTCCTCCCCGAGCCCGTCCGCGGGCTGGCCGACGATCCCCGGAAGCTCTACCACGACCCCCACCTTTATCCGCACCACCAATACCTGGCCGCCTACCTGTGGCTGGAACGGCGGTTCCGGGCCGACGCGGTAATCCACCTGGGGACCCACGCCTCCTATGAATGGCTGCCCGGGAAGCAAGCCGGCCTTTCCCCCGCCTGCCCCCCGGAAATCATGCTGGGCGAGCTCCCCAACCTCTACCCCTACCTGGTCGACGACTTGGGCGAGGGGGTCCAGGCCAAGCGCCGGGGGCGGGGGGTGATAATCGACCACCTGACCCCGGCCCTGGGGGAAGCGGAGGGCCGGAGCGAACATATCCGGCTGCGGGAACTGGCCGAGGCCTACCGCCGGGCCGAAAGCCTGGCCTCGCCCACCGCCCCCGGCTACCTGGAGCGGGTCCGGGCCCTGGCGGAAAGACTGGGTCTCGGCCGGGAGGCGGGGAGGTTGGACGGCCCGGAGGGGGTAAACCGCTTGCTTACCCATCTGGAGAAACTGGAACTGGAGGTAATCCCCTACGGCCTCCACACCTTCGGGCGCTCCCCGGAGGGCGAGGCCCTGGCCGGAACGGCGGCGGCGGTGGCCGCGGCCAATCCCGGCTGGACGGAGGCGGCGGCGGCGGGGCGGCTTTCCCTCTCCGGCCCCAACGAAATGGAGATGCTCCTGCGGGGCTTGGCCGGGCGCTACATTCCCCCGGGCGAGGGCAACGATCCCCTCCGCAACCCCGCCAGCCTCCCCACCGGCCGCAATTTCCACGGCTTCCCGCCGGATCGGCTGCCCAGTCGGGCCGCCTGGGAACTGGGGCAAAAGGCGGCCGGGGAAATAATCGCCGGCCACCGCCGGGAAAACCGGGGGAAATACCCGGAAAAGGCGGCGGTGGTCCTCTGGGCGGTCGAGACCCTCCGTAACGAAGGGATCAACGAAGCCGCCATCCTCGCCCTCGCCGGGATGGAGCCGGTGTGGGATCCCGGCGGGAGGGTGACGGGGGTCAGGCCGATCCCGCCGGGGGAGCTTGGGCGCCCCCGAATCGACGTGACGGTGAACGCCTCCGGGCTCTACCGCGACCTCTTCCCGGAGAAAATCCGCCTGTTGGACGGGGCCATCCGCCAGGCGGCGGCCCTGGGCGGCCTCGACAACTTCATCAGCCGGAACGACCGGCGGCTGGAGGAGCGGCTGCTGGCCTCCGGCATGGCCCCCGGGGAGGCCGGGCGGCTGGCCCGGGCCCGGATTTTTTCGGAAGCGCCCGGGGCTTACGGCAACCGGGTCGCGGAACTGGTCTCCGCCTCGGGGCTATGGGAGGACGAGGGGGCGGTGGCGGAGGTCTACCTCCGGCAGGGCGGCTTCGCCTACGGGGGGGATTTCTGGGGACTTCCGGCCGAAACCGCCCTGGCGGAAAACCTGGCCGGGGCGGAAATCGCCTGGCATTCGCAATCATCCAACCTTTTCGGCCTCATGGACAGCGACGACGCCTACATGTACCTGGGGGGGATGAACCTCGCCATCCGCCGGCTGTCCGGGCGGAACCCGGAGACCCTAATCGCCGACCAGCGCCGGCCCGGTTCCGTCGTCCGGCGCCGGCTGGGCGCCTCCCTGGCCCGGGAGGCGCACCGGCGCTACCTCAACCCCAAATGGATGGAGGCGATGATGGGGGAGAATTACGCCGGAGCCCGGGAAATGTCCAACTACGTCGACTACCTCTGGGGCTGGCAGGTCACCTCCCCCGGGGCGGTGGACGGAGAGTTGTGGGATCAAACCTTCGCGGCCTACGTGGAAGACCGCTTCGGGCTGGGGTTGAAGGAATTTTTCGGGGAGAACAACCCCTGGGCCTTCCAGTCCCTGACCGGGAGGATGCTGGAGGCGATCCGCAAGGGCTACTGGTCCCCCGGGGAGGGGACGGCCCGGACCCTGGCGGCGGAATACGCCCTCAACGTGGCCGCCAAGGGGGTAGCCTGCTGCGACCACACCTGCAACAATCCCCTGCTTAACCAAATGGTGGCCAACCTGATATCCCTCCCCGGGCTTCCCTCGCCGGAGTTGGCGGTCGAATTCCGCCTGGCGATGGAGCGGGCGGCGGGGAAGGAGCTGGGGGAACAGGTCCGGGAACGCCTCCGGCTGCTGGAGGAACTGGGCCGGGCCAACCCCTCCCCCCGGCCGGACGATCCCGCCGGCGGGGACCCCGGGGAAACCCGGAACGTCAGGGGCTTCAAAATGGAGCCGGTGGAGCAAGCGGAGGATTCCGCCGTGGTCGGCTCCTCCGGGATGGAATGGTTCGCCCCGCTCTTCGTCCTGGCGATCCTCGCCCTGTTTTTCGGCGGCTTCCGGCGCGCCCGGCGGTGAGGGAGTGGGGAGGGTGAGGAGGGTGAGGGAGCGAAATTTCAAGAGTGGAAATATTTGCCCGGACATAGTATCATTAATTATGAATTATTGGCAGTTATTTGTCCGAGGCGCCATGATGGCTAAACCCGAGTCGCCCGAATTGATTTTCCGCTCCGGCGGCGGCCAACTGCGGATGCGGGAGGCCATTCGCCGGGGTATAACCCGCCACACCCTCTATGCGCTTCGCGATCGCGGCGTCATTGAACAACTCGGGCGGGGAGTATATCGTCTCGCCGCGATGCCGCCGACCAGCCGCCCCGATCTTCTCACCGTCGCTCTTCGCATTCCCAAGGCGGTTATCTGTCTCGTCTCCGCCCTGGATTTCCATGATCTGACCACCCAGATTCCCCACTCCGTCGAGGTGGCGCTTCCCCGCAGCGCCGGCATTCCCCGCCTCGCCCACCCGCCGCTGTTGATCAAACGCTTTTCCGACGCGGTTTATGCCGCCGGCGTCGAGGAGCACATGATCGATGGCGCGGCCATAAAAATCTACAGCCCGGCGAAAACTCTGGCCGACTGCTTCAAGTACCGTAATAAAATCGGTATGGATGTGGTCCTGGAAGCCCTTAGCCTGTACCGGGCCAAAAGAACCCCAATGGCGGGCGTTTTGGCGGCGGTTACCCCAGCCGCGTGAAAACCTGCCCTTTTGCCGGATTTCCGAAGCGGTCAAATATTTTCTGCTTCCGGTCGCCGGGCGATACGTCGCCGATACCCCCGATATCAGCCAATGGAAGGCGCCCGGACCTTGGGAATAAGCGGCAAAAATGGAGGGGAAACCCGAATTCCGGCCGGCGGCGGCCGGCGGCGGCGGGACCCGGCCTTCCGCCTCAGCTTGGCGCTTTCCCTGTTTTTTCACGCCGGGCTGCTGGCGGCCTTCGCCTTTTTCCCTTCCCCACCCCGGGAACGCCCCCGGCTTCCCCTTTCCCTGGGCGAAGCGGCCCTTGAATTGGCTTTCGCCGGCGGAGCCGTCCCCGCCGCCCGGGCGGCCGAGGCGCCGCCGCCCGAAAGGCGCCCCCGGCCGGAACCGCCCTCCCCGGACAATCCCGGGCGGAGCGGGGAAGCCGAAACGGAGGCGAAGCCCGGCCCCCTGGCGCCGGAAAATTGGCCGGAAACGGTGAAAACCGGGGAAGATGGCAAGGCCTGGAAACGTTCCCGGCCGGTACCGGACCGGAACCCGAAACCGGCGGAACCGGAATTGGCGGAGCTGGAACCGCGGGAACCGGAGGAAATTCCGGATTCTCCGGCCGAGCCGCCGCCGCCCGAAAGGCGCCCCCGGCCGGAGTCGCCCCCCCCGGAACATCCCGGGCGGAGCGGGGAAGCCGAAACGGAAGCGAAGCCCGGCCCCCTGGCGCCGGAAAACCGGCCGGGAACGATGGAAACCGGGAAAGAAGGCGAGGCTTGGAAGCATTCGCGGCCGGTACCGGATCGGAACCCGGAACCGGCGGAACCCGAGTTGGCGGAATTGGACCCGGCGGAACCGGAAGAAGCTCCGGATTCCCCTGCCCCGGCGCCGCCGCCAGAAAGACGCCCCCGGCCGGAGTCGCCCCCCCCGGACAATCCCGGACGGAGCGGGGAAGCCGAAACGGAAGCGAAGCCCGGCCCCCTGGCGCCGGAAAACCGGCCGGGAACGATGGAAACCGGGAAAGAAGGCAAGGCCTGGAAACATTCGCGGCCGGTACCGAATCGGAACCCGGAAGCGGCGAAACCGGAAGTGGCGGAATTGGAAGCGGCGGAATCGGAGGAAATTCCGGATTCCCTCGGCCTGGCCCCAGTGCCTCTCCCGGCGGCCGGGGGGAAATTCCTTTTCCCGTCCGCCCTTTTTCCGTCTCCGGGGAAGCCGGGAGTCTTGCCGGAGGCCGGCGGGGAGTTCGCCTTCGCGGGCGGCTTTCCCGGCCAAGAGGGGAAAGCGTTTCACTTCCGGGATTTGGCCGTTTCGCCCGAAAGGCGTCCCGGCCGGCAGCCTTCCCCCCAGCCGGAAGAATCGCCGGCCGGGCTTCCGCCCCCCGATTCGCCCGCCCTTCCCCTCCTCCCGGCCGGCCGGGAGGGTAATCGCGGGATTGGCGAAATCAGGTTCGTCCAGATCGGGGTCGACTCCGGGGACCGGCCCCTCCCGGCCCAGGTTATCCGGGAATTCCAACTTCGCCTGCCCTCCCCGCCCCCGAAGGCGGTGGCGGCGGACCTTCCCCCTTCCCCCCCGAG
>JAISYL010000239.1 GCA_031269935.1 Planctomycetota bacterium
GACCACCCCCTGCTTGAGGGCCATGAACATCTCGGAATAGGTGATGGGAGTCGTGTTCGCCCCCAGAAGGCGCCAGGTGGCGATGTAGGCGGGGACTTCGGGAACCCGCAGCTTGAGGCTCTTGAGATCGGCGGGGCTTTCCACCCGGCGGTTGGAGGTGGTGAGGTAGCGCGGCCCGCGGGGCCACCAGTCGATGATTATCAGCTTGTTTTTCGCGTAGAGCCTTTCCGCGATTTCCTTGCCGACGCTACCCCTGAGAACCTTGTCCATGTGCTCGTAGTCCCGGAAGATGAAGGGAGCCTCGATCATGCCGTATTCCGGAATGTACCAGCTTATCGGGGCGGCGCCGACGATCTGCATATCCAGCATGCCGACCATGAGGCCTTCGCACATTTCCCGATCATTGCCGAGGGCGGCGCTGTGGAACAGTTCAATCTCGAGGGAGCCGCCGGACTTCTCCTTGACCAGTTCCCCGAACCGGATCGCCGCGTCGTGAATGGGGCCCCCCGGCACCACCGTGTATCCGAGCTTCAGGGATTTCGGAGCCTGTCCCGCGAGGGCGAGGCCGGCGGTCGCAACCAGAACGGCCGTCAAAGACAGAATTCCCTTCATGTCATCTCCCTTCCCAGCCAATGAGCCCCGGAAATTTCGGCTCCGTGCCGGTTCCCGGGAGGCTCCGTCGTATTCCGTGAATTATTTTGAAGAAAATCAAACGGCGGTTTGTCCGATTTTCTTTAAATTTTCACTCAAAAGTCAACCTTACATGATACCGTATTTTGCGAACGATTCCCTTGCCGAAAGGCCTCCCCGGATGGCCGCCCCGACCGTCTTCTCGCCCGTCGCCTTTTCATGGGCCTTGACAAGGATCTCCTCCTCGTGTTCCCTAGGAACAATCAGGACGCCGTCCAAGTCGCCGAAGACTATGTCGCCCGGTTTTATCCGCACGCCGCCGATTTCAAGCGGAACGCGGTAGTCGATAACCTTGCCCCGGGGCGCCTGATCCTGCGAGTAGCGGCCGATGGAGAACATGGGCAGGCCGACATCCAGTATGCCCCGGGTGTCCCGGGAGTAGCCGTTGACCACGGCTCCGGCCGCCTTCAGATGTTTGGCGCGAGTTGCCATGAGCTCGCCGAACAGGGCATACCTGGGCGATGAGCCGCCGCAGATGTACACCTCGTTTTCCTTGAGATCGTCGAGGGCTTCCAGCATGAGCCCGAAGGTTTTTTTGACAATCGCGTTGTGGTTGCCGCAATCCTCGCCGGCGGTGTCGGTCTCGAGCACCGGCATGGCGCGGCCGGCCACGATCATGTCGTCGCGGAGCGGAGTGATGTCCGCCGGCAGGAATTGACGCAGAAGGCCCATTTTGTCCATGATGTCGCCGACCACGGCGGTGTACAGTTCGGTGCGCATCAGGGTGAACAATTCGTTTTCGGTGTTCCAGGTTTTCACGGCGAATCCTTTCATTGGTTGCGCCAGGCTTGTACCGGTTCCGCCCGTGCCGGCCAAGGGCGTGGCGATGGCCGGGCGGACTCCGCGCGCCTCTTTCATGACCTCATGGCTTCACGTTTTTTGTTTTCTTTTTGGGCTTGGCGAATGGAGAAGAAGATGGAGAGGGCCGCGATGATCAGCAGGCCTAGGCTGATGGGGCGGGTCGCCAGAATGGACCAGGAACCGTGATTCATGATGAGCGACTGCCGAAGCGCCACCTCCGCCATCGGGCCGAGAATGATGGCCAGCGCCAGCGGCGCCACCGGGAAATCCGCCTTCTGCATGAGGTAGCCGAGGACGCCGAAGGCGAGGGCGAGCTTGGCGTCGAACAGGTTGTTGCCCACCGCGTAGGCGCCGATTACGCAAAGGATGAGGATGATGGGGACTAGCAGGCGCTTGGTCAGGGCCACCACCTTGGTGAAGACCTTGATGCCGCCGATCCCGAAAACGAGGAGCAGGAGGTTGCCGACGAACAGGCTGCAGAAGAAGCTGTAGACGAGATCGCGGTTCTCCGCCATGAGCATGGGGCCGGGCTTGAGTCCGTGGATCATCAGGGCGCCCAGGAGGACGGCGGTGACCGCGTCGCCGGGAATGGCCAGGGTCAGCAGGGGAATCATCGCTCCGCCGGTCACCGCGTTGTTGCCCGTCTCCGCCGCGATGACGCCGTCGACGAAGCCGGTCCCGAACTTCTCCGGCGTCCTGGAACTGCGCCGCGCCTCGTTGTAGGAGACGAACGCCGCGATGTCCGCCCCGGCGCCGGGAAGGGCGCCGATGAAGGTGCCGATGACCGCCGATTTCAAAATGAGGACGGCATGCCCCTTGATCTCCCTCCAGAGCGGGAAGAGGCCGTTGATGATTTGCTTTATCCGCTCCGATTCGCGCATGACCGTCTCGGCGCTGTTGAAGGCCTCGGACACGGCGAAAAGTCCGATGAGGGCGGAAATAAGCGAAATGCCGCCCAGCAAATCCATCGAGTTGAAGATGAAACGGGTCGATCCCTGTATCGGATCCATGCCGATGGTGGCGACCAGCAGGCCGGCCGCGCCGGATATCATCCCCCGCGTCACGTGCTTTCCGGACACGGAGATGATGATGGACAGGCCGAAAATGGCCAGGCCGAAATATTCCGGGGCGCTGAAGGACAGGGCGAACCTGGTGATGAGCGGGGCGGAAACCACCAGGAAGAACAGGCCGATCATGCCGCCGACGCAGGAGCCGAGGGCGGCCCAGCCCAGCGCCTTTCCGGCTTCGCCGCGCTGGGTCATCGGGTAGCCGTCGAAGATGGTGGCGCAGGCGGCGGGCGTACCCGGCGTCCGGATGAGGATGGCCGAGATGCTGCCGCCGTAAACGGCCCCGACATAGGTGCCCAAGAGCATCGCCATGCTGACGGCGGGCGTCATGCCGAACGACAGCGGGGTCAGGATGGCCACCGCCATGGTAGCCGAGAGCCCGGGCAGGGCCCCCACCACGATTCCCCCGACCACTCCGCAAATGACCGCTATAATGGCGTAGGGCGAAAAGGCGAGGCCGATGCCGCTGAAAATGTCTTCCATGCCGGTACCTTAGTATTCAAGGGTTAATAAAAGGCCCGGCCGTCCGGAAGCGGGACGCTGAGCAATATCTGGAACGAGACGTAAATGGCGACCGGAACCAGAATGCAATGGAGTATCAGCACCAACGGGCGCCGCTCCCCGAGGAGAAGCGCGACGATGAGGCAGAAGGGCGGCGTGACGAGAACGAATCCCGCGTAGTCCATGAGTTCCAGGTAGACGGCGCAGATGGCCGCGAGTATGCCGACGCGCAGATAATCCTTCCTCGTGGAGGGAATTATGGATTTGTCGGTTTCTATCTCGCTCTTTTGGGCGAAGGTTTTCGCCAGCAGAAGGATGCCCATGGCGAACATGAAGACGGCGACCACCCCGGGAAAGAAGCCGGGGCCGGGATGGCCGATTTGCCCCGGGCTTTGGGTCATGGCCGCCCCGAAGGCGAAAATCGCGACGGCGAGAACGAAGGCGGAGGCGACTAGGTCCCGTGTCTTGCGCATGTGTCGTTCCTTGCGGACTTTAAAAGCCAACGGAAGGGGTCCGCTCCGGAAAGGGGGTTCCAGAGCGGATCCCCGGGCGTGGGCGCCCTACTTCGGGAGCAAATCGTAGGCTTTGAAAATTTTCGCGAACATCGCCTCCTGTTCCCCCATCATCCTGGTGAAGTCGGCGGCGTTGCGGTAATCGAGGCCGAGGCCGCGGTTGCGGGCGAATTCGACCAGCTTGGGATCCTCGAGCGCCTTCTTGAAGCCGTCGTGGAGGACCTTGACCACCGCGTCCGGGGTGGCCTTGGGGACGACGAAGGATCGCCAAGTGCCGATGGAGACGTTGAAGCCGAGTTCCTTCATGGTGGGGACGCCGGTGAATTTTTCGTCGCGCTTGTCGGACATGACGGCGAGGATGCGGAGCTGGCCGGCCTCGACCTGGGGTCCGACCTCGGCCGGGCTGACGGTGACCGCGTCGACGTGGCCGCCGAGGAGATCGACCACCGCCGGGGCGGCGCCGCCCGGATAGGGGACCAGGTTATACTTGGTGCCGGAGGCCTCCTCGAGGGCGGCGGCGCAGATGTGCCAGATCGAACCGGGGCTGGTGCAGCCGATCTTGATTTCGCCCGGGCGCTTCTTGGCGTCGGCGAGGAAGTCGCCCAACGTCTTCCAGGGCGAATCGGCGCGCACGGTGACCGCGCCCGGATCGGAATTCAGGAGCATTATCGGCTTGAAGACGTCCGGCACCTTCCAGGGAACGTTGCCGAGCAGCGGATGCATGACCACCTCCACCGTGGCCATGGTGACCGTGTAACCGTCCGGCCGGGCGCGGGCGCCTTCGCTGAGGCCGACCGCGTTGGCGCCGCCGACCTTGTTCACCACCACCACCGATTGGCCGAAAATCGGTTCCGCCACCTGGGCCAGCATGCGGGCGAGAGCGTCGGAACCGCCGCCCGGCGCGGCGGTGCAGATGATGGTGATTCCCTTGCCGGGGAAGTCGCCGGCCCGCGGCGCCGACAGGGCCAGGAGCGTGAACAGACACAATACCACGGACAGCTTGCGTAGCATGGCGTTCCTCCTTAATCAAGGCGTTTCACCTGGCGCCAGCACAGCGCCGGCGTCAAATATCGCGTCATTCGCCGCGGGGGAGGCCGGCCGCCCCGCCGCCAAAAGTTTTAAAAGCGTGTTGTTAAATGCCGTCTCATCGGGTTATACTGCGTCAAAAGTCGCTTCTCGGATGATTTTTGCCCTTGACCTCCGGCCAAAAATCATCCTGCCAGCGCCTTTTTCCTTGTCTAACCCGGACGATCCGGCATTTAACAACAGCCTCTTAGATCTCGTCCAGCCAATGGGGGGAAACATCGGCGTCGTCCAGCCGATCCCGCCGGAAGGGCGGTTGATCCTCCGGAGCTTCCCCGGCCGCCGGTTCCATCCCGGGGCCGGGCCGGGAACGGGCCGGCTTTCCCCCGCGTTTCCTTGCCCCGCCCCGCCCCTTTTCCCTTTCCGGTTCCGGCCGGGATTCGCCGGCCGGAGACTCGGGGAAATAAAAGGAGGAGGCGGTGAGCGGATGATCCGCCGGCGGCCCGGCCGCCGGTTTTTCCCGGTTCGCCGGTTCGGCGGGCCGGCCGGCCGCCTCCGCCTTCCTCCGGCTCCCGCCCCGGCGCCTTCTCCGGGATTCCCCCGCCGGCGGCGCCTCCCCGGCGGCGCTTCGGATCGGGGCCTCCGGCAATGGCGCCGGGGCGCCGGCCGGCTCCGGTTCGGCGGCTTCCGTCTTCGGGGGCCGGACTTCCGGCCGGGCGGGGGGGATGGCTTCCGCCTGGGCGGGAGGCCCGGATTCTTCCGGCCGCCCCTCCGGGGGGGAGGCCGTGATCGCGTGTTGGCGGCGCAGCCGCTTGTTGCGGCGCCGGCGGGCCGAACGGCTGACGCTTTTGCCCGGCTTTTCCCCGGATTCGCCGGCGGCCGCCCCCTCGGGCCCGCCGAACGGGGAGCCCCCGGCTTCTCCCGGGACGGGGTGGCCCCGGGGAGGCGGTCGCCGCCCCGAGATCCCCTCCAGGGAGTAAATGCGTTCGTTAAGCATGTCGCGCCAGGGATTGAGGAGTTCCTGGGATTCGGGCTGGCGGCCGGCCAGTATTTCGGCCAGGGCCAGGGATTCGTGGAAGGAATCCTGGGTGACGAAGCCGGCGAGCGAGCCGGGCTTGGCCTCGGGATGGAAAAACCGGTTCTGGGAAAGGAAGATGTGGGCTATGCGGTCCGCGAGCTTTTTGGGAAAGCGCAGGCGTTGGGCCAGGGGTTGGAGGAAGGAAAGGATTTTGTCGAATTTCAGGCGGGGGAAATGGCCGGATTCCCAATTGCGGGCCAGATGGTTTTTCAGGGGTTCGACCAGGAGGACGGAGAATATCAGGGCGGGGGTGGCGTCCGGCATCACGGTGTCGCCGCGGTCGAGAATCCTCAACCGCTCCCAGAAGGCGGCGGCCGGATTCTCCCCGGCTTCCCGGGCGAGGCAGGCCGACACCTCCGGCAAAATGACCTCGAGGAGTCCGGTGGAGTCCAGCAGCCGCATCGCCCTTTCCCCGGAGGCGAAGGCGAAAAGGCGCTGGATCTCCTCCAGCAGGCGGGCGGGCGAGGCCTTGATCAATTCCCGGCCATGCCCGCGGATGGCGTCCTCGGTTCCGGGCGAAATGCCGAAGTTGAGGCGGCTGGCGAACCGCACCGCCCGGATCATGCGCACCGGATCCTCCCGGAACCTGACGCCGGGGACGCCGATGGCGCGGATGCGGCGCTCGCCCAGATCCTCGAGTCCCCCCACGTAGTCGATTATCCGGAAGGAGCCGATGTCGTAGAACAGCCCGTTGACCGTGAAATCGCGGCGCAGGGCGTCCTCGCGGGGGGTCCCGAAAAGGTTGTCGTCCCGCTGGAAGAGATCGGCGTCGGGATCGGCCGGGTCGGAGACCGCGGCCGGGGCGGAACGGAAGGTCGAGGTTTCGATTATCTTGTCGCCGTAGCGGATGTGGGCCAGCCGGAAGCGCCGCCCGATCAGGATGCAGTTCTTGAACAGGGCGCGGATTTGTTCCGGCCGGGCGTCGGTGGAAATGTCGAAATCCTTGGGCTTGCGGCCCAGGAGGAGGTCGCGGACCCCGCCGCCGACCAGGTAGGCGGTGTGGCCGTTGCGCGCCAGCCGGTAAAGGACGCGCAGGGCGTCGGGATCGATGTCCCGGCGGGAAATGTTGTGCTCCTCCCGGGAACGGATCAGCGGTTCGAAAACCGGAATTTCGGGAGGGGGGGGACAAGCCTGGCCGGGACCGGAAACCGCGCTCGCTTCAATCATAAAACCAACCTTTTCTTTCGCCGCCCCGGGAAACGGGGGCCGCCCGCCGGGCCTTCCGGGGGGGTCGGCGCTCAATCCTCTTTTTCGATTCTCGCCCCCAGCCGCCCCAGGCGGCGGTCGATTTGCTCGTAACCCCGGTCAATCTGGACGACGTTTTCGATCACGGACTCGCCCCGGGCGGCGAAGGCCGCCGCCAGAAGCGCCATCCCGGCCCGGATGTCGGGGCTGTGCATGCGGGCGCCGTGCAGTTCGGAGGGGCCGACCACCACCGCCCGGTGGGGATCGCAGAGCACCACCTTGGCGCCCATGTCCAGCAGCTGATCCACGAAGAACAGCCGGCTCTCGAACATCTTTTCGTGAATCACGGCCCCGCCCTCCATCTGGGTCGCCGCCACCAGGGCGATGCTGGTGAGGTCGGCGGGGAAGGACGGCCAGGTCGAACTCGCGATCGTGGGGATGGAGCCGAGGAAATCCCGTTGGATGCGGCGGGGCTGGTTCGCCGGCACGTACAGGCTCTCCCCCCTGACCTCCGCCGCCATCCCCAGCCGGCGGAACTGGAAAAGAATCATCCGCAGATCCTCGGCCCGTACATTTTCGACGACCAGCTCGCCCCCGGTGATCACGGCCAGGACCATGAGCGAGGCCACCTCCAGGTAGTCGGGCCCCAGGGCCGCCTCCTGGTTTTCCCGGGAAAGCGAGGGCACCCCGTTCACCCGGAGCAGATTGGTGCCGATTCCCGAAATGTCGGCCCCGAGGCTGTTGAGGAAGAGGCAGAGCTCCTGCACGTGCGGCTCGCAGGCGGCGTTGCGGATGACGCTGGCGCCCTTGGCCAGGGCCGCCCCCATGACGGCGTTCTCGGTGGCGGTGACCGAGGCCTCGTCCAAAAGGATGTCCCGGCCGCGGAGCCCGCCCCGGGGGGCGGAAATCACCAGGGACGACGGGCGGGCGGTTATGGCCGCCCCCATCTGCTCCAGGGCCAGCAAGTGGGTGTCGATGCGCCGGCGGCCGATCCGGTCGCCGCCCGGGAACGGCAGCTCAACCCGGCCGAAACGGTGCAACAGGGGAACCGCCAGGAGTACGCTTCCCCTCGCCGCCCGGCAAAGCCCGGGATCCAGGGGGCGATCCGAGAGGCTGGAGGAAAGGGAGCGGAGATCGTAGTCGCCCTGGCGGGCGAAGCGCATGCCCAGGTTTTCCAGCAGGGCGATCAGGGTGGCGACGTCGCCGATTTTCGGGACGTTCCTGATCCAAACCCCGCGGTCGGACAGGATGCTCGCGCAAAGGATGGGAAGGGCGGCGTTCTTGTTTCCGGAGGCTTGGATGACGCCGCTTATGGGATGGCCGCCGTCTATGATGAATCTCGCCATGCCGCCGATCCCGCTCCCGATTGTACCCAAGCCGAAATCGGCCGCCCCGCCCCGCCTTCCCGCCCCGAGCCGGAAAAGCGGTCCGCGGCCCCGCCCCGCCAACGGCTTAAAGGTATAGCGCATCAACCGGCGCCGGTCAAGACGGTTTTGAAAATAACCCCTCCCGCCTTGACGCTGGCGGCATAACGCTTATCATTGGCTTGGCCCGCCGGGCGGGCCGGCCGTCTTGAGCAAAGGAAAAACATGTCCGAATACACCGTGGTTCTCCCCTCCCTCGGCGACGACGCCGGAGACGAGGCCCAGGTCAGTTTCGTCTACGTAAAACCCGGGGATTCGGTGGAGGCCGACTCCGACCTGGTGGAAATGGTGACCGACAAGGCCACCTTCAACGTTCCCTCCCCCAAGGCCGGGACGATCCGGAAAATCCTGGTCGGCGAGGGGGACGCCGTCAAGGTGGGCGACCCAATCTGCGAGATGGACATATAAATGCCGGAATCCGGAAACGGGGGGGGCGGGGATCGCCCGGCCCGGCGGCTGGGCCCCGGGCCGGTGCTGATCCTTTCCTTGCTGGCGGTCGCGGCCGGCTACCTGGCGGCCGGGAGGATCGCCGGGTTCGGCCGGGCCGGGCCGGGAGTGGTCCACCGGTTCGAGACGATGCGCACCCTGGCGAAAATCACCATCCCCTCCGATTCCGGCTCCCGGCTGGCGCCGCGCGAACTGGCCGAACTGGCGGAGGGGGCGATCCGCGAGGTGGACGGGCTGATGAGCCCCTCGGGGGAGAATTCCGACGTCCGGCGGCTTAACGAGGCCCCGGCCGGGGAATGGGTCGAGGTCGATCCCCTGACCTGGAAGGTGGTCATGGAGGCGCTCCGCTGGCACCGACTATCGGGAGGCGCCTTCGATCCCACCATCGGCCCGCTCAAGCGCCTCTTCCGCTTCGACCGGTCCGAAGCCGCGGCTTGGCCCGATCCGGCGGTCCTGGAGGAGGCCCGGAGCCGGGTGGGGGCGGACAAGCTCCTCTTCGACCGGGAGGGATTCCGCCTGGCCTGGAAGAGGGAGGGGATGAGCCTCGATCTCGGCGCCCTGGCCAAGGGGTTCGCGGTGGATCGGGCGGCGGAGGTCCTCCGGGCCAACGGGGCGCGAAACGCCATAATCGACGTGGGAGGGGAGCTTTTCCTGCTGGGCCGAAAGCCCGGCTCCCCCCCCTCGCCCTGGCGGACCGCCATCCGGCATCCCCGGGGCGGGGAAGGGGCCGCCCTGGAGGAACTGGAACTTTCCGACCGGGCCGTGGCCACTTCCGGGGACTACGAAAGTTTTTTCACCTACCGGGGCCGGCGCCACCAGCACATCATCGATCCCGCAAGCGGCCTGCCCCTGGCCGAAGGGGTGGCCGGAGTGACCGCGATCCACCCCGAATCCTGCCTGGCCGCCGACGCCCTGGCCACCACCCTGAGCGTCCTGGGCCCCGAGCGGGGGGAGGAATTCATCCGGGCCCAGGCTCCGGGCCTGTTCAGCCGGGGGGTACGGGTCATCATGTTTTCGGTCGGGCCCGGGGGGGGCCTAAGCCGCCGCGAATTCTCGGCGACTCCGGCCGGGGTGTTTCTGGCCGACGGGGCGCGGCCGGCGGAGTCCGGGCGGTGAGGCCGCCCCCTCCCGCCGGGCGGCGACTGGGCCTGGATCTCGGGGCCCGAGCCGCCAAGGCGGCCCTAATCGACGCCGCCGGCAACCTTATCGCCACCGCCCTGGACGCCTCCGAACCGGCCCCGGCCCGGGCGATCGCCAACCTGCTCCGCGGCCTGCCGGCGGGGGAGGGCGGACCCCCCGCTTCCGCCGTGGCCGCCACCGGCTACGGCCGGGCCCTGGCCGAGTGCGCGGGAAAGAAAATAACCGAGATCACCTGCCACGCCCGGGGGGTGAGGCGGCTGCATCCCGACGCCCTTTCCATCCTGGACATCGGCGGGCAGGACGCCAAGGCCATCCGGTTGGCCCCGAACGGGAGGGTGGAGGATTTCGCCATGAACGATCGCTGCGCCGCCGGCACCGGGCGCTTTCTGGAAATGGCGGCCCGGCGCTACGGACTCGAAATCGGGGAGGTGGGGGAATTTTGCGGCCTCACCTCCGCACCCGGCCCCGGCCGCGCCCCCTTCGAGATAAGCTCCACCTGCGTGGTGTTCGCCGAATCCGAATTGATCGGGCTTGACGCCCGGGGGATGCCGGCGGCGGAGAGCCTGCGGGCGGTGCTCAGGGCCGTCGCCCGCCGGGTGGCCCTGCTCCTGAAGCGGGCGGGGGCCGTCGAACCGCTTTATTTCACCGGCGGCGCCGCCCGGAACGCCGCCCTGGCCGACGCCATCGCCCGGGAATGCGGCCTCCGGGTCCGGATTTCCCGGCATGCCCAGTTCACCGGCGCCCTGGGGGCGGCGCTTTCGCTTCCGGGCTCGGAAACTTCATGAAATTTGGCGGCGAATCGGCCCGGGAACGGCTTCGGGGCCGTCCGGGCGGATTCGCCCAAGTCCGAAAGAACGGAATCGACCATGTTCGACTTGTCGGGCAAAACCGCCCTGGTGACCGGATCGGGGAGGGGCATCGGCCTGGTGCTGGCGCGGGGATTGGCCAGGGCCGGCGCCCGGGTGGCGCTTAACGATCTGGACGGGGATCGGATCGCTCCCGCCCGGGAGGAATTGCGGCGGGAAGGCCATGAAACCGGCGCCGCCGCCTTCGACGTCACCGATTCGGCGGCGGTCCGGGAAGGCCTGGATCGCCTGGAGCGCGAATTCGCCCCCCTGGACATATTGATCAACAACGCCGGCATCCATCGCCGCGCCCCCCTGGCGGAGATGCCGGTCGAGGACTGGCGGCTGGTCATCGACACCAACCTGACTTCCGCCTTTCTGGTGGGCCAGCGGGCCGCCCGGGGGATGATCGCCAGGGGGGGAGGGAAGATAATCAACATCTGCTCCCTCAATTGCGAACTCCCCCGGCCCGGAATCGGCAACTATTCCGCCGCCAAGGGCGGCCTGGTCCTCTTGACCCGTTCCATGACGGTGGAATGGGCGAGGCACAACATCCAGGTCAACGGCATCGCCCCCGGCTACATCCTCACGGAAATGACCCGGCCCCTCTCGGAAGACCCGGAAAGGAACGCCTGGATCGTCGGCCGCACCCCGGCCGGCCGCTGGGGCAGGCCCGAGGATTTGATCGGGGCGGCCGTTTTTCTCGCCTCGGAGGCCTCGGCCTTCGTGAACGGGCAGATGATTTTCGTCGACGGCGGCATGCGGGTAGCGCTCTGAGAGTGTGTTGTTAAATATCGGATCGCCCGGGTTATACGGCAGCAAAAGCCGCTCCGACGCCGGGATTGGCCGGCTTTCAAGTCCATGGGATCCGGAAAGGGGGGAAAATGCGGGAAAAATTGCTGAAGTTGGAGGAGTTCGACACCCCCTCCATCGCCAACGTGGTCGCCACCTATCCGTTGAAGGATTTTTGCCTGGGCCTCTACCACCCCTGGGAGGGGCGCTGGTATACGGATCAGCGCCTGAGGTGCATGTTCCCGGAGCTCGGGCGGCGGGCCGGATACGCGGCGACCTGCGTCTACGGCCTCCACGATCCCCAATTCACCCGCCTGGGGATAGGGGACGTCCTCGAGGCGCTCGCGGCCGCCCCCAAGCCGGCGATCCTGGCGATCCGGCAGAACCTGCCCGAACCGCTGAAGAGCCGCAGCGGCCTGATCGGGGGCAACATGATGACCGCCTTCAAGTCCGCCGGGGTGATCGGGGTCCTTTCCGACGGGCCCTCGCGGGACGTGGACGAAATCCGCCCGCTGGGCCTGCAATACATGATTACCGGGGTCACCCCCGGCCACGGCGATTTCGGCGTCCAGGCCGTCAACGTCCCGGTGGACATCTGCGGGATGGAGGTGGCCCCCGGGGAAATAGTCCACATGGACGAGAACGGGGCGGTCAAATTCCCGGCCGATCGCCTGGACGACGTCCTGGCCCGGGCCGGCCGGCTGCGCCTGATTGAGCAAAAGCGGCAAAAAATGATGCGGGAGACCGGCGACGCCGGGGAATTGGCCAAAATCATGCGGGGAATTTACGATTGAGCCCTCGGCGCGGGGCCGCCGCCGCTTTTTGTTTGCCCGAAGGGCGGCGATGGCGATAATGCACCCGGACGGGACGGCGGGGGGAAGGGGGCTAGCGGATGGGCGTGAACATTTTGATCGGCCTCCAATGGGGGGACGAGGGCAAGGGCAAGTTCGTCGACATCCTGGCCGAAAGGTCGGAGGTGGTGGTGCGCTGCCAGGGGGGCGCCAACGCCGGCCACACCGTGGTGATCGGGGGCGAGGTCTTCGCCCTGCACCTCATTCCCTCCGGCATACTCCGCGACGGGGTGGTTTGCGTAATCGGAAACGGCACGGTGGTCGATCCGATCGCCCTCGCCGGGGAGTTGCGGGAAATCCAGGCCAGGATCGGCGAAGTCGCCGGGCGCCTGCTGATTTCCGATCGGGCCCACCTGGTCCTGCCCTGGCACCGGCGGCTGGACACCCTGGCCGAGAAGACCCTGGGCGCCTCGTCCATCGGCACCACCCTCAAGGGCATCGGCCCCGCCTACACCGACAAGGCCAGGCGTTCCGGCCTGCGTTGGCACCAGGCCCGCGACCGCGACGCCTTCGCCGCCCGCTTCCGGGCCTCCCTCCGGGAGGCCAACCGGCTGTTGGGGATTCTCGGGGGGGACCCCCTTCCGGAACAGGAAACCGAAGCGGAGGTTATGGAGGCGGTGGATCTGCTCCGCCCCCATATCGCCGACACCGTCTCCCTTCTCCACGCCCGGGTCCGGGAGGGCGGGAACATCCTCCTGGAGGGAGCCCAGGGCACCATGCTGGACGTCGATTTCGGAACCTACCCCTTCGTCACCAGTTCCAACACCACCGCCGCCGGCTGCCTCGCCGGGAGCGGGATTCCCCCGGGAAGCGTCCAGGACGTCCATGGCCTGCTTAAGGCCTTCACCACCCGGGTGGGATCGGGCCCCTTCCCCACCGAGGCGGAGGCGGCCACCGCCGCCCGCCTCCGGGGGGACGGCCACAACCAGTGGGACGAATTCGGCACCACCACCGGAAGGCCGCGGCGCTGCGGCTGGCTAGATTTGGTGGTGGCGCGGTACGGAACCCGGGTCAACGGCGTCACCCGGCTGCACCTGACCAAGCTCGACGTCCTCTCCCAATTTCCGGAACTCAAAATCTGCACCGCCTACCGCCTGGACGGCGCCGTCGGTTCGGATTTTCCGGCCGACACCGGCCGGCTCCTGAATTGCGAGCCGGTTTACGAAAAGTTTCCCGGCTGGGGGGAGCCGCTGGCCGGCTGCCGGACCCTGGACGACTTTCCCCCCGAGGCCAGGAATTATGTCCGGCGGATAGCGGAGTTCCTGGAGGTGGAAATCGCCAGCGTCTCCTACGGTCCCGAAAGGGGGCAAACCGCCTTTGATCCTTCGGCATGATGAAAACAAGCCTTGAAAGGAAGCCATGGACATTTCCCCCCTGGCGCAGCCGCACGACCATCTGGCCAGGCATTTCCTGGCCAGCGTCGATTTGACCGCCGACTTCCTGTGGAACTATGTCGACCGGAAGGTGGTGGACAAACTCGACCTCGACCGGCTTCAAGTCGAATCGCCGGTGACCGTTTCCGCCGCCCTGGCCGAGCGGCTGGGCGACCTCCGCTTTTCCACCGGCTTCAGGGGAAGCGGCCGGAAATTGCAAGTCCTCATCTTGCTGGAGCACCAGTCCAGTCCGGATCGCCTCCTGGTCATCCGGATCATCGAATACGTCATTCTCGACTACCGGGCGCGCCTGGGAAGGGAACTTCCCCGGGAAGGGAACCTGAAAATATTCCCCTATCCCCTGGCGGTGGTCCTTTATCACGGGAAAACCCCCTGGAAGGAGCCGCTGAAGATTTGGGACATGATTCACCAAGTGCCCGGCCTGCCCGAGGGGCTCCTGGACATCCCGATTTACCTGGTGGACCTGGCCGGCCTTCCGGCCGGGGAAATCAAGGGGAAGCCGGCCTTGCGGGCCTTGCTTTCGGCCTTGCAAGCGGCCTCCAACCGGGAATTGGAGGCAAGCATGGAAGGCATCCTCCGAATGGCGGCCGAAGCCCGGGACGACCTCAGGTTTCCGGAGTGGCTCCAGGCCTTGTGCCTATATTATCTTTCCCTTGAGAATCCCCGGGAGGGCCTGAAGGCGGTGACCCGGAAATTGGAAACGATTATGACCGCGAAGGAGGCGGAAGACATGACCACTTCATTGGCCGAGGAATTGATCCTGCAAGGCCTGGAGAAAGGCCGGAGGGAAGGCGAGGCGAAAGGTCGGGTGGAAGGCCGGAAGGAAGGCGAAGCGAAAGGCGAGGCGAAAGGCGAGGCGAAAGGCGAGGCGAAAGGCATCATCCTGGTCGTGAAGACCCGGTTCAATTCGGTTCCCGAAAAAATCCGGGAGCGGGTATGGGCTTGTTCCGACCCTGGACAGCTGGAAACCTGGATTAGCCTGGCCGCCTCCTGCCGGTCGCTGGAGGAATTCGGCCAAAGCCTCGAATAAACCGCTCTTGGCCGGCATTTAACACCACGCTCTTAAAGTCCACCGCCAGCGCGCAAGGAAAATCCATGAAACGGACTCACACCTGCGGGGAATTGCGCCGGGAACACGAGGGATTGACCGTCACCCTGGCCGGCTGGGCGCAGAACCGCCGCGACCACGGCGGCCTGATGTTCATCGATCTCCGCGATCGTTACGGCCTGACCCAGATAGTTTTCGATCCGGCCCGGCCGGAAACGCTCAAGCTCGGCCAGGAGGTCCGCTCCGAATGGGTCCTCCAGGTCACCGGCCGGGTGGCCCCCCGGCCGCCCGAGATGGCCAATCCCAAGCTGGCCACCGGGGAAATCGAGTTGGCGGTCGAGTCCTTCCGGGTTTTTTCCCGGGCTTGCGCCCTTCCCTTCGAAATCGACGAACATGCCCGGGTCGGGGAGGAGGCCCGCCTGGCCCACCGCTATCTCGACCTTCGCCGCCCCGCCATGCAGGCCAACCTGGCGGCCCGCCACCGGTTCGTCCGGGCCCTCAGGGAGACCCTGGACGGGCTGGGGTTCCTGGAAATCGAAACCCCGGTGCTGGCCAAGTCGACCCCGGAGGGCGCCCGCGACTACCTGGTCCCCTCCCGGGTCCACCCGGGGCGCTTTTACGCCCTGCCGCAAAGCCCGCAGCTTTTCAAGCAGCTCTGCATGATCGGCGGCTGCGACCGCTATTACCAGATCGCCCGCTGTTTCCGGGACGAGGATCTCCGGGCCGACCGCCAGCCGGAATTCACCCAGCTCGATCTGGAAATGAGCTTCGCCGACGAGGAGGACGTCTTCGCGGTGACGGAGGCCTGCCTGAAAAACGCCTTTAGGCAAGGCGGCGGCGTCGAGGCCGCCATCCCGTTCCCCCGCCTGACCTGGAAGGAGGCGATGGCCAGGTACGGCTGCGACAAGCCGGATCTCCGCTTCGGCCTGGAACTATCCGACCTTTCCGACCTGGCGGCCGGAAGCGACTTCAAGGTTTTCCGTTCCGCCCTGGCCGCCGGCGGCGTCGTCAAGGGCCTGGCCATTCCCGGGGGCGACGCCTTCAGCCGCCGGGAACTGGACGTGGAATTGCTCGAAATCGCCAAGCCCCACGGCGCCAAGGGCCTGGCCTGGATAAAAATTTCCCCCGCCGGCGAATACAGCGGCGCCCCGGCCAAGTTCTTCCCGAAGGAGCGGCTTGACGCCATCCGGGATCGGCTGGCCGCCAAGCCCGGCGACGCCCTGGCCTTTTCCGCCGATCGGGCCGGGGTGGTCAACGCCAGCCTGGCGGCGGTCCGGAACCACCTGGGCCAGGTCAAGCTGGGCCTGGTCCGGCCCGGATCGTACCGCTTCGCCTGGGTCACCGATTTTCCGGCCTTCGAGTGGTCGCCGGAGGAAAGGCGCTGGCAGTCGGCGCACCATCCCTTCACCTCGGTGAACGAGGAGGATCGGGATTTCATGCTGGCGGCCGATCCCGCCCGCGAGGATTCCGGCCTGGATCGGGTGCGGTCCGCCGCCTACGACCTGGTGCTTAACGGTTCCGAAGTCGCCTCCGGATCGGTCCGCATCCACGATTCCCGGCTGCAGGAGAAAATTTTCCGGGTCCTCGGGCTTTCCGAGGAGGGGATCCGGGATCGCTTCGGCTTTTTCACCGAGGCCCTCGGCTACGGCACCCCCCCCCACGCCGGCATCGCCCCCGGCATCGACCGGCTGGTCGCCATGCTGCTGGGCCTGGATAGCATCCGCGAGGTCATCGCCTTTCCCAAGAACGCCAGGGCGGCCGATCTCATGTCCGGGGCGCCGGGGGAGGTGGAGGCGCGGCAGTTGCGGGAACTGGGGATCGCCCGGTTGGAAGAGGACGGAGCCAAGGCATGAGTTCGATCTTTCCCTTTCCCGGCTGGCGCTACGATCCCGGCAAGGCCGATCCGGCCCGGGTGACGGCGCCCCCCTACGACGTCATCGATCCGGAGGGGCAGGCCCGGCTCTACGGCCGGGACGATCGGAACGTGGTCCGCCTCATCCTCGGCCGGGAATTCCCGGACGACTCGCCCCGGAACAACCGCTACACCCGGGCCGCCGGGCATCTCGACGCCTGGCGGGGCGACGGACTGTTCATCCAGGATCGCCAGGCCGTCTACCCCTACGAGCAGAGTTTTTCCGCCGGGGGGCGGGAACTGGTCCGGCGCGGTTTCTTCGCCCGGGTCCGGCTTTCGGAATGGGGGGCGGAAGGCGTTTATCCGCATGAAAAGACCATGGCCGGTCCCAAACGGGATCGCCTGGAGCTCATGCGGGCCACCCGCGGCAACCTCGAGCCCGTTTTCGGGCTGCTGGCGGATCCCGGCGGGACCGTCGCCTCGACCCTGGCCGGGCTGGCCGACTATTCCCCCTGCCTCGAGGTCAGGGACGACGAGGGGGTGGACAACCGCATGTGGGTGGTGGACGGGCGGGAGCGGTTGCACCGCCTGCTTTCCCTCGCCCCGGAGCCCCGCATCCTCATCGCCGACGGCCACCACCGCTACGAGACCGCCCTGGCCTACCAGGCGGAAATCCGGGACGGCTTTCGGGCCGCCGGCCAGACTCCCCCGCCCCGGGGCGAGCTGGATTGCGATTACATCCTGATGCTCCTGGTTCCGGATTCCGATCCCGGCCTGGTCGTCCGCCCCACCCATCGCCTGGTCCACGGGCTGGCCGGCTGGGACCTTCCGGGATTCCTCGCCGCCTGCGAGCGCAATTTCCTGGTCTCCCCCGTTTCCCGGGAGGAGCTGGCGGCCGGCCTGGCCGGCGAGGGTGAGCCGGTTTTCGGCCTGGCCGCGGATGGGCGGCTGTTCCTGTTAAGCCTGCGGAGCCGGGAGGCGATGGCCGCGCTCTTCCCCGGCGAGCCCGAGGCCTGGCGGGCGCTGGACGTCTCGGTCCTCCACGCCCTGCTCCTGGGGGATCTGCTCGGAATCGACGAGGACAAGCTTCTCCGCCGGGAAAACATCGTCTACCTCAAGGACGGGGAGGAGGCCGTCCGGGCGGCGGAGGAGGGCCGGGACGGGACCCAGTGCGCCTTCATCCTCCGTCCCACCCCCATGCGGCGGGTCAGGGAAGTGGCCGAGGCCGGGGCGGTCATGCCCCAGAAATCCACCTATTTTTACCCCAAGCCGCTTTCCGGGGCGGTGTTCCACCTTTTCTGGTGATTCGGGGAACCGACATGTCCATTCCGCGTTCCGGGTTGGGGTCAATCGGCCCGTGGCTCCTCCTTATCGCCCTCTTCGCCGCCCTCGCCCCCGGCCCGGCCCCGGCCGCCGCCCCGGAATTGGAGGAGGAGGCGAAGTACCAGGCCGATCTGAACGAGGGCATCGGCCTGCTGCGGCGGGGCGGGAGGGAGGAAATCA
>JAISYL010000147.1 GCA_031269935.1 Planctomycetota bacterium
TCTTTTCGAAATGGATAACCAACGTCTATTCCAATATCCGCCAGTATGTCGGCCGGGAGATGAACCGGGAGACCCGGGGGGTGTTCGACCGCTGGCTGGCGTCCGAGCGGGAAATCGCCGAGGCCGAAGCCTATTACGGAGGCCTGGAATCGGCCGATTTCCTGAACCTGGTCGACGACGAGGAGAAGCGGAAAAAGCTGGAGGAAAAGCTGGCCAGGAACCGGCAAAGGATTATGAACCGCCACGCCGGGGAGATGGCGAAGGCCTGGACCAAGGCGAACGCCGATCGCGGGAAGCTGGCGGCGGAAGCGAAAAGCGAAGTGGAGAGCGAACCGGTCTACAAAGCCCTCAAGGCGGCCAGGGAGGCCGGCGGCCTGGACCGCGACGCCGCCATAAAGACGGTGGGGGCCGAGACGGTGGCGAAAATAATCGCCGCCCACGGGGACATTTTCGCCAGGAAGCCCAAGCCCGTCGAACTCGCGGCCGTTCTCCGGAAAGCCGGCTATCACGAAAAAGACCCTGTCGCCCTGTTCCTGAAGGAACTGTCCGAGGCCGCGTCCGTCGAGGAGGCGGTGAAAAATCGCGGCAGCCAGGGACGGAAGACCCGCTATTACGAAGCCTTGGAAGTCATCGCCAAGGCGGGGGGAATAGACCCGGACATCCTTCCGGAAATCGGTCAGGAAGTCATGGACGGGCTGGAGAAGCATTCCGGCCTGTTCCGCCCGGACGGCCGGGAGAACATGGACCGGGCGGCCGTCGGCAACGGTTTCAAGAATCCGTCGGACATGCTCGCCGCCATGGCCAAGACGCCGGCGGCCGAGACGGTGATTGACCGCCTGACCGAGCGGAAGGTGCGGGCCAAGGCCAAGGCGGCCCGGGCATGGGCGGAGGAAAGCCTGGCGGAGGTGATGGACGATACCCCGCCGGCCGGCCAGGAAGCCCTGCACGATCCGGACGAAGACCCGATGGCGGAAAGCATCGAGATGAAGCGTGACGCCCTCCGCCAGGCGATTGAGGCCAAGACCCGCCGCCGGGAATCCTACCTTGGGCGCCGCAAGCTTGAGGACAACGCCAGGAAGGAACTCCGCTCCAAGAAGACTCTCCGGGAGGCCATGGACTATAACAACCATGCCAAGACCGAACGCTTCTGGAGCGGCGCCGCGGCTGCGGCCATAGCCAAGGGAAATCGGGAGGCGGCGCTGGAAGCCCTGGACAAGCAACAGAAATACCACGCCCTGGCGACCGAGGCTTTCCGCATCCGCCGGGAATACGACGATTTCATGCGGCGCAACGGGCAGCGGGTGGCGCAATCGGAAATGAAATCGGTGGAAGAAGCTTATCGGAATACCATCCGGGACATTTTGGTCTGGTCCGGGGTGGTGATGGACAGGTCCGGCCATTTCGCCCCGGCCAACTCCGACCCGAACCGGCTGATCCTGCCGGACAGAATCATGGATGAGCACGACGTGTCGAAGGATGGAACCCCCGAGGCATCGGTGGAGCATTTCTTCCCGTCGCTTAAAACGCTCATTCCGCAGTGGATACAGGAAAAAAGATTGCCCAAGGGCTACATGGGGAGCATCCTCGACCTTACCCCGGACATGATGACGGACATCGACATCAGTATAAAAAACCTCCTCAAATACGGTCGGGGCGAATTGACCGCCTTGCGGGACAAGGACAACCGGATCATCGCCGATCTGCGGGACAACCTGCTGGCCACCATGGGGACGCTCCCGAACAAGCACCGACTTCGGGCCGACAAGAAGACCCGCGACCGGGTGCGGGCGGCATGGGACGATTACCTTGCCGGCAACCTGTCCATCGACGTTCTGGCCGAGGAAATGGACGGCCTTCCCTTGCACCAGGGGAAGGAAATGGGCTTGGCCATGCGGCTGATCAAGAAAATACGTGACGGTGAAGTGATGCAGATGGAAACGATTTCAACCTTCACGGAGAATACCAAGGAGGATTTCCGGATTCTGGACGCCTTTGTTCAAAGGCTGAGAAAGGAAAACGGCGGCGACTTTTTTAACCCGGAGGGAGTGCCTTCGCCGTCGGATCTCACCAACGGAAGAAGCGCCGACACCGAATGGGACCCGGACATGATTCTGTCCGTCATGTTCAACGCCGGGAACCGGGGCAACCTTTACGCCCTGCAAAAAGGATTCGGCCTGACCGACGACGAGCTGAACCGCCTTTTTTCCCTGGCCACGGAAAAGGAATGGCTGGCGGTTCAGCACGCGGCAAAGCAAATGGGCGGCCTGTTCAACGAATTGGACGCCGTGCATTTCCGCCTCACCAACCGCCACTTGGAAAGGATTGAGCCGGAACGGCGGACGGTGCGAACGGCGGACGGCAAGGCCCTGGAACTGGACGGCTGGTATTATCCGCTGGTCTACGACCCCAAGCTGAATGACACGGCGGCGAAAAACGCCGAGGCGGCGGATTACCGGATCGTGATGAGCGCCATCTTCAACCCGCAGAAATTACAGGACGGCTTCACCAAGTCCCGGCAGACGGACGAAGAGGGAAATCCGGTCGTGACTTATCCGCCGCTTCTGAAAACCCGCGTTATTTTCGACCACATGGAGGCTGTCACCCGTTGGATAAATCTGGCCGAGCCGCTCATGGAATTCCGCCGAGTCACCATGGACCCGGCCTTCCGGGAAATGTTCATCCGGAAATTCGGGGAGGAACGCTATCGGGATTTGCGGAAGTGGACGAACCGCATGGCCCGGCCGGACAAGGGCATTGACGAAGGAATGAACCGGGCGCTTCGGTATCTCCGGAACGCCTCGACCGTGACCGCGCTTGGCTTGAATATCAAGTCGGCCGGCCGGCAAGTTTCCTCTGTCGGAGTGGCGGCGGACGCCATGTCCCAAGCCAGCCGGACCAAGACAAGCGGCTGGTTGTGGTTGGCAAAGGGTTTAAGGAAAATGGGGTTCCTGGGATCGATTTCCCGCCTGTTGTCGCCGCTGGGATTCAAGAGCGAGGCGACGGAGGAAATGTTCCGGTTGTCTCCGGAAGCCAGGTATCGGGCCGAGAACGTCAACAAAGAAATTCGAGAGAGCATAAACAGATTCCGGCCGGGGTCAAGCCGCGTGGCCCGGATGTGGAGAAAGGTGCGCGGCCCCCTATTGCATCTCACCATATCCGTTGATCATCTGGTGAGCGGCGCCGCCTGGTGGGGAGCCTACGAACAGGCCAGCACGGGGAACGCCGGCTTTGACATTGAAGGCATGTCGCCGGAAGAGATTCAGGAAAAGGCGGTGGACTACGCCAATTACATCGTCCGCACCCAACAATCGCCCTACCAGGCCGATTATACCCGCATCCAGGCCGACCCCGGAGCGGTGAGCCTTATGACTCAATTCATGGGCGGCCTGACCCCGTATCTGAACAACAGCTATATCAACGTCCAACTGGCCCGGCAACTTGGCTGGAAGCGCGCAAAACCCATGTCCCGGCATATTATAAACGCCTACGTGATTCCGACCATCGGGATTACCATGTTGGGCCAGGAGATATGGAAACATCTGACGGGCGATGACGAAGAGGACGAAGATGAACACCCCCGCGCCTGGGCTTTGGCGGAAGAACTATCCGGTCAGGCCCTTGGAGGCTTGCCGGGGATTCGAGGAGCCGCCCGGTTTGGACTGCGAAGATTGAGGACGGGGCGGATGGATTGGTTCTCGCTTGTGCCTCCGACCTTCGCCTTGCCGGCACGCGTCGGCGATCGGCTGATTTCCGCCGGCGAGGAATTGATCGAAGAGGACGGCGACGCCTACGCGGCCGGCAAGGATCTGGGCATGGCCTTCGCCGAGATTCTGGGAGTGTCGGCGCCCATCCGGCAGCTTGAGCCGCTGGCGGAGGAATGGGGGTTGGTTGAGGAGGAGTAAGGGATTGCCGAGGCGGCGGGGCTGAAGGCAGGGAGGGGAGAATGACCGGCCTACTTACAACACAAGCAGAACATTGTTTCAAACATGCCGACTAGTCCCGTTAATTCTATGCTATCCAAATGGTTTTTAAGGAAAGAAGCAAGCGAATTCGTTCTGTTAAAAAGGGAAACCACTTGCTCGCTATTGTTTTTGATTTTCCCATGCGAACAGGTGATTTTTCGGGAAAAATAAAACGCATAATTAACCAACGTATCAAGGATAAAATCAAATTCGCTTTCCGTTAATTTATCGATTGGTTTATCACTTGAAAAAAAAGGCGGACATTGCGTAATTGATCTGAACCAAAGACCCGCGCATTGAGGCGTTTCCACCCGACTATCAGCATCCTGATTATGATCTTTTTTGAAGTCGAAAAGCTGGGCGAAATAAAATGCGACGCAATTCTCGATATAATTGCGATTTGTCTGCAGGTGAAAATCAATTTGATTTAATTTATTGGCTTGTTTAATTCGCAACGGGAGGAATCTACCCAAATGCTTTTCATGGAGGGCGGCTGCATCGACCGCCCTGTTTACGTAATCCTTGATTCTGGAGGTGGATGCTCTCGCATCCTTTGCCATAATTTCAATTTCGTCTTGAAACATTTTCGGATTCACGGCAATGAAAGACCCCGGCTTCTGCCGGGGTCGATTATGATATGCATTTATGTTATCATTTAACCTTGGACTTGGCGGCAATCTTAATGAGTTTCTCATCAAACGGTTGCATTTCGTAACCAAAATTATGTTTTGCCTTAATTTCATGAGCCGACTTATCTCTACGCGACTTGCATCTTTTCATTATGGCCGCTCCCAATTCTTTTCCTCCGATTTCCTTCATGCGCATTCTCCTTACCACCGATACCGATATTTCCAATTACCTCATTTATGCAATGCGTTATTCTAAGCATCGATTGGTTTTCCTATGCGAAACAAAATACAATAGGGGTGGTTTCTGTTGAATAGTGGCGGCATCCTTGCGACAGGATACCGCCGGAACTCTCCCGGCACCCGCGTACCGGGTCCTGTGGACGCATCCGCAGGGGGTATAAAGGTAAATACAGGATAACCAAACTTAGAGGCAAGTCAAGTCATTTTTGGTTTCAATGATTTATTCGTGACATCATTTTACGTAACCATCTGTTATTTAATAAGTATCTCCAGTCACCCAGCCTGGACTCGTCGGTTTCGCGAACCTTCGGAATCTCCAGGACGTTGATTTCCAGGGAGCCGGGAAAACGGGCTTTCGTCCTTTCGTCATAGAGACGGAAACGGTTGTGGAAGGGCGCATCTCACATTTGTTATACGGATTTTGCTTGTAATCGCCGAGTGGATTCCGGATAAAGTTGTGTAGGCCACTTTATCTGGAGGAAAGCCATGAACAAGAAGTTTTCGGGTCCAACAAGTATCCATCCATAGACTTGCGTGGGATTGAGGAGGAAGTGTTGGTCGAGGGGAAGAAATGGATGCAATTTCAGCCGATCGGCGGCCGGGCCGAGTCGCCCGGCAGGGGGGGCTGGGTGGCGTGGAGTATTTCGCACACCGACATGGAATCGAAAATCTCGATTATCCGCGAATCGGCGATCCAGCGGCCGTTCCGGGACAACTCCAGCCGCATCCCCTCCGAAAAGCCGGCGGAACGCCCCCCCTCCACCAGCAGCCGCTTTTCGGAAACCGAGATGACCTGGAAGCTGGCCGCCGCCTCGGCCGCCGTCCCGTCGCCCAGCCGCCGGAAAGCGAGGGCGCCTTCCCTTTCGGCCGGCGGCGGCCGGGTTTCCGGCGCCGCCCGGGCTTCCCCCCCGCTCCCGATCGGGCGCCCGGGGAAGTACGTCCGGCGGGCCGGAGGAAGCGGGGACATACCCCCCGGCCTCGGGCCGGCGGCGGGTTGTCCCCGCAAGGCCGCCAGGCTGGCGCGAAGCTCCTGGATTTCCCGGCGCGACTCCTCCCGCAGATTTTCCAGCTGCCAATAGGTCTTGACGAACCCCCCCAGGACGAAAAAGGCGAAGGCGACCGCCCCCGCCGCCATCCAAGCGGCGGGGGTGGGTCGTCCGTAGGGAAAATATTCCCTCTCCTCGGGTTCCCGGTAGTCCCGCAATTTTCGTCTCCGGCCGGATGGTTCCACCACGCCGCATTCGCGGCCAATCGCGCCATAAATATAACATGTATAACAAGTTGCGGCGTTTAAAACGTTGATTGGCGAAAACGGTCGCGCGGTTGTCAACTCCTTGTTTTTGCCATATTGCGGAGCCGGCCGGGGATCAAAACAGGCCGTGGCCGTCCCGGGGACGGGGATCCCCCGCGTAAAGGGTCCATTCCAGGCAGAGGCCGCCGGGGGGGGCGTTCTGCCCGGAAACCGAACGATCCCGGCGCTTCATCATGGCCGGAATGTCGTCCGGGGAAAACCGGCCGTGGCCGGCCGCCACCAGGGTCCCGACCAGGGTCCGCACCATGTTGTAAAGGAAGGAACGGCCTTCCGCGTAGTAAACCAATCTTCTCCGTCCGGCCCGGTCCGGCGCCAATTCCAGGATTTCGCTTCGTTCCAGGGTCCGCACATTGTCGCCTCCGGCCAGTTCCCGGTTGCAAAACGAGGTGAAGTCGTGTTCCCCCCTGAACCGGTCGGCCGCCCGGCGCATGGCGTCCAGGGACAGCGGCCAGGGAATCGGCCAGGAGCGCCGGCCGTCCAGGGCGGGGCGGGGCCGGCCGGCCGAGAGGGAATAGGTGTATTGTTTTCCCAGGCAATGCCGGCGGGGATCGAAATCGTCGGCCGCCTCGCGGACGGCGGTCACCGCGATGTCCGGGGGCAGCCGGGAATTGAGGGCGGCGGGAATTTTTTCGAGGGGGATTCCGGGCGGGAGGGGGAAGGCCGCGGTCTGCCCCCGGGCGTGGACCCCGGCGTCGGTGCGGCCGGCTCCCCGCACCCGCGACTCCCGGCCGGTGAGCAGCTTCAGGGCCCGTTCCAGCGCCTCCTGGACGGAGGGGGCGTTTTTCTGGATTTGCCAGCCGCGGTAGTTGGCCCCGTCGTATTCAACCGTCGCCCGGCATTGGCTCATGGCCGGCCTCACGCGAAAGCCATGGCGGCATAGGTGACGGCCTCGCTTAGCTCCGGGGTGACGGCCTGGTGATAGCCCAGGAGCCTGGTCCGGGCGCCGGGAAGCGCCAATCCCAGGGCGAAAATGCTGGCCGAACCGCAGACGCGGTGGCGATCCCCCAATCCGGCCAGGCAAGCCAGCCCTTTCCCGGCGTCGGCCGCCGCCCCCAGATATTTCCGGTCCGCCTCCTCCACCTCGGCCAGCAGGCGGCCGGCCGCCTCCCCCGAATCCCCGAACCTGGGCCCCACGTGCGACAAGTCGGCCGAGGCCAGGATCAGGGTCTCCCCGGCGTCGGCCGCCTCGCCCAGGCAGGCGGCCACCGCCCGGAACGCCGGATCCCGGGCCATTTTCGCCGGAGCGCCCGCCTCCCCCAGGCATTCGTTCACCGGCGCGGCCAGCAGGGGCACGATGGCGATTCCTTCCCCGTAAATATGCTGAAGCCAGACCACCTGCAATTCCACCGAATGTTCGCCCCGGTGGGCCAGGACCTCCCGATCCAGATCCCCGTGGGGGGACGCGGCCTTCCGCAGCCGCTCGACCAGGTCCCGGTCAATCCCGGCCCGGCCCAGGGGCGTCTCGAAGGGCTTGTCGCAGACGGTGAAACGTTCGCGCAAGGGGACATGGGAGGTCCCGATTATGGCCACGGCCCGCGGCTTCGGGAGGCCGGCCAGCAAACGGTAGGCCTGGCCGTAGCCGGGCGCCCCCCGGGGGTAGTCCAGGTGGGGGACCAGCATTCCCCGGGGCGGCCGGTTTCCGGCGGCCGGCTCCTCCGGGGCCGGGGCGGCGGCCAGGATTGCGTCCAGCGCCCCGGCCAGCCTAAGCGGATTTTCGGGATAGGCCGAGCCGGCCAGGCCGGACGGCCGGTTCGGGGAGGCCAGAAAATCCCTTTCCGCCTGGGCCGCGAAATCCTGGAATCTGGCCCCGGCCAGGAACAGCGCCTCGTCCAGGGCCCTGACCACGGCTTCGACCTCGCGGCAGCCGACCCCGCCCGGAACCTCCCGGCTCAGATCGTCGGAGATTTCCAGGATCGAGGAGGCGCCGTCGAGGCGGCCGGCGATGAGGAGGCCCAGGGTGGAAAGGAGCAGCCGGGAGGGCGAGGCTCCGGAGCGATCGTGGAGGATGTAGAAAGTTTCGCCGTCCCGGCGGGCCGGGGCGGCGTCTATTTCCTGGCGCAGTTTCGGAGCGGCGTCGAGCATGTCAGGCTATTTCGTATTCCTTCTCCAGGATGTCCAGGAGATCCCAGAAATTGTGGATGACATGGCCGGGACTGGCGGTTCCGGGGGCGTTTTCGTATTTCCCCCCCCGGCGGCTGATGAAGGTGATCATGCCGATCCGGCTGGGGACGTCGATGTCCACCGCCGGGTTGTCGCCGACGTAGCCGCACTCGCCGGGGGGGGCGCCGATGGCCCGGCAGGCCAGGGCGTAGATTTTCGGGTTGGATTTGGCGATCCCGACCTCCTCGGTGATGAAGATGTGTTCGGGCTTGAAGAGGGGAAGGAGGCCGAGGCGGAGGATTTTCTCCGCCTGCTTCATGGCGATGCCGGCGGTGACGATGCCCAGCCGCAGGCCTTTTTCATGCAGGCGGCGCAGGACCTCCAGGGCGTCCTCGTAGGGGGTGAAATTGTTGTTCTTGCACTGGTGGTAGGCGATGACCCCGGCCACGATGGTCAGCAGGCGCCCGCCGGGGGGTATGGCCTCGGGGGGAAGCCGGCGGAGCAGCTTGTCGAAATGCCGGCTGTCGTTGGAGCCGAATTCGCCTATCACCTCCTCCAGTTCCCCGACCAGGGTCGCCTCGTCGACCCTGAGGCCGGCGCGAATCATGGCCTGAGCCGCCTGGAGCCTGGCCGCGGCGGCGAAATCGGTGCTGGAGTAGATGGTGTCGTCCACGTCGAAAAACAGGGCCCTCAATTTCCTCTTCGCCACGCCGTCCGCCCCTCCCCCGCCGGATCATCTCGCGTATTCGACGATCCGGAATTCGCGCACCAGGGTTATCTTCACCTCGCCCGGATAGGTGAGCTCGGTCTCTATCTGCCTGGCGATTTCCCGGCACATGCGGGTGGACTCGTCGTCGCCCACCTTGTCCGCCTTGACGATCACCCTGAGCTCCCGCCCGGCCTGGATGGCGAAGGAGCGCTCCACCCCCGGATAGCTGTTGGAAATGGCCTCCAGCCGCTCCAGCCGCTTGATGTATTTCTCCAGGGTTTCCCGCCGGGCCCCGGGCCGCCCGGCCGACATGGCGTCGGCGGCCTGGACGATGGTGGCGTAGAGGCTCTCCGCCGCCGCGTCGGAATGGTGGGCGGTGATGGCGTTGATCACCTCGTCCGGCTCGCCGCAACGGCGGCCGATTTCCCCGCCCAGTTCCGGGTGGGTCCCCTCCTCCTCGTGATCGACCGCCTTGCCGATGTCGTGCAGGAGGCCGCAGCGCCTGGCCAGCGACTCGTCGAGGCCCAGTTCGGCCGCGAGGATGCCGGAGAGGAAGCCGACCTCGCGGGAATGGTCGAGGACGTTCTGCCCGTAGCTGGTCCGGAATTTCAGGCGGCCGAGAAGCATTATCTCCCGGGGCCTGAGGCCCCGGATGTCGAGTTCCATGGCCACGGCCTTGCCCAGCTCCTCGACCACCTTCTCCATCTCGTCCCGGGTTTTCTGGACCACCTCCTCGATCCGGCTGGGGTGGATGCGGCCGTCGGCCACCAGCTTCTTCATGGAGCGGACCGCGATTTCCCGGCGGATCGGCTCGAACCCGGAAAGGACCACCACCCCGGGGGTGTCGTCGACGATGACGTCGACCCCGGTGGCGTTTTCGAAGGCGCGGATGTTCCTTCCCTCCCGGCCGATGATCCGGCCCTTCATTTCGTCCGAGGGAAGCTCGACGGTGGAGACCACGTGTTCGGCGGTGTAATCGACGGACAGCCGGTTGATGGCGGTGGAAATGTGTTTGCGGGCCGTTTCGTCGGCCGTTTCCTTGGCCCTGGCCTCCGCCCGCTCCACCAGCGCCGCGATTTCGCGATCCAGCTCCCCGGTGGTGCGGTCGAGGACCTCGATTCTCGCCTCCTCCGCGGTCAGCCCGGAAATCCGGTGCAGGCGCTCCCGCTGTTCGGCGACCATGCCCTCGATCTCCCCGGCCCGGGCGTCCAGTTCCCGGTTCCGGTTTTCCAGCCGGGCCTCGAAATTCCGGAGTTGGGCCTCCTTTTCCTCCAGGGCCTCGGATTTCCGATCCAGGTTGTCCTCGCGCTTGAGCAGGCGCTTTTCCTGCTGCTTAAGTTCGTTGCGTTCGTTCTTGGTGTCGTTTTCCAGCTGTTCCCGGACGGCCAGGAGCTCCTCCTTGGCCTTGACCCCGGCGTCCTGGAGGAATTTTTCCGCCTGGAGCCTGGCCCCGGCCAGGATGTCCTCGGCCTCCCGCCCCGCCGTCCGCAGCCGGGATCTCGCGTAAAGCCACCGCCCCAGGGCGCCGAGGGCGATTCCGGCCAGCAAAACCAAGACATAATCCCACATGACAGCCACCGCCTTCCGGGCAAAATTTTACGTTACCGTGTCCGTCCGCATCGAACCGGCGATGCCTGACGGAGAGCCGGGAGGAACAGGGCGTCTTCAGGAAATACGACATCCCGGGGAACTGGTTCGTCGCCCCCGGCAGCCGCCAGGCGGCGGCCTGCCCGAGAGCGATCCCGGATGTTTTAGAATAACCGTGAAAGGCTGAATGGTCGATTTGCCCCCGTCGCGCCCGCGAAGGGAAATCGGCGGCGCGAGAACCGGAACAATCGCCGGGCCGGCTCCCCGGGGATTGAAATTGACTATTTGGCTGAGGAAAACCCAAATACCGGCGACAAAAGGCATTGCCTCGATCCTTCGGCCCTCTTCACGGAAAAGTTTCCGTTAGGCGCCTATACCGCAACCCGGCAATTATAAAGACATGCAGTATATGAAGGGATTGGGCGGATGTCAAATGTTTTCCGGCGGGGCGGCCGCAATTGCGGGGGCCAAGGCGGAAAATTTTCCGGCAAAGTCGCCCCGCTTGCGGAAGGCGGTAAAGGCGGCGCCGGCGGTTCCCGCCGCTTCCGCCGCGAATGCCGGCGATAGCGGCCAGGCCGCGTTCCCAAGCCTTCATTCGCTTGTCCGGCTTCGGCCAAGCGCCGTTGTCCGTCGGGACGAAAGGAGTCGTTCCCCGTCGTTGGGGGACATGGCGCCTTCCTATGGCGAAAGCGCTTTGGCTTTCGGACAACCGGCTCCAAGCGCGGGCAAGGGTTGGGGAATATGAAAAACCGAAAACCGGGCGAACTTGGGTATATCATGAATTCCCGCCGGAATATGGAGTTACGATAGAAATTGAAACGCCGGATGATTGCCTTCCGGAAAAATGGAGGGACGCCAAGGGCATTTCCATTTCCCTTGCCGTAAGGCGGAGGCGCCGGTAATATGCGATGGCATTTGATTCGTGGATATCATGCCAGGGCGGATTTCCAAGGAAATCGGACGGCGGTCGGCTTGATTAGGGTCTGTCCAAAAACAAGTACTACAAGTTTAGACAAGGAACCGAGCCCTGACAGTAAATTTTTGCCGAGATTTTGGCAAAAATTTACGAGAAGGGCGAAGGTGACGCGGTATAAACTTGTAGTAGTTGTTTTTGGACGAGCCCTTAGCTTGAAAGGCCCACGACCTTCAATCCATTGGCGTTAGGTTGACGGGGCAAAATCATGGTCCAACTTGAAGAAATAACCGCCGGCGGCCGGATAGGCGGTCTCGCGGGGAAGGAGCCGGTGTCCGTAGTGGCGGTGAAATGGTATGGCACGGGCACTCTGGACGTCACCTACAAGGACGACCGGGGGCAATTGGGAAGCCGGCTGGTCACCCGCGAAAACGAAGCGGAGTTCGAGCTTGTGGGCGGCGGGCTGCCCTGGAGCTTCGACGCCGACGCCGATCAACTGCGCCTGGTCTCCGAAGCCTGGCGTATTCACCTCGCCCATCTTTTCGATCCCTATCTTGCCGTCCACACTTCCGACATCGAACCCTTGCCGCACCAGATTGCCGCCGTCTACCGGGAGATGCTGGGGCGCCTGCCCTTGCGCTACCTCCTGGCGGACGACCCCGGGGCCGGGAAAACCGTCATGACCGGCCTGTTCCTGAAGGAACTGCTGGCCCGGGGCGATCTCCGGCGCTGCCTTATCGTCGTCCCGGGCAGCCTGATCGAACAATGGCAGGACGAATTGTTCCGCAAATTCAACCTCCGGTTTGAGATTCTGACCAACGACCGGATCGAAGCCAGCGTCACCGGCAACGTCTTTCGGGAGATGAATTACTGCCTGGCCCGGCTGGACAAGCTGGCCCGAAACGACGTCGTCCGGGAGAAACTGGCGGCCAGCGACTGGGATCTCATCGTCTGCGACGAAGCGCACAAAATGTCGGCCACCATCTGGGGAGGCGAAATCAAGGCGACCAAACGCTTTCAACTGGGGCAACTGCTGTCCGGACTGACCCGGCATTTCCTGTTGCTCACCGCCACTCCCCACAACGGCAAGAATGAGGATTTCCAACTCTTCCTGTCCCTGCTCGACCGGGATCGCTTCGGAGGCGTCGTCCGTACCGGCGCCCGGGCAAGCGAAGCGTCCGACGTCATGCGCCGGCTGGTCAAGGAGGAGTTGCGGAAGTTCGACGGCTTTCCGCTGTTCCCGGAACGCCTGGCCTACACGCTCAATTACGACCTGTCGCCGGACGAGGCCGCGCTCTACGCCGAAGTCACCAATTATGTACAGGTGGAATTCGATCGGGCCGACCGGCTGAACAATGAACGGAAAACCACGGTCGGCTTCGCCCTGACCATTTTGCAGCGCCGCCTGGCCTCCTCGCCGGAAGCCATCTGGCAATCCCTTCGCCGCCGCCGCGAGCGTTTGGAGCGGCGCCTTGCCGAGGAAAAACTCGGCCGCCGGGCGGAGGAGAGTCGAGACGCCCTTATCCTTGACGACTACGACGAGGACGACCTGCCGTCCGGGGAACTGGAGGAGGTTGAGGAGGTGGTGGCGGACAAGGCGACCGCCGCTTCCACCCTGGCCGAACTCGAAGCGGAAATCCTGACCTTGCGGCGCCTGGAAGGCGGGGCGGACCGGGTCCGGGCCAGCGGCAGGGATCGCAAATGGGACGAGTTGTCGGGATTGCTGCAGGACAACCAACATTTACGCGGCCCCGGCGGCCGGCCGGAAAAGCTGATCGTCTTTACCGAGCACCGGGACACTCTGCGCTATCTGGCGGGAAAAATCCGCTCGCTTCTCGGCTCCGACGGGGCGGTGGCCGCCATTCACGGGGGTTTGGCCCGGGAGGAGCGCCGCAGGCTGGAAGCCCTGTTCAAGCAGGACCGGGACGCATGCGTCCTGGTGGCCACCGACGCGGCCGGGGAAGGGGTCAATCTCCAACAGGCGCATTTGATGGTCAACTACGACCTGCCCTGGAATCCCAACCGCCTGGAGCAGCGCTTCGGCCGAATCCACCGGATAGGCCAGACCGAGGTCTGCCATTTGTGGAACCTGGTCGCCCGGGAAACCCGCGAGGGGATGGTTTTCGACATCCTGCTCCATAAGCTCGAACAAGCCCGCCAGACCCTGGGGGGCAAGGTTTTCAACATCCTGGGCAAGCTCAGCTTCGAAAACCGTCCCCTGCGGGAACTTCTCATCGAAGCCATCCGCTACGGCGACGACCCGGCCAGGCGCGCCAAAATCGAACTCGGCTTGAACGCCTCCCTGGAATTCGCCGAATTGGACCGGTTGCTCAGGGATCGCGCCCTGGCGGAAAGCGTTTTGGACGCCCGGACCGTCCTCGACATCCGGGAAGACATGGAACGCCGGGAGGCGCACAAGCTCCAGCCGCATTTCATCGAGGCGTTTTTCGTCGCGGCTTTCCGCTCCCTGGGCGGGAAGATTCTCCCCCGGGAAACCCGCCGTTATGAAATCCCCTCCGTTCCGGCAAACGTGCGCGAACGCGGCGCCCGGACGGGTCTGGGAGATCCGGTGCTCCCGCGCTACGAGCGCGTCTGTTTCGACAAGGCCGACCGCAATCGGCCGGGACTTGTTCCCGCCGATCTTGTCTGTCCCGGCCACCCGCTCCTGGAAGCCGTGATCGACCTCCTGCGTGAGCGCCATCGGGACGTCCTCAAGCGCGGCGCCCTGTTCATCGACGAAAATGATTTTTCGGAAGCGGCGCGTCTTTTGTTCTATATCGAGGACGCGATCCAGGACGGCATTGGCCTGCCGGCCGGCGGCAAACGAGTCATTTCCCGGCGCGTCCATTTCGTGGAATTGCGGGAGGACGGCGCCGCGACAAACCCGGGTTACGCCCCCTACCTGGACTATCGGGCCGCCACCCTGGAAGAGAGGGAAACGATACTTCCATCCCTGAAGAAATGGGAATGGCTCAAAAACGATCTTGAAGACCGGGTTTGCGGCTATGCGGTGGAAAACATCCTGCCCGCCCACTTGGCGGAGGTGCGGAGGCGCCGGGAAAGCCTGATAGAGAAAACCGAAAGGGCGGTCCGGGAACGGCTGACCGCCGAGATCCAATACTGGGATTTTCGTGCCGCCGAATTGAAGCGCAAGGAAGCTTCAGGCTACGAAAACGCCAGGATCAACTCCCGGCAGGCAGCCGGCCGCGCCGAGGAATTGGCGGCCAGGCTGCAAAAACGGCTGGAGGAACTCGCCAGGGAAAAGCAAATCTCCCTGCTCCCGCCGGTGATTACGGGCGGGGCGCTGGTCTTGCCGCTGGGGTTGCTGCGGCGCTTGATTCCCTCCCCGGAGGGTACCCCCGCGTTTTCCCCGGCCGATCCCGCCGCCCGCCGGGCGGTGGAACAGGCCGCCTTGCGGGCGGTGCTGGCGGCGGAAGCCGAGCTCGGCTTCGAGCCCCGCGACGTCAGTTCCGAGAAGCGCGGTTACGATGTGGAGTCCAGGGTGCCCGAACCGCTCCGCCGGGGCGGGGCTTCCCTTCGCTTCATCGAAGTGAAGGGAAGGGTCAAGGGCGCCGCCGCCGTGACGGTGACCAAAAATGAGATTCTCACCGCCCTCAACAAGCCGGAGGAATTCATCCTGGCCCTGGTGGAGGTCGACGGCGGGCTGACCCGGACCCGGTACCTGAAAAAGCCTTTCCACAATCCCCCGGACTTCGCCGTCACCCATAGCAATTACGCCATCGGCGAGTTGATCGCCAATTCCGAGATCGTCCATGAGCGCCTGGCCGGCGACCGGGGCAACTTGGGAGAAAACGCATAAGAAATGGCGCCCTCCCGCATAAGGGAAGGGTGCGGTTTTTGACAAGGCGGAGAGTGGAGAGATGATGAAAATTTCCCTTGCCACTTTAAGTAAGCGCCACGACGCCGTGTTGGACGCGTTAAAACGCAACGAGAAGATCTCAATATCCCACAACGGTCAAGTGGTGGCGGTATTGCAGCCTCCCGAAGCCGCCAGGAAGCGCGAAAGCATGCTTAGGGTCTGTCCAAAAACAAGTACTACAAGTTTAGACAAGGAACCGAGCCCTGACAGTAAATTTTTGCCGAGGTTTTGGCAAAAATTTACGAGAAGGGCGAAGGTGACGCGGTATAAACTTGTAGCACTTGTTTTTGGACGAGCCCTTAACACTCCGGCATTCGGAATGTGGGCGGATCGCGACGACATGACCGATCCCAACGAATGGCGGCGCAGCCTTCGCAAGAAGCGCCGCGACAACCTCTCCTGCCGAACTGGAGGCGGCAACGCATGATATTCGACATTTCGCCCGTATCGAAAGAGCCGTTCGATTATACCGAATGGCAACGGAATCTGTACAGCGATATGACGGTGGAAAAGATAGGCGAAGAAGCCGGGGATTATTGGGAGAAGACGCATAAAAAATAAGCATTGGAGTCCACGGGAAGAAGCGATTCTTGTTAAACTTAGGCGAGGAATCCATGTCCGCCAGAAAAAAACTTATCGAGGTGGCGCTTCCGCTCCAGGCCATCGACAAGGAATCGGTGCGGGAGAAGTCAATCCGCCACGGACACCCTTCCACCCTGCACCTGTGGTGGTCACGAAAACCCACGGCAACTACCCGGGCGGTCATTTTCGCCTCCCTGGTGGACGACCCCTCTTCCCATCCCGAGTTGTTTCCCACGGAAGCGGACCAGGCCGCCGAGCGTCAACGCCTGTTCAACTTTATTGGGGTTCTGGTCAAATGGGAAAGTTCCCGAGATCCGAAGGTGCTGGAACAGGCCAAGGCCGAGATTCGTAAATATGTCGGTGACCAGCCCCTGGCTTTTCTTGATCCCTTTGCCGGAGGCGGCGCCATTCCCCTGGAGGCCCAGCGCCTGGGACTGGAAGTCCACGCCGGCGATTTGAACCCGGTGGCGGTCCTAATCAACAAGGCGATGCTGGAAATCCCGCCCCGCTTCGCCGGCAAGCCCCCGGTCAACCCCGATTCGCGCCGGGAACGCCTGGCGCTTGACTGGACCGGAGCGGCCGGCCTGGCCGAAGACGTGCGCCATTACGGCGAGTGGATGAAAGAGGAAGCGTTCCGGCGCATTGGCCATCTCTACCCAAAAGTCAAGATTCCCAAGGAACTAGAAAGCGTCCACGGTCAGGGCGAAGCCACGGTCATCGCTTGGCTCTGGGCCAGGACGGTCAAGTGCCCCAATCCCGCCTGCGGCTGCGAAATGCCGCTGGCAAGTAGCTTTAAACTGTCCACGAAAAAGGGAAAGGAAGTTTATGTTGAACCCGTAATCGGCAAGGGGCGGTTCTCCTATGCGGTCAGGAATGGAACCGAAGCGCCGGAAGGGACGGTGAATCGGCGCGGCGCCCGCTGCCTTGGTTGCGGGGCGCCGGTCGGCTTTCCCTATATTCGCGAAGAAGCCAAGAGCGGGAGAATGGGCAGCCG
>JAISYL010000008.1 GCA_031269935.1 Planctomycetota bacterium
CCAGGACGTTCGCCATTTTCCCGCCTCCGGCGCCCGATTGATTTTCACGGGGACGAGCCTTGACATTGAAACTCGCCCGAGCGATCCCCCGCCGCGCAACCCGATTTGCCGAGCTGGCCACGCCGACGGCAAAACCGTCCGCCCGCAATTGGGCGGACGGTCCCGCGCCCTACATGGCTGGATGAAGTTCAAATCGCTCGGATGCATGCCGGAATCAAAAGCGCAACCAGGCGTCACGGCGATTGGGTGAGACAACAACCGGCAATCACACAAGAGGCTGGCGTCTCCCTGGCGGCGACTCAAAAGATAATGCGCCACGGCACCCCCGCCCCGACCGCCAAGCATTACGTCCGGCTTTCGGTGGTGGACAAGGCGGCGGCCATCGGCAAACTTCCGGACTTCAAACCTGCACCCGGACGGGAAAACGAAGCGATGCGGGCGACCGGGACGGACGGCAAATCCATTGACCCCGCCATTGACACTTTTCCCTGCAAAAGCATGCAAAAAGTAGCAATAAAATAAATGTAAATAATGGGATATTCAAAGCGTCTTATTCAAAAGATAACCCCTTGATTTCTCAAGGGGTTGCAATCTGGAGCGGGCGAGGGGAATCGGACCCCCGTAACCGGCTTGGGAAGCCGGAGCTCTACCATTGAGCTACGCCCGCCGCTAAGGGGACGGCGAAAAATAATTTTTCCCTGTTTTTTGGTTGTGCGCTTGACTGGCGTCGTCCCGTCGCCCCTCGAATGTAAACGTTACTTTGCGCCGGATCCTAAGAGGCTATTGACAAATTGCCGCCTCGCCCTGGTTTACCGCGTCAAAAATCATCCCGCCGGCGCCTTTTTCCTTGTCTACCCGGACGATTCGGCAATTTGTCAATCAGCCTAAGCGGCCTCCCGGTTTTGCGGACGGATCCGGAATCGGCTCCTCTTCTTCAATGCCCCGCGTCCGCCCTCTTCCCGCCAATGGCTTTTTCCACTTCCGCGAGGGCTCGCGCCCGGACCTCGGCGGTATCGGCCTCCAGGTTCAACCGCAGCACCGGCTCGGTGTTGGAGGCGCGGATGTTCATCCAGTAATCGTCGAAATAAAGGGACAGGCCGTCCAGATGGCCGGTTTCCCTCGCCCGCGACTTATAGGCGTCCTCGATTTTGGCCAGCACGGCGGCGGCGTCATCCACAATGAAATTGATTTCCCCGGTCGCGAAATATTTTCGGAAAGGCGCAATCAATTCGGAAAGCTTCTTGCCGCTCTTGGAGAGGGCGGTCAAAACCGACAGCATCGCCATTTCGGCGTTGTCGGTATAATTGAGATCGCGGAAATAAAAATGCCCGGACAGCTCGCCCGCGAAAATGGCCTTTTCCTCGCGCATCATCGCCTTGATGAAGGAATGGCCCACCCGGCACATCTTGGCCACCCCCCCCAGGCGCTCCACCTCCTCCCGGCAGGATCGGGAACTCCTCAAGTCGTAAAAAATGGTGGCCCCGGGTTCGCGCGCCAGCATTTCCCCGGCCAGCAGGGCGGTGACAAAATCGGCCGGAATGATTTCGCCCCGTTCGTCCACATAGGCGCTCCGATCCCCGTCGCCGTCGAAGGCCACCCCGAGATCGGCGCCGGATTCCCGGACTTTGGCCGTCAAATCCCGCAGATTCTCCTCCTTGATGGGATTCGCCTCGTGGTGGGGAAAGGTGCCGTCCGGCTCGAAATACATGGGGATAAGTTCGCAGGGGAGCTTTTCAAGGAGGCGGGGCAGGAAACTGCCCATCACCCCGTTCCCGGCGTCAATAACCACGGTCAGGGGTTTGATCCCGATCGCGTATTTCAAAAGGTTGGCCCGATATTCGCCGGCGACATCCTCCCGGCGGACGCTCCCCGGTTTGGCGGCCTGGGTGAAAACGTTTTTAAGGGCCAGCTTGCCGATGTCGGCCAAGCCGCTGTCCGAAGCCACGGGGATGGCGTCTTCCCGGCACCACTTGCAGCCGTTGTAGGCGGCGGGATTATGGCTGGCGGTAACCTGCACCCCCGCCCCCGCCTTGAAAAAAACCGTGGCGAAATAAAGCATGGGGGTCGACGCCATTCCAATGTCGATAACCTCGACCCCGGCCTTGCTCAGCCCGCGAATCATGGCCTGGGAAAGCGGAACGCCGGATTCCCGCATGTCGCGCCCCACCACGGCCAAGTCGCACTTCAAGACCTGGGGAGCCGCCTGGCCGATGGCTTCGAAAAGAGATTCGTTCACCTGCTCGGGATAAGTTCCCCTGACGTCATAGGCCTTGAATATGCTCATGGCGGAATCCCTCCCGAAGCCATGTGTTTCCTTGATTCGCCTCTCTTGGCGAAATCCGCCGCCCAACAGGATCCCCGCCTTGGACTTGGCAAGGTAAACGTTATTTCTTTACGCGTCCAAACGTACTCCGGCACTCGCGGGGCGGGCCTTTTCAGAACGCCGGCCCGCGGATTAAAATATCATTTGGCGAATGCCTATGCTTAATCTTATATCCCGGCCGGCGGATGGCAAGGAAAATCATCCCCGGAACGCTCTTTTGTCGGCTTCCGACGGCCGCCGATATTTTTTGAGATTTTCCAACCGCAATCGCGGCAACATATTGCAAAAACATTGACTCCATGCCAATACCCGTTGGCGGCCGGGCTTGCCCGGCGCCCCCGGTTCGCCCGGTTTTCGCCCCCGGGCAAGGAATTATCCTTCGGCGACCGAGGCCGATCCCAAAGCCAACGGACTCCGGCGTTCGCAAGGCCGGTCTTTTCAGCCCGCCCGCCCGGGGGTTCGCCTTCGCCAAATTCATATAAATCCCATGTGCAATATATAACAAGGATCGAGGCTTGCTTTTTCCGGAAAATTCCGGATAATCGGCAAGCAAGAAACGAAGCGCCGGTCCGGAGGGGTTCTCCGCCTTAGGGTCTGTAAACTTTATTTCTTTACGAGCCCCGATTGGGCGTTTTTTGCCGAATCGGGCGCAAAACTGTTCGGGAACGGGCTCTCAAAGCGGCATCCGGGGCGAAAAATCGATTTGCCGGCGAAAAACGATCCGCTTTGGCCTTTAAGGGAGGACGCCATGGAAAATCGCCAACTGGTTTATCTCGACAACGCGGCCACCACTAGGGTGGATCCGAAAGTGATAGAGGCGATGCAACCCTATTTTTGCGAAAAATACGGGAACGCGGCTTCGCAATACTACGAGTTGGGACGGCAGTCCCACGCGGCCCTGGGAACGGCCAGGGAAAGGCTGGCGGCGCTGATCGGCGCCGCCCCGGAGGAAATATATTTCACCGCCGGCGCCACCGAATCGAACAACTGGATAATCCAGGGGACCGCGCTGGGGGGAAAAAGAAAGCATATAATCACCTCGGCGATAGAACACCACGCCGTTCTCGAACCCCTGGAGTGGCTTAAAAAGAATGGCTACGCCGATTTCACCCAGCTCCCGGTCGGGAGGACCGGCCTGGTCGATCCGGATGATTTGAAAAAGGCCCTTCGCCCCGACACCGGACTGGTCAGCATCATGCACGCCAACAATGAAATCGGCACCCTCCAGCCCATAAAATGTCTGGCCGCCATCGCCCGCGGGGCCGGAGCCGTTTTCCACACCGACGCCTGCCAATCGGTGGGCAAGATCGACGTCAACGTCCAGGAACTGGGGGTGGACGCCCTGAGCCTTTCCGCCCACAAGTTCCACGGTCCCAAGGGGATCGGCGCGCTTTACCTCAGAAAGGGGGTGCGGCTGGCCACCTATATGCACGGCGGCGGCCAGGAAAACCGCCGCCGGGCCGGGACTTCCAACGTGGCCGGGGCGGTCGGGATGGGAATGGCCGCCGAATTGGCGCCCGGCCATATCGCCGATGGCCCGAGGCAGGCGTCCCTGGTCGAGGACATCTGGAAGGGCTTGTCCGGATCGATAAGAAAAATCATCCGGAACGGGGATCCCGCCGTCCGCATTCCCAACCTGCTTTCGATTTGCGTCGAAGGGGCCGAGGGCGAGGCCATTCTCGGATATCTTGACATGGACGGCATCCAGGTGTCCTCCGGCTCGGCCTGCACCAGCGGCAGCCTGGAACCCTCGCATGTGCTTCTCGCCTGCGGGGTACCGGTGGAACTGGCCCACGGCTCCATCCGCGTCTCCCTCAGCCATGAAACCGCCGCCGAGGATGCCGGGCGCCTTTTGGCCGCCATGCCGGAGGTGGTGTCCAGACTCCGCGCCATGAGCGTCACCTGGAAGGAATAGCCGGGCGGGGAAGCCGGCTTCCCCCGGATCGGGGCGCGAAGAAGGCCGCATGAGCAAATTCATTTTCATAACCGGGGGAGTGGTGTCGTCGGTCGGCAAGGGCTTGGCCACAGCCTCCCTCGGCCTGCTGCTGCGCCGGCGCGGACTCCGCCTCGCCATGCTCAAGCTCGATCCCTATATCAATGTCGATCCCGGCGGCATGGATCCCAGGCAGCATGGCGAGATCTACGTGACCGACGACGGCGCCGAGGTGGATCTGGACATCGGCCACTATGAACGTTTCTCCGGCGTCAACCTGAACCGCTTTTCCAACATCACCACCGGCCGGATTTACCAATCGGTAATCGAGCGGGAACGCCGGGGGGGCTACGGCGGCGGCACCGTCCAGGTGGTGCCCCACATCACCGACGCCATCAAGGAATCCTTCCTTCGCCTGGAGGCGCCCGACATAGACGTGGTCATGGTGGAACTCGGGGGCACGGTGGGCGACATCGAGGGACTGCCCTTCATCGAGGCATTCCGGCAATTCTCCCTGGAACGGGGCGGGGACGAGGCGCTGTTCGTCCACATCACCCTGGTCCCGTTCCTGCGCGCCTCCCGGGAAATCAAAACCAAGCCCACCCAGCATTCGGTGCAGAAGCTTCGGGAATACGGCATCCAGCCGGACATCGTCATCTGCCGTTCCGAAAACGACATGCCCGAGGCGGTCAAGGAAAAAATCGCCATGTTCTGCAATGTGGGCCGGAATTGCGTCCTGGACGAGCGGAATGTGGAAGCGAGCGTGTACGAGGTCCCGATCATCCTCCGCAACCAAAAAGCGGACGACCTGATTTGCGGCCGGCTCGGCCTCCCGGCCGGCAGTCCGGATCTCCGCGATTGGGAGGAAATGCTGGCCACGGCGGCGACCGCGAGGGAAACCGCGGAAATAGCCCTGATCGGAGCCTTGCAGTCCGGCGGCGACAGCTACAAGTCGGTGTCGGAGGCATTGTTCCACGGGGGGGCGGCCAACCGGATTAGGATAATCCGCCGGGAAATCGACGCCGAAAAGATCAGCGTCGGCAATGTCGACGGACTTCTCGCGGGGTCGGATGGAATAATCGTCCCTTCCGGGGCGGGAAGAATCGGCTCCAACGGCGTTCTCCTGGCGATCCGCTGGGCCCGGGAAAACCGGATCCCCTTTCTGGCCACGGGATTCGGAATGGAACTGGCCGCGCTGGAATTCGCCCGCAATGTCGCCGGCCTGGCCGAGGCCGGCCATCCCAACCTGCCGCCCGGCGTCTCCAATCTGTCCCTGGCGGTCATGGCCAGGGTGGACGCCGAACGCCTGCCCACCCACGAAAGGGCCGCCGGCCGCCGGGGTCTTTACGCCTGCGCCCTGGAGAGGGACAGCCTGCTCCGGCAAGCCTACGGCGGCTTGGAATTCGTCCGGGAACGGCATCGCAACGACTACGAATTGAATCCGCTCCTGCTTGGCCGCCTCCGGGAGGCCGGACTGTCGATTTCCGGCGCCAATCCCGATTCGCAACTGGTCGAGGCGTTCGAGCTTCCCGGGCATCCCTGGTTTGTCGGGGTGATCTTCTATCCGGAGTTCCTGAGCCGGCCGGGGCGGCCGCATCCCCTGTTCAAGGCTTTTGTGGCCGCGGCGGGAACCAGGGGCGCGGAAAAAAGCGAATGAATCCTCCTTCCTCCGGATTTGTACCCAAGCGCGTATGGTTTTCGGCTGTTTCCGTTCCCTAACCCGTGCACGCGCTTGGGGCTTGGGATCGACAGGGGTCCGAAACCAAAACGCTTCCGGTATGGCGAAAAACCCCCGGAACCCGTCGGTTCAAATGGTCAGCATGGAGAAAAATTCGCTGGCCTTTTCAATTTCCCGAATGAGCTTGGTTACGCTCTTCTCGAAAAAAACCTCGTTTAGCTGAAAATTGGCGACGATTTCGGAATTGAGGGCGGGCATGCGGTTGTCGCCGCCGTTGCCCACGCCGATCGCCCGGGCCAGGATGTCGCCGATGTGGACAAAGGCGACCAGTTCCCGATCCTGGTTGTAGCGCTGGGGGGAATGGTGCCCCTCCACCATGCGGACGATATCCTTGGGCAGGCGCCAATTCTCGACCAGCCAACTTCCGATGGCGGCGTGGTTGAAGCCGTTCATTACCTGATTTTCCACTTCGGTGACCAACATCCCCTTGTCGGCGGCGTATTTCAGGATGGGGCCGAAAATGGCCGGCTGGTACTGATCCATGATTATTTTGCCGACGTCGTGGAGAAGGCCGCCGATGAAGGCGTCCTCGGCCAAGTGAACCGATCCCAGGGTTTCGGCCGCCGATTTGGCGCCCATGGCCGCGCCCAGGGAATGCTGCCAGAATCGATTGATATTCAGGAAGCCGGCGGGTCCCTTCCTGAAGGAACTGAAAAGCGAGGCGGTCATGATGGTGGTGCGGATCTTGTTGAAGCCGAGGATGACCACGGCGCTCTGGATCGACTTGATTTGCCGGGGGAAACCGTAATAGGCGCTGTTGACCAGCCGCAACACCTTGCCGCTCAGGGCCGGATCCTGCTCGATAAGCTTGCCGATGTCGGCGGCGTTGGTCGAGGGATTGTTCAACTGCCCGACAATCTTGGTCACCACCGTGGGAAGGGTGGGAAGGTCGCCGATCGATTCGATTTTGGCTCTGAGTTTCTGGGGATCCAGGGCCATTACGGGAAACCGCCTTCCGATGCGTCCCGCAGGGAGTTGAGTACGCCTTTGCTGCCGTTGTTTATGATCAGCCGGGTGACAACCCCGCAAAGCGAGGACATCACCGGGTTGTCCACCATATTCTGGAACCGGGAGGACATCTCGGCCCTGACATAATCGGCGAACCGGATCTCCTCCGGGGTCATCGTGTTCCGGTACGATTCGGCCTCAATGGCGCCGCCGCCGGGGGAAACGGAAGCGGAATCGTTCTCGACCTCCACCTTAATCGACCCAAAACCCCATTTTTTGAGACGATTTACGAAGATCGGGGTCATGCGGATGCCGGCGGGCATAAGAATGGTCCCTTCGGAATTGACCAGCGGCTCGGCCAGCTTCATGCCGGGAGTGACGTTTCCGATGGACAAATCCACTATGGCCATGCTCAACCTTTTTGGCCCCGGGCCCCGATGAAGACTTAAAAGTCGACTTTTAAAGTTTCCAGGCTTTGGATTCTAGCCATGAATTATGGCGAACCCCTGGCTTCAACCCGGCTTGACGAAAATCAACTCATTGAAGCAAAAGCGCTTAAAGCTTTAAAGAAAATCGAGCGGCGGTTGGCCCGGTTTTCTTTGAAAGTCAACGGCTAAAAGCATTTTAACATATTTGAGACCGGGTGGCAAAAGGAAAGTGGGCGGGCCGGAGGATAAGAAAATCGAGCGGCGGTTGGCCCGATTTCCTTTAAAAGCGTGTTGTTAAATACCGGATCGCCCGGGTTAGACAAGGAAAAAGTCGCTGGCAGGATGATTTTTGGCCGGCAGTCAGGGGTAAAAATCATCCGAGAAGCGGCTTTTGACGCGGTATAACCCGACGAGACGGCATTTAACAACACGCTCTAAAAGCCAACCTAAGGGAAATCAAACCACGGCATTAAACCCGCCGGCCGAATCGCCGGGGGAGGAATTCAACGCGGACCGGGCCGGGGATTCAAAAAATCAAGGGAGGGGCTTCCACCTGGCTGTCGATATTTTCCAGCCGCTTGCGATCCTTTCCCTTTTTGCCCGCCGGAAGCTGGGCGGGCAGGAGGGTGATCTTGCGCCAAGCCTCGGATCCTCCGGCTTCGGAGCGGCTCGGGCCAGCCGCCTTCGCCGATTGGATCCCGCCTTCCCCATTCACCCGGGAGGCGGATTCGCTCTCAAGGGATAGCAGCAATTCCAGGGCGGTGGGGAGGGATTCGGCCATATCGTCCGGCCGGCCGAAATCGTCCGGCTCGATTCCGGAAGGAAGGGGCGGCAATTCCGGGGCCGGCGGATTCACCGCCGCAAAATTGGCCGGAGACGCCTCCGCCACCGGGTAGTCATCCCAAAAATTCAGCCGGAAAGGATCGCCGGCCGGCTCGAACCGGCCGAATCGCGGCAAGGATTGAGCCCGGGCGGCCTCGGCGGCGTTTATGGCCGAAATCATCGCCTCCGGATCGGGCATGGCTTCGGGAGGCGGGACGGAAATGCCGTCGAAGGACGAAATCGAATCCCCGCCGGAAAGAAGAAGGGGATCGTACGCCGACAAATCCGGCAACGGCGTCAAGGCCAGCCGCAAATCCTCTTCCCGAAAAAGCTCCTCCAACCTCCGGCCGCCCTCCCCCGGCGGCTCGGCCGCCGTCAAACCCGAAATTTTCGGGGCGGGGGCGAGGGGAATCGGAATTGGATCCCGGCCGGAAAAACTAGCCAGCGCCGTTGAATCGGGGACGGCGCCGGCCAAGGGGGGGGAAAATTCGGGTCCGCTTTTCGCCATTCCCTCCCCTCCGGGGCGTATGGGCGCCAGGGACAGGGGTTCGGACCGGGACGACTGCGATTCAATTCCCAAAAAGACGCCGGGAATGTCCAAAAGCTGGAGTTCCGGTTCGGGAAATTCCGGGCTCGCCATCGCCGCCGGCGGCAAGCCCGGACCGGGAATGAAGCGGGGCGGAGCCATGGCGGACAAATCGGAGGGGACCGATCCGGACCAGTCGGACGACCCGGGCCGGGGAATCGCCGGGGAGGACTGGAACAACCGTCCGTCCGGATTCGGCGATCCGGCGGCCAGTTCGGGGAAGTCCTCCCGGGGAAGGACGAACAGCCCGGGCCGGGCGTCACGGCTGGACAACCTGGCTTCCCTGTCCACCACCGCCTGGATGCGGGCGAAGGTTTGCGGATCCGGGGCGTAGGACACCTCGGAATCGATGGGGTCCGAAACCCGGGGGATTTCCCGTTCGGATCGGCCGGACGACCTGGCCAGCCGCCCCACCTCCGGCCCCCTGGGGAAGCCGGCGGTTCGGCCATTGTCCCGGCACCCGGCAACCCACAGGGCGAGGGGCGCCAACGCCAGCGCGACGATCAGGATGATTTTACCCACAACCGGCTCCTTCGCATAATGTCCCGGCTTGCCATAAGGTGGACTTTTGCAGGAAATCGAGCGGAGGTTGGCTCGATTTCCTGCAAAAGTCAACATCAAGGGTAATATCGGCGAAACGCCCCAAGGGTCTGCAGCAATTCCCGGGAACGGCCGGACAAGGGGAAAATCCCTTCTGGAGGCCCGGGGAAAATAGGCGTTGCCAAACCGGTCTCCGGGAGTATATTTGTCTTCCGGCCCGGAGAGGGGAAGGCCGTCCGGCCCGGATAAGAAGCGGGTATCGGCAATGGCCGGGGGCGGACAAGCCGGACCGCCGGAAAGTGGAGACATGCCCAAACGCCGGGAATTGAAACGAATCATGATCCTTGGATCGGGTCCCATCGTCATCGGCCAGGCCTGCGAATTCGACTACTCCGGCGTACAGGCGGTGAAATCCCTCAAGGAGGAGGGTTGCGAAGTGGTTTTGATCAATTCCAATCCGGCGACCGTCATGACCGATCCGGAATTGGCCGATCGCACCTACATCGAACCCCTGACCGTGGATTTCGCCGCCGAGGTGGTCCGGCGGGAACGCCCGGACGCCATTCTGGCCACCATGGGCGGCCAAACCGCCCTGAACGTCTCCATCGAGCTGCACCGCTCCGGCATCCTGGCCGATTTCGGGGTCGAAATGATCGGCGCCCGGCCCGAATCCATTGAAAAATCCGAGGACCGGGGCAAGTTCAAGGAAGCCATGGCCCGAATCGGCCTCGCCACGCCCGAATCGGCCAGCGTCCGCAGCCTGGCCGAGGCCCGGGCTTTCCGGGAGCGCCTCGGCCGCTGGCCGGTGGTCATCCGGCCCGGGTTCACCCTGGGGGGATTCGGCGGCGGGGTGGCCCGGGATCGGGACGAATTCGAATCCCTGGCCGCCCGGGGGCTGGCCGCCAGCCCGGCCGGCGAGATTCTGGTCGAAGAGTCCCTGATCGGCTGGAAGGAATTCGAATACGAGGTCATGCGGGATCGCAGGGACAACGCGGTCATCGTCTGCTCCATAGAAAATCTGGACTCCATGGGCGTCCACACCGGCGACAGCATCACCGTGGCCCCGGCCCTGACCCTGACCGATCGGGAATACCAGATCATGCGGGACGCCTCCATCGCCATCATGCGCGAAATCGGGGTGGACACCGGCGGCGCCAACGTCCAATTCGCCCAGAACCCCCGGGACGGCCGGCTGGCGGTCATCGAAATGAATCCCCGGGTGTCGCGCTCCTCCGCCCTGGCCTCCACGGCCACCGGTTTTCCCATCGCCAAGCTGGCGGCCAAGCTGGCCATCGGCTACACCCTGGACGAACTCGGCAACGACGTCACCAAGGCATCCTCGGCCTGCTTCGAACCGTCCCTGGACTATGTGGCGGTCAAGGCGCCGCGCTTCAATTTTGAAAAATTCCCCGGAGCCAGTTCCGTCCTCGGCACCCAAATGAAGGCGGTGGGGGAGACCATGGCGCTCGGCCGCACCTTCAAGGAGGCTTTTCAGAAAGCGCTTCGGGGGCTGGAGACCGGCCAGGCCGGCTTTGTCGGGGACGGGACCCACGGCCGATTCGATCGAATGCCCGAGGCGGAGCTGGCCGAAGCGGCGGCCACCCCCTCGGCGGAAAGAATCTACGCCGTCCGCTCGGCCCTCCGGCGGGGCTGGAGCGTGGAACGCCTGGGAACCCTGAGCGGCATCGATCCCTGGTTTCTCGGGGAAATGCGGGAACTCGTCGCCTACGCCGAACGGCTGGCAGGCCTGCCCGCCGGGCTGGAAGCCCTCAAAGCCGATCCCGCCCTCTTCCGCCAGGCCAAGGCCTTCGGATTTTCCGATCGCCAATTGGCCGTCCTGCTCAAGACCGGAGAGGATCCGGTCCGCCGGACCCGCCAAGCGCTGGGAATCAGGCCATCCTACCAGTTGGTCGACACCTGCGCCGGAGAATTCGCCTCCGCCACCCCCTATTACTATTCCTCCTACGCCGACGAGCCCGGAGAGGGATCCCCTTTCCGGGAGGCGGAGGGGCGCCGGCGGATAATGATTATCGGCGGCGGCCCCAACCGCATCGGCCAGGGGCTGGAATTCGACTATTGCTGCTGCCACGCGGCCTATGCCCTGCGGGACGCGGGCCTGGCCACCATCATGGTCAATTCCAATCCGGAAACCGTGTCCACCGACTACGACACCTCCGACATCCTTTATTTCGAACCCCTGACCGTGGAGGACGTGCTGGAAATCCAGCACCGGGAAAACGCCGCCGGGGTGATTGTCCAATTCGGCGGGCAGACCCCCCTGAATCTGGCCGCCCCCCTGGCCGAAAACGGGGCGCCCATCATCGGCACCACCGTCCGGAGCATCGAAATCGCCGAGGATCGCAAGCTTTTCGGCGATCTCATGGACCGGCTGGGAATCCGGCAGCCACCCCACGCCATGGCCGACGGGGTCGGGGAGGCGCTGGCGGCGGCCGAAAGGGTGGGCTACCCGGTTCTCGTCCGGCCCTCCTTTGTCCTGGGCGGCCGCAACATGTCGATTGTTCACGATCGCCAGGGGCTGGAGGCCTACATGCGCCAAATCCGGAACGACTCCGGCGGGGCGCCGGTGCTTATCGATCACTACCTGGAGCGCGCCACCGAAATAGACGTCGACTGCGTCTCCGACGGAACCCGGGTGACCATCGGCGGGATCATGGAACACATCGAGATAGCCGGAATCCATTCCGGGGACAGCGCCTGCGCCCTCCCCCCCCCCAACCTGCCCCCGGAAATCCAGGACGCCATCCGGACGGCCACCCGGGACATGGCCATGGGCTTGGGGGTGTGCGGCCTGATGAACGTGCAGTTCGCCGTCAAGGAGGGCGAGGTGTATGTCCTGGAGGCCAATCCCCGGGCCAGCCGGACCGTTCCCTTCGTCAGCAAGGCGGCCGGCGTTCCCCTGGCGAAAATCGCGGCCTGGTGCATGGTGGGTTTCAAGCTGGACGAGCTCGACTTCCTGACCGAGCCCAAGCCGGCCCATTATTCGGTGAAAGAGGCGGTTTTCCCCTTCAACCGCTTTCCCGGCGCCGCCGTCAACCTTTCCCCGGAAATGAAATCGACCGGCGAAGTCATGGGCATCGATCGCTTCAACGGCGCCGCCTACCTGAAAAGCCAATTGGCGGCCGGCAACCGCATCCCCGAAACGGGAAACATCTTCATCAGCCTGCGGGACGCCGACAAGGGGGAGGCGCTGCCCCTGGCGCGGCGGCTGGTTGAAATGGGCTTCGTTCTCCACGCCACCCGCGGCACCAGCACCGCCCTGCGCCAAGCCGGCATCAAGGCGCGGGCGCTCTTCAAAATTTCCGAGGGCCGGCCCAACGTCATGGATCTGGTTGACGATCTGGATCTCGCCTGGATTGTCAATACCATTGAGCCGGGGGCGCTTCCGGCCAAGGACGAGGGGCGGATGCGGTCGCTCGCCGTTATCCGGGGCATGCCCATCACCACCACCCTGGACGGCCTGCGGGCGGCCATCGCCGGACTGGAATTCATGCGCCGGCACCACAACCGGTTTGAAGTATGCAGCCTGCAGGAATTCAACCGCAAGTCGGCCAGTTTTCGCCCACCCCGGGCGAAGGGGGACTGAGCATGGCCGGGGAACCGGACGATCCGGCTTATGACTGGGAAGCGGAAAGCCGGCGGGAAGCCTACCTGGTTCTCGCCGACGGCAGCCTGTTCCGCGGCCACTCCCGGGGCGCCCCGGTCAACCTGGTGGGCGAAACCGTCTTCAACACCGGCATGACCGGCTACCAGGAAATCCTTTCCGACCCCTCCTACTCCGGGCAATTCGTCTGCCTGACCGCCCCGGAAATCGGCAATTACGGCGTAAACGACGAGGATTGGGAGTCCGGGCGCTTCCAGGCGTCCGGACTCCTCGCCCGCCGCATCAATTCCCGCCCCTCGAACTGGCGTTCCCGGAAAAGTCTTCCCGCCGCCCTGCGCGAGGCCGGGATTCCCGCCCTGGCCGGCCTGGACACCCGGGCCCTGACCCTGCGCCTGCGCGATCACGGGGTCCAGAAATCCTTCCTTTGCGCCGACGGCCGGGTGCCGGTGGAGGAGGGCTTGGCCCGGGCCCGGGCCTGGGAAGGGCTGGACGGCCAGGACTACGCCACCCGGGTGGGAACCGGAAAGGCCTATGCCTGGGACGACACCGCTCCGGGAGCGGCTCCGGGCTATCCCCACCCGGATGAACGGCCGGAAGGGGGGGGGAGGAAAATCGCCGCCCTGGACTTCGGGAACAAATGGAGCATCCTCCGCCACCTGCGCCGGACCGGCTTCGAGGTGACGGTGTTGCCGCCCACCACCCCGGCGGCAAGGATCCTGGCCCTGAAACCCGACGGGGTGTTCGTTTCCAACGGCCCGGGCGACCCGGCCGCCGTCGCCTACGCCGCCGACACCCTGCGCGGCCTCTTGGGCCGGGTTCCGATCATGGGCATCTGCCTAGGCCACCAATTGCTGGGCATCGCCGCCGGCGGCAGGACCTATCGCCTCCCCTTCGGCCACCACGGCTGCAACCATCCGGTGCGGGATTTGCTGACCGGCAACGTCCTCATCACCTCGCAAAACCATAATTTCGCGGTGGACGCCGAATCCCTGCCGGCCAACGCGGCCGAGATCACCCATCTCAGCCTCAACGACAATTCGGTGGAAGGATTGCGCTTCAAGACCGTCCCCGCCTTTTCGGTGCAGTTCCACCCCGAAGCCGGACCCGGACCCCACGACGCGCTTTATCTTTTCCGCCGCTTCCGGGAACTGATTGCCCAAGCCGGCGTTTGATGGCAACGGTCGGCCCATTGAAACGAAAGCGGGAACACGGGGGGGTGCCATGTTTGTCGGGACCAAATCGCGGGGCAGCCGCATCTATCCGCGGATAGTCGAGAACCACCGGGTGGACGGGAAAATTGTCCAAAACGTCATCGCCAACCTGGGCCGGCTCGACCTCCTCCAGGAATCGGGGAGGCTTGATTCGCTCATGTCCTCCCTCCGGCGCTTTTCCCGAATAACCGCGATCCCCGACAAAATCGGCGGGCGGGGAAACAAATCCCGATAGCGGCCGGCGGCAAAAAATATCGTTTGAGGACCCGAGCCAAAAATTTCGGTAACAAACCGGGGCGGCCGGTACTAAAATGACATACGGGAAACAAATCATTCCGGATGGGGCCATTTTCGGCGGTTCCCCGGACCCGGAATCGATTCGCCCCGGCAAAAGGAGGAATCCCATGTCGTTACCGCGAACGGGGGCAATTATTTTGGCTTTTTGTCTTTCCGGAGCCGCCCTGGCCCTGGAGGTGGCGGATATCGCCCTGCTGGCGCAAAACGGAGTGGCCGACTCCGTCATCATCAACATGCTGCAAAGCCAGGGTTTGCCGCGCCCTCCGACGCCCGGGGAGGTAATCCAACTTAACGCCGCCGGGGTTTCCCCGGAGGTGCTTGAATACCTGACCCGGACCGGAACCGCTGCGGCGGCCAATCCCCCCCTGGCGGTGGCCCCGCCTCCCCCGGTGACGGTCCAGCCGCCGCAGATATATTATCAGCCGCCGTCCCCCCAATATGTTTATACCCCGACTTACATTGTTCCCCGGCCCCGGCCCAGGTTCTTTTTTGATTTTTCCTTCGGCGGGGGACGGCACCACCACCGCCACCATGGCCCTGGTCCTTGGCATGGGCCGCGCCGGCGTTGAGTTCGTGCCGGATCCGGTTAAAAACGGGGTATAACCGGGACCGGCGATTTATTCGCTACTCAATGGTCGAACTCCTTCGGGAAAGACTCTACGCCTTCGCCTTGGGATTCTCCCGCCGGGACGACGCCGACCGGCTCGCCCACGACCCCGCCTTCAAGACCGCCGCATGGGACAGGCCGGGGTGCGGGGTGGCGGACGAGCGCCTCGCCTCGCGGCCAACCTCCTCCCGACTCGTCTCTCTTTTGGCCGGCAGCCACAACGGTGAGACTCCCCGCCAGTTTCTTTACGAGCCGGTTCTACGCCATCGGCGGGCGAGGGGTGGGAGGATCAACCTTACGGCCTCCGAAGGAGGGCCACGAATTCACCGTCGAACTCCCCGGATACCGGAATCCCAAATGGGATGAGGCATACCGCGTCGTTTTGGTCGTCGTCGACCAGCCGGGACCCTACGGCAATCTCCCGCTATTCCCGAACTATTTTTTCATCGTCACCAATTGATCCAGGAAAAGAATGCCCGTAAGGAAACTCCTCGGGCATTATCGCCAGCGAGGCGCATTCGAAGACCGCCTGGGCAAGTGGAACGCCCTAGGCGTCAACCTCTCCCAAAATGATTTCGCCAAGAACGAAGTCACCCCGCTCCTATCTCCGCTCGCCGCCAACCTACTCGAAATACTCCGGGGAGAGATGGAATCCGCCGCCGACCCCAGGTTGTGCCCTCCCTGCGCCCAACGGGGACCGATCGCCGGGGGAAAGGGGGAGGTGTGGACAAAAACCCGCCAAACTTAACGAAAATCCAACATAAACAATTCTCAAAGACAGATGGCCTTGCTGATAAAGATG
>JAISYL010000067.1 GCA_031269935.1 Planctomycetota bacterium
ATCGCCCTTTTTGCCGCCTTATCCCGGCATTTTTCCGCTTTTCCCCCGCCCGGGCGGCTTGACCAGCCCCCCGCCGGACCGGCCGACCGCTCCACCACTATATTTTTCCGGGACGACTACAATAGGGTTATTTTCATGCGTTAGCCCTGCTTCTGAAGGGAATGGGTCCGATTTCGCACAGTCAGGAACGCGACAAGCCAGTCCAGGATGGTTTATTGATGATCCCAATGCCCCTGATTCCATCCGACTGTCGGTAGAGAAAATCGGTCGTGCCACCGATATTTCCATCAGTTTGACTACCGCGAACGCGAGTGGATTTTCCGTTGAGGGAAAATTCCATGCCCCGGGAAGTTGGAGAGATAGAGATTCAGGTATTAGGGGATACGCATCGTACAGGGAATACCGTGACGTGGAAGCTGAAGCCAGTCAAGAAGCGAAAGTAACGGTCAGCAACCGTAAACCGGAAGCATCCATTGATCTCCCACGCACGGCAAAGAGTGTGAAATATGTTACGGTGACGTTTCCGAATGGCGAACATGTGACGCTGGTGGAACCCGGAAAAATGGAAAAACGCATCCAATATCGTTACGACGAGAAAGCGAAAAAAATCGTCATCGAATACGAGCGCTCCGTCATTTTCTCATTCTGATCCTCATCCACGCAGGGGGCATGATAGACCGCCGGGGACATGTCACCCCGCATATTCGGGCGGTATCGAATATACGGACAACATGTCCCCGGCCACTCCGCTTGACCCAAAAAGAAACCCTCACGCCACTCCGTCCCAACGCCCCTCCCCCCCTACTCGTCATCCGGCGTGCGGAACCCCAAAAATAGTCGTGTACTGTGGGGTCCGCTCAAACCGCCGACTGCTTGGCGAAGGTTTCGAACTCCAGGCGTTCCATGCCGGCGTTGAAAAGGAACACCCCGGCGACCAGCGAAATCAGCAGGGCGAACAGGTAGCCCAGGCCCAAGAATTGGGGGAACAGCATGACGGTGAGGCCGGTGAGGATGGCGTTGAGCATCAGGAAAAGCAGCCCCAGGTAGATGGCCTCCTCGTGCCAGTCGAAATAAAGGAGGAAGATCAGCAGGAACAGGAGCAAGGCCTGGAGAAACGCCGCGATCAGGGCGAAGCGGAGGGTGGGGATGTTGTCGACGCCGACTCCGAGATAGGGTTCGATTATGGGGGCGGCGATCACCAGGCAGAGGGTGAACGCCCCCTGGGATTTGGCCAGGCGGGTTATGGAGAGCCAAAGGCTGGCCCGAATCTTGGCCTTGCCCTCCATGATGGAGTCGAGGTCCCCCCCCCCCACCACGGCGGTGAAGAAAATGCTGTAGGCCCGGTAGAAGGAGGTTTCTATCCGGATGAGGAACAGGGACATCGCCGGGATGATGGTGAGGTAGGAGAAGAAGAGGCAGGTGTCGTAGGAATCGGCGCAGCGGAACCAGCCGACGATGCCCCGGCCCAGGGGGCTGTACCAGATGATCAGCTTGTCCACCCAGATGCTCAGGTTGAAAATCAGCCCGAGGGCCAGGAGGATCCGGTTTCCCCTCAGGTAGTCGAAGACGTCGCTGGTTTCGGGATTGTAGGAGGGGAATTCCCGGAAAATGCGCCAGGACAGCCAAAACGCCAGAAGCAGCTGCCCGAGGGCGTAGCCGGACAGGGCGAAGTCGAGGCCGCCCAGGCGGTAGCCGCCGATGGCCAGCCCGGTCCCGGCCACGTGGCAGAAGAAAAACCCCCAGACGATCATTTCGTAGCCCTTGGCCGCCGACAGGAACACCATCGCCAGCCAGACGAGCGACAGGCTCTGGAACATCACCAAGCAGGCGACCGCCTGGACCGGGCCCAGGCCGGAAAAGGCGAACCACAGGCCGGAAAGGACGAAGCTGAACCCCAGGAGGGCGGCGGCGGCCCGCATGAAGCAGGGCAGCACGTCCTCGATGTGCCCGGCGTAAAGCCGATCGGAAATGAAGCGGGCCGTCCCCAGGTGGAATCCCCCCCCCAGGATCAGGGAGCCGGCGTAGATGTAGGTGATGGCGATGCGGAAAACCGCCGCGTCCTCCCGGCCGCCGGTTATCAATATCTCCGAGGACGAGATGAAGAAGCCGACCGCGATTAGGCTAATCATCGACATCATCCAGGAGCCGGACGACACGATGGCGGAATAGCCGTAGGCCGACACCAGGTCACGGTAATTGTTGGAACTGAGCAGGCGCTTCAGGCGAAAGCCGATCCCGGCCATGGCGTCCCCTCACCTAGCCGCCCGGCCGAACCGGAGCAGCCGGCGGAGCGGGGCCCGCCAGGCGTCCCTCCCCGGGCGGGACCGGGCCGCCGGCGGAGGCGGACGCCGTCCGGTCCGGCCCCGCCGGCGCCGGCGGGGGGCGATCTCCTCCCCCTCCTCCGGCGCCTCCCCGGCGGAAAACATGTAATTCTCGTAAAGCTCCTGGTATTGCGCCATGACCAGCCGCAGGTCGTAAAAGCGGATCACCCGTTCCCGTCCCGCCATCCCGTAGGCGTAGGTCAGTTCGGGATCCCGGGCGAAGAGTTCCAGCGCCTTGGCGGTCTCGCCCGGGGCGTTCACCGGGGTCACCAGGCCGCTGGGGCCCAGGGCCAGGTCCTCCTTCCCCATGCCGGTGAGGATGTCCCGGCAGGCCCCCACGTTGGTGGCGACCACCGGCACCCCGGCGCAGTTGGCCTCGATAATCACGAAGGGAAAGCCTTCGCTGACGCTGGTCAGCACCAGCACGTCCATTTCCCCGTAAACCTTGGGGAGATCCCGGCTGGGGCCGGCGAAAACCACCCGGTCCCCCAAATCCAGCCGGTCGGCCAGGGTCAGGCATTCGTCGGTGTATTCCGGCTCCTCGTCCATGGGGCCGACTATCCGGGTGACGAAATTCACCCGGCGCGCCGCCAGGACGGCCATGGACCGGAGCAGGGTCTTGATGTCCTTGATGCTGGTCACCCGGCCGACGAAGCCGATGCGCAGCGGCTCCTCCGCCGGCCGCCGCCGCCGGGGAATGTCCTTGAAGCGATCGACGATTATCCCGTTGGGGATCAAGTCGATTATCCGGCCGTCGGCCCCCTCGTGGATCTGGGTGTCCTTGTTCCCCTGGTAAAGCGAAATGATCCGGGCCGACTGGCCGTAGGCGGTCCGGCTCAGGGACTGGAACAGGCGGACCCACCACTCGCGGAACCAGTTCCGGGAGCGATCCATTTGGAGGAAGCGGGAGGAACCCGAGGCCGACAGCCAGTCGATCCGGGAAAGCTCGATGCGGCGCTCGCGGGAATAGATCCCGTGCTCGGTGAGAAGGTAGGGCCGCCCGGTTTCCCGCCCCGCCCGGGCCCCCAGGAGCCCGGCGTAGCCGGTGCAGGAGGCGTGATAGACCCGGGCCGGGGGGATGGGCGCCCGGAGGATGTTGAGGATGGGCATGAAGAGCGAACGGATGGTCCAGAAAAAGTCCAGGAAGCTCAAGCCCGGGGGCGAGGTCCGCCGGTACAATTCGGTTATCACCTCCCACGCCGACTGGCTGTGGGACATCGCCTCGATGAATTCGACGTCCGAGGCGAAGGCCCGGACAATCCGGGACACCCGGCCGGTGTCCACCGTCCGCCCGGAGGTGAGATCCAGGTAAAAATCGAGGAGAACGTCCCGGTTTTCCCGGGAAAGGGTTTCCCGCTCGATCACCGCCCGGCCCCGGCGGGGCTGCCGGAAATCGTGGAGGAAGACGTTGTGGAGCCCCACCAGGTTGGCCGGCAGGGTGTAGCGGATGTCCAGGGACTGGCCGCGGCTGGCCGCCACGTGGAGGACGCTGAATTTCAACTGGGGCATGGAATCGAGGATTTGGGCGATCCAGGTGGAAACCCCCCCCATGACGTAGGGATAGGTGCCCTCGGTGATGATGCACACGTCGGCGTTCATGAAACCAGCTCCACCTGGACTTCGGGATGGTGTTCGGAAGCCAGGCGCCTCACCAGCTTCCCGGCCTCGTCCCGGACCCCGGCGTCCTTGTCGAGGAGGGCGAGCATGGTCACGGTCCCCAGGTGCCTCTCCTCCCCGAGCCGGAACAGCGCTTCCAGGGCGCGCAGGCGATCCGCCGGTTCGGAGAGGGCGAAGAACGAATCCAGATCGGGCGGGTGCAGCAGGCGGTCGCGGGCCGGAAGCGAGGCCCAAGCTTCCAGGAGGCAGACCCGGTCCGGGCTGTCCCGCATGGCCTCGACCAGCCGATCCGGGTCCAGGGCGGCGGCGGCGTTCAGCCCCTCGCGGCTCTCCTCGGCCCCGCTCCTGACCCAGGAGGCGACGGCGGAAAAGAACTCCGCCCCCCCCTCGCCTATCCGATCCGCCTCGGCGGCGGCCGGGGCCAGCAGGCGGGCGGTGACGGCGCCGCAGCCCCTGAACAGGGCGGCCAAATCCCCCTTTTTGAACTTGAGCATGACCCGGAGCAGCCGCCGGGTCGGCAATTCCCCGCCGACATAGGCCATTTCGGAAAGCACCCGGTCCCGGAGCGTCTCCTCGCCGGAATAGGCGAGAATCTCTATCGCGGGGATGGAGAGGCCGGGATTGCCGGAATTGAGGACGTCCAGGGCCCGGCGGAGGACGATTGGGGAGGGCTTGAGGGTGTGGCTGAAGGCGGCCAGCCGGCGCAGCAGCAATTCCTGGGCCTTGTTGTCGGTGGCCCGCTCGAGAAAAAGGGAAAGTTCGTCCAGATTGTCCCGGGTGGCCGCGTCGGCCAGGGCGGCCAGGAGGGGGAGGGAATCCCCCCCTCCCCCGGCCAGCCGGGCCCGGATGGCGCCCCAGGCGCCGGCGAAGCCGCTCCGGCCCAGGGCCCCGGCCAGGGCGGAAAGCACGGCCGGCCGGGTTTCCCCGGCCAGGCGCCCGCTCAGGAGGGCGAAGGCCGCCCGGCTCTTGCCGCAGCCCAGGATTTCGGCCGCCGCGATGCAAACCTTCTCGTCCCGCGCCTCCAGTCCCTCCTCCAGGAAGGGGATTATTTTTTCCTGGGGCATGGCCAGCAGGGACTGGCGGGCCGCCTCGGCCAGGATGGCGGAATCCCCGATGGTCGTCCGCAGCAGCAGATCCACGGTTTCCCGATCGGGGAAGGCGGCCAGCTCCAGGGCCGAGAGCCGCCGAAGCTCCCCCTCCCGATCCGGGGCGGCCAGGGTATGGAGCATGGCGTCCCGGCCGGCCAGGTTCCCCATTCCGGCCAGCACCCTGGCCGCCTTTCCCCGCAGGGCGGTTTTTTCGTTGGGATTGCCGTAAATCTCCAGGGCCGCCCGGGCGAAGGCGTCGGAGGCGGTTCCCAGCCTGGCCATGGATTCCAGGGCGAGGGAGCGCATCTCCTCGGAGCCGCCCCGCAGCTTGGGGAGGAGCTTCTCGCCCGCCTCGCTTCTCCCCAGCTTGGCCAGGGCCCGGATGGCGGCGGCCGCCACCAGGTGGCTTTCATCGTCGAGGGCGGCCGCCAACTGGTCGAAGGCGGCGGAGCCGGCGTCGGCGAGCATGGCGCAGGCGCCCGAGCGGAGCAGCACGTTTTTGGAGCTTAGGAGCCGCTTGGCCAGGAATAGCTTGGCCGAAAGGGGGGTGTGGGCCAGCGAGCGCAGGGCAATCTGCATCAATTCGTTGTTGATTTCGGCCAAATCCACCAGCAGATCCAGGAGCGGGATGGCGGTGGTGTCGGCCAGGGCGTAGCAGATGTCGGCCATTTCGGCCGGCTGGAGGCCGACGGCGAAAATCCGGAAGGCGGCCAGGTCCCGATCGCTCCAGGTCAGCTCGACCTCGCGGATCTTCTCCTGCCGCCGGGAACGGACGGGATCCCGGAGGTTCCGGACGAACTCGATGAACATTCCCTGCATGCCGTCCCCTCCCCCATTGGCCAGCAAGGGCGCGGAAATAAAAATTTATTTACGGCTTAGGCACGAAAGCGCCACCCGGGCAATGAACTGCCGCGCCCCAAGGCAAGGGCGGGTTGTTAAATACCGTCTCATCGGGTTATACCGCGTCAAAAGTCGCTTCCCGGATGATTTTTGCCCTTGACCTCCGGCCAAAAATCATCCCGCCGGCACCTTTTTCCTTGTCCAATCCGGACGATCCGGCATTTAACAACAGCCTCTAAGAAAGCGTTCTTAAAATATTCATCCAGTCAGTGCCGGTTCATTCCAGAAGTAATCGGCATGTCCAGAGGTGAGCCGCTTTAGCATAGTTCTTACCGCAGCGAGATATATCATTCCTTCGGCGGTGATAGAGAGTTGCTCGTAGTTTTTGGAAAGTCGTCGATATTTGTCGAGCCAAGCAAAAGTTCGTTCGACCTTCCAGCGGTGCGGGAGAATCTTGAATCCCGCATCGGCGATACGGTGGACAATTTCAAGCACCCATCCCTTCGTTCGCAACAGCCAGTCTCGAAGGATGGCGCCGTGTACTGAATATCCACCATCCGCCATGATTTTAATCAGACGCGGAAAGGCGTTTGGGAACATGGGGCAGAGAGCCAGAAAAGCGCCCTGG
>JAISYL010000086.1 GCA_031269935.1 Planctomycetota bacterium
AAGTTTATACTGCGTCACCAACGTCGCTCTCGTAAATTTTTGCCCAACCACGGGCGAAAATTTACCGCCGCGACTCGGTTCCTTGTCTAAACATGTATAAGTTATTTATGGACAGACCCCAAGATCGGCCGCCAATTCGGTCCGGGTCAGGAAATGCCGGGCCAGCCGGTCGTGCGGATGCGCCAGACGAGGACTGTCCATGATGCGATGCCTCCGTTCACGGATTGGTTGGCCCGCCAATTCCCTTCGCCAAAGCCCATTGGATCCATTATACGGAAATACCAACTAACGGACGTTTTTTTTCGCCGGGGAAGCGGGACGGCGGCGCCCTTGATTTCCTTGTGCCTCCGGCTTCCGAATCATTCCCGCCGCAGTTGCGCCAGATCCGCGGGAAACACCCTTATGCCCGAGGAAAAGAACTGGACCATCACCCGCCGCTTTTCTCCGCTCAACACCTTTCCGGAGCCGTGGAGCGGGTGGCGGACCAGATCCCCGGCCTTCCATCCGCCCCCCGCCGGCGGATTGGGACCGCCCCTTCCCGGCGGCCGGCGGCGGCCGGAAAGGGATTCGCCCGCCGGTTCCGGAAAATCGGGAGGCGTTTCCGGGAGGAAGCCGGGATTGGGATCGAAGTCGGCCCCGGGATCGAAGAGGCCGTCCCCGGCGTTCCGGCCCCGCCTCCCGGCCCCGGTCCGGCCGGAGCCGGAATAATCGAACTTCTCCAGGGCCGAGAGGGGCAATTCCGCCAGGAAGCGGCTGGGAAGCCGGATTTCGGAGCCGCCGTAAACCGTCCGGATCTCCGCGTGGCTGAGCCAGGCCCGTTCCCGGGCCCTGGTCAGCCCCACGTAGAACAGCCGCCGCTCCTCGGCCGCCGCCGAGTCGTCGACCGCGTTCCGATGCGGCAGGAGCCCCTCCTCCAGGCCGGCGATGAAAACGTCGTCGAACTCCAGGCCCTTGGCGTTGTGCAGGGTCATCAGGGTAATCCGCGAGGCGCCGTCCGCCGCCCCGTCGATGTCGGCCACCAGGGCCACGTCCTCCAGGAAAGCCGGGAGATCGACGGCCCCGGCGGCTTCGCCGTCCCCTTCGCCCGTCCCCTCCCCGGCCAGCCGCCGGCGGACGAATTCATTGGCCCGGGCGGCCAGGCTGTAAAGATTGTCCAGGCGCTCCTCCGCCCGCTTGTCCTCGTCGTCGTCGGCCAGGATCTCCGCCAGGCCGGGAAGCTCGAGCGCCAAGCGCACCGCCAAATCGGCCCGGGCCAGGTCAATGGCCGCCACCCGGGCGCACCAGGCGGCGAAAGCGCTGGCCTTGCCGGCCCGGCCGGAGGCGAACCGGCGGCCGAAATCGGGGGAGGCCAGGAAGGAAAAGGCCGGAACCCCGGCCTCGGCCGCCGCCGCCGCGATTTTTTCCAGGGTTTTCGCCCCCACCCCGGGGAAGAAGGCCACCATCCGCCCGAGGCTGACCAGGTCGCGGGGATTCACCCGCGCCCGCAGGATCGCCAGAAGATCCTTGATTTCCCGCCGGTCGTAAAACCGCACCCCCCCGATCAGTTGGTAGGGGATGTTACGGTTGACGAAAGCCTCCTCCAGGGTCCGGGATTGGGCGTTGGTCCGGTAAAAAACGGCGATCTCCCCGGCCGGGGCGCCCCCGGCCAGGAGCTTGGCCGCCTGTTCCCCAATCCACTCCGCCTCCAGGCGATCGCTCGGCAGCCGGGCCAGGCGAACCTTCTCCCCCCCGGGGCGGGAGGTCCTCAGTTCCTTGGCCAGGCGATCCGGGTTGTGGCGGATGAGCTGGTTGGCGGCTTCCAGGATGAAGCGGCCGGAACGGTAGTTTTCCTCCAGGCGGACCAGCCGGGCGCCCGGGAAATCGCTCTGGAAATCCATGATGTTGCGGTAGTCGGCCCCGCGCCAGGAATAGATGGACTGGTCGGGGTCGCCGGTGGCGTGCAGATTGGCGTCCGGACCGGCCAGGGCCTTGAGCAGGCGGTATTGGGCCCGGTTGGTGTCCTGGTATTCGTCCACCAGGATGAAGGGGAACCAGGAGCGGTAGCGGGCCAGCGCCTCGGGCGAGGCTTCGAGGAGCCTGGCGGTCAGGATCAGCAGATCGTCGAAATCCAGCGCGTTCATGGACCGGAGCTGTCTTTCGTATTCCCGGTAGACCTGGGCGACCACCTCGTCCCTCCAGGATTCGGGCCGGAAATCGCCGGGGAGGATGAAGTCCGACTTGATTCGGCCGATCCGGGAGAGGATGGCGCCGGGACGGTTCTCCTTGCCGGCGGTGGCCAGGGCTTTCAGGGCGTTTTTGACCAGCCCCTCCTGATCCCCCTGATCCAGGATGCTGAAGCGGGAATCCCGGCCGTCGGCGAGGAGCCCGATGTCCCGGCGCAGCAGCCGGGCGCAAATCGCGTGGAAGGTCCCCATCCAGGATGGCGCCCGGCCCACCAGTTTCTCCACCCGCTCCCGCATCTCCCGGGCCGCCTTGTTGGTGAAGGTGAGGGTCAGGAGCCGCCAGGGCGCCACCCCCTGGCCAATCAGGTGGGCCACCCGGCGGGTGACCACCCGGGTCTTCCCCGAGCCGGCCCCCGCCACCACCAGCATGGGGCCGCCCAGGTGGGAGGCCGCCTCCCGCTGGGGGGGGGTGAGATCCGCGAACAGCCGTTCGGTCATGCGGTCCTTCCAAAAGTCAACGGTACGCCAAATTAGGATTCAAGTTTTACCCCGCCCCCCCCGATCATACCCATATCGGGCAAGCGCCCGGCGAAATTGGATCGGGAGGGGGCAATCCCGCCTCCCGTTTGCCCGGAAGCCCGGAAAATTCCGGAACCGAACGGCGATCGGCCGGAAGGAAAACGCCCGCTTTCAAGGCCGGGGGAAGTGTAGATCGGGAAGGATTTTCGCGAAAGGGGAAACCATGCGCCGCCTGTCCTTTCTGGTGAACCGGGGGGAGGCCGATTGCTTCATGGTGCACGGCCTGGAATGGGCCGCCTACGCCGAGGGCGGCAGTTGGGCGGAAACGGCCGGGCGCATCCGGGAAAACGTCGCCCGGACCTTCGGGGGGGCGGAAAAGCCGGATCTGCTGGTTTTCCATTTTCCCGACGGGCGGGTGGTTTCGCTTTCCGCCTGAAAAGTCCACCCAGCGACACCCTTTGAAAACCAAGGCGAGGATTTGAACTTTACGGGGCGCTAGCCGGGGTTTTCTTGAAAGAAACCCCGAAAAGACGGAAAATAGCGAAAAAGAAATTCCGAGGGGGTTTCCCTGGCATACACGACCGGCCTCCTCCCGGGCGGAATCGACGGCGGAACGTCGCTTCCCCGGCCGGACCCGGCGGTCGTGGCGGAAGAAGGACGGAGTCATCCATGCGGGCATCTCGTTACATTCCGGCGCTGGCTTTCGCCGCGGCCTTGGCGGTTCTTTCCGGGTGCGCCCCCCAGGGCGACGTCTCCTACCTGGAGGACGAAAACGCCCGTCTCAAGCAGCTTCTCATCCAATATGAAAACGACGCCCGGAACGCCCAGGTGGTGGTGGCCGAAGCCAACGGCCGGGCGGATCGGACCGCCCTGGAGCTCGACGCCGCCAACCGGAAGCTCGCCCTTTACGAGGCGGAACTCCCCAAAATCAGGAACCTGGCCGCCGCCGGCTCGGGCCGGGGCATGTCCAGCAAGGTGGCGCAACAACTCTCCGCCCTGGCCGAGCAGTTCGGGGGCGCCGTAATCGGCAACCGGGTGGAATTGCCGGGCGACTTTTTCTTCGACTCGGGGAAGTACGACCTGAACCCCAACGCCCGGGCCGCTATCCGCCGGATGTCGGAAATACTGGCCGGGGAAAATCTTTTCCTGATGGTGGTGGGGTATACCGACAACGATCCCATCCGAAACCCCGGCCTCCGCTCGCAGGGGGTGAGGGACAACCTCCACCTGTCCCTCCTCCGGGCCAAATCGGTGGTGGACGAACTCAGGAACGCCGGCTACCCGCCCCTCCTGATGTATCCCACCGGCTGGGGGGAAATGCGTCCCATCGTTCCCAACACCGACAAGGCGGCGAAAAAACTCAACCGCCGGGTCGACATCCTGATCGATCCCGCCGCCTCCAACATCTTCGGAATGTCGAGCATCACCGGGGTCGAACTCGCCGCCCAGCCCGCGACCATGCGCTGAAAGCCCGGCCGCCGAATCGGCGGCCGGCTCCGGGGGATGGAGCGGCGAACTTCCCGGCCGGCGGGGCAATCAGCCCCGCCGGCCCCAGGGAACATTTCCCGGCGCTTCCGGAAAGCTCCGGGCTATTTCTTGCCGGCTTTGGGCTTGGCGGTTTTGCCGGCGGCCGCCTTGGCCGGTTTTTTGGCGGGGGCCTTCTTCGCCGCCGGCGCCGCGGCGGTTTTCTTCGCCGCCGGCTTGTCCGCGTTTTTCTTGCTGGTTTTCGCCGCCATGTCTTCCTCCTTCTCTTTTTCCGGGAACCCGTCCCGGGTTCCCCTCTTTTTTTCCGGAAAATCCCGGTTGCCCTCCCCCGAGGGAATCTCCCGGCAATTCGTCAACCAAGGAACCGAGCCGCGGTGGTAAATTTTCGCCCGTGGTTGGGCAAAAATTCACGGGAGCGACGTTGGTGACCCGGTATAAACCCGTATAAGTTATTTTTTAGACGAGCCCTTATTTCAGGAAATTGCCGGCGGCGGGAATCCTCCCCGATTGCCGCCTTGCCGGCGCCGGCAAGGCCGGGTACCGGCCATGCGCCCGCCACTGGAACAGCCCCAGCAGGCTCACCAGGAGGGCGGCCAGGGCGAAAGGCGGGTAAAATCCGTAATACTTGGCCAAAATCCCCCCCAGAAGCGGTCCGAGGATCACCCCGCCGGCGATGCAGCTCTCGTTAAGGGCGATGTTGCGGCCGGCCTCGTCCGGATAGGCCAGGGCATGAAATCCGCTGTAAAGATAGGCCGACCCGGTATAGGAGCCGAACAGCAGGGCCGCCAGGTAAAACTGCCAGGCGTGATCCAGGAGTTCCCAGCCGGCCAGGAGGGGGAAAAGGAAAAACAGCAGTCCCGCCGATCCCAAAAGGCCCAGCCGCAGCAGGCAAACCCCGGAGTACATCCAGCGCTCCCGCCGGGACAGGACATAGGCGAAAACCCCGGTGGCCAGCGACAGGGCCATCATGACCGATCCCGAACGCCATTCCGGCATTCCCGCCCGGGTCGCCTCGGAGGGGAACACCCCCCGGACCATTCCGCTGGCGATGAGGCTGAAAAACGCCATGGACCAGCCGAGCCACGCCAGATTCGGGCGTCCCCCCTCCGCCCCGGGGGAGGCCGGGTCGGGGGCGTTCACCCGCCGGGCCAAGATCTCGCGGCCGCCCTTGACCACCCGGCCCAGCAGGATCAACAGGACCAAGGCGAGCAGGGTGGCCGCCAGGTAGGCGTATTTCCAGCCCGGGGATTCGCCCCCGCCGATTTTGCCGATTTGGAGAAGCAGGCCGGTCAGGAAGGGTCCGAACGACATTCCCAGGCACCAGGCCAGGGTGTAGGAGCCGACCACCCGGGAGAGCGGGGTCGCGTCGTCCTCGTCCACCATTTTCATGAACAATTGGAAGGAGGCGAAAAAAATGACCTGGAACACCCCGACCAGGGCCAAGATCAGGTAGAGCATGGCCAGGTTCACCGCCGCCAGGCCCAGGAGGCACACCCCGATCAGCATGACGTTGCTGAAAAACATCAGGCGGGCCGCGTTTTTCCCGGACAGGAAGCGGGAGGCCAGGAGCCCGAACAGGCAACAGGCGAGCGAACGCGCCGTCACCATGCTTCCCGCCACCAGGGGATCGTAGCCCAGGATGGCCGCCCGCACCGGCCCGATGAAGGTGAAGATCCCGGTTATGCAGTCCAGGAGGGCCGGAACGAAATAAAGCATCAGGCGGAACCGCCGCTTGTTGGGGAGCATGATGGCCGACCGACCCTTTCCGCCCGAGTCCCGAATTTCCGTTTTTTCCGAATTCCGTTGCCTTCCGCCCCCGGGCCCGGCCGGCGCAACGAGCTTCAAGCCGCCTGGCGCCGCGTTTTTCGCCTTTAAAAGCGTGTTGTTAAATGCCGAATCGTTCGGGTTAGACAAGGAAAAAGGCGCCGGCGGGATGTTTTTTGACCGGCGGTCAGGGGCAAAAAACATCCGGGAAGCGGCTTTTGACGCCGTA
>JAISYL010000127.1 GCA_031269935.1 Planctomycetota bacterium
GGATTGGAGTATTATGAATTGACGGGCTGGACCGCGCGGGACGGCTGATCCCGGGGGTTCCAAGGCCGGAATGGCGCCGCCGGAACGGTTTTCGCCGAATCCGGGGCGTTCGCGCCGTCTCCGGCCCGAACGCCCCGCGGCCGATCCGGCCGAATCGTCGGGAGAACAATGATGGACGCCGACAAGCCGGTTCGCAAACGCCGGGGATTAAAAATTGCGCTTAGCGTCATTGTCGTCCTGTTCCTGCTGTTCGCGGCCGCAGTCTGGTTCCTCCCCTATCTTTTGCCGATCGACCTCGTCCGGAACCTGGCCAAGACCCGGGCCAGGGAAATGTTGGGGGTCGATCTGGAATTCAAGAGCCTGGGCTTTGGTTGGAACGGGAGCCTGGTGATGGAGGGAATCGCCGTTTCCCCCGGGGGAAAGGAAGGGGAAAAGCCGTCCCCGCCCCTGCTAAGCGTCGCCGAAGTGCGCACCAATGTGTCGCTGACGGCGTTAATCTCGGGGAAAATAATTGTCAATCAATTGACGGTCAATGGCTTCGAGGCCAGACTGCGCCGGGGGGAGGACGGTTCGCTCAACCTTCCGGATCTTTCCCGGCTGGCGGCCCTGGCCCCGGAGAGGGGGGCGGGCGCGGTTCCGGATCGGCGAATCGGGCTTTCCGCCCTGGCGGGGGAGGCGAATGGCGCCTCCCCGCCGGTCATTGAAGTGCGCCAACTTGAACTTAACCGGGGGCGGCTGGCTTTCGAGGACGCCGCCAGCGCCGCCAGCCTTGAACTCGGAGTGGATTTCGTCCGGGTCGAGGGCGGATCCATAAACGATCCCTTCCAATTCAGCGGACGCCTCCTCCCTTATCCCGACGACCCCGCCCGGGGAGAATTCCCCCTTTCCGGCCGGCTGGCCCTAATCCGGAACAATGAATTCGACCCGGCCGGCGAGGCGGTTCTGGACGTACGGATCAATTCGTTTGCCCCGGCCGAATTGACGCGCAAGCTAGGGGGGGGCGGTTTGATCGCCTCGGGAGTCGTCGACGGCCTGGTCAAGCTGGCTTACGCCGAAGGCAAAATAAAACTTGGCTTGTCCGATTTTTCCCTTGCCGGCCTCGTCCTGGACTTGGGTTTGGCCGCCCCCCTTCGCCTGCCCGACAGCCGGGCCGGCCTGGCCGCCGAGTTCGATCCCGGCCCAGGATCCCTGGTATTCACCGGCCTGTCCTTCGCCAACGGCTTGGCGAACCTGGAGGCCCGGGGGCAGGCCAAGGGAATTCCCGCCCTGGCCGAGGGAATATTCCCCGACGCCGCGGCGGATTTTTCCGGCCAACTGAATTTCGCCGACCTGAACGGTTGGCTGTCCGGGTTGCCGTGGGAATTGCCGGAGTTGCCGGAATTGCGGGGCGAGGGACATTTCGCCGGCCGGCTGACCCTGCCGGGAGGCGAAACCGTGGCTTCCCCGGCCCTGGAATTGGAATTTTCCGGAGGGGAACTGGGCCTGCGGGAACCGAAGAGCGGCCTTGAGGCCGAAATCGGCTTGGCCGGAACCGGCCTGAAGGCGGCGGCCGGCCTGGGCGACGTTTTCACCCTCAATTCCAGCCTGGGCCTGGCGGACAGCCGGCTTTCTCTGAAAATCCCCCCCCTGGGCCCCGAACCGGTGAGGATACGCCTGCGGGGAGGCGTCGCCGCCACCGCCTCGGGAAGCGCGGCGGCGGCGGAAATCCGTTTCGCCGACTCCGAAATCCAGATCCCGGCCACCCCCTGGGCCGGGGCCTTCAGCCTCCAGAACCCGGAAACCAGGCTGACCTACGACTTGGCCCGGGACGAATTGACCGTCGCCGCCCTGCGGCTCGATCTTGGCGACGGGGTTGCGGGCGGAATCAAGTCGGCCTTCGCCGCCGGCTTGGCGGCGGGGGAGGTACGGGGCCGGGCCGAGTTGGACTTTTCCGCCCGGCTGGCGAAACTCCGGGAACTTTTCCGCCCCCTGGTTCCCCCCGAAATCGGGGCCTTGGCCGGCGCCGCCTCCGGCGAATGCGCGATCGAGGCGGCGGAAGGCAGGATCGGCCTTACCCTGAAGGCCGGGATGGAAAAAATCGATCTCGCCCTGAAACTCGCCCCCGGGGAAATCGGGGCCGAGGCGGGGCCGGGCAGTCTCGCCCTGGCCGCCGATTTCGCCCTGGCCGATCCGCTGGCGATCAATTTGTCCTCCCTGGCGGCGGACAATTCCGGCCTGGTTGTCCGCTTCCGGGAACGGGAGGGCAATCAGGCCGTCTCCTGCCAGCTCGGCGAAACGGCGCTGCGGCTGAGCGGGAAGGTGGACGCCGGAAACCTGCGGGCGGAACTGGCCCGGCTGGACTTGGCCGGCCGCGGACTTTCGGCGGCCCTGGGCCGGGACGGGAAACAGACCGCCGGACTGGCCCTGGGGATGTTCAAGGCTTCCGCCGGCGCCGGCGGCGCGATTTTCCCCCTGGCGGCCGAGGGGGATTTCAAATTCCCTTCCCTGGCGGCCGAAATAGACAGGCTGGTTTTCAGCCGCCTGGACGCCGACCGGCGGGACGACAGCGATTTCGGCAAAATCGCGGCCGGCCTCAACCTGGAAGGCAGGATTGGGGGGGGCGGACGCCAGCTCCTGACCTTGCGGACGGCATCCCTGGCGGCCCGGCCCCTGGCGGTCAACGCCCGGGGGATGCTGGACCTGGCCGGCGGCGAACTGGCGCTGGAATACGCCGCCGCCATCGCGCCCGCCGAATTGGCGTCGCTGTTCAGTTTTTTGAATCTGCCCCCGGCCCTTCTTTCCCGGGCGACCGCGAGCGGGGTGCTGACCTGGAACGGAAGCACCGCCACCAGCAAGGGCAACCTCCAGGGCCAGCTCAGGCTTTCGGGGGGCGAAGCCAACCCCTTCGAAATGAACCATGAAATCGCCGCCTCCTACCAGGCCGGCTCCGGGACGCTGAATCTGGAGATGCGCCGGCTGGACGGCAAGATCAAATCGGCGTCCGGGGAGGCCACGGCAACCCTGGCGGCCCAACCGGCCAATCTAACGCTCGGCCGGGACGGAGCCCGGGGGGCCCTCGACATCCGCCTCGGCGGGCTGGCCGCCCCCACCCGAGTCCTGATTCTTGGCCTGGCCGGGATTTTTCCCCAGCTGGGCGAATATTCCAACCTGATTTACAACAGCCAGGCGGGCGGCGCCTACAACGCCTGGCTGCAACTCCGCGGCAACGATTCCGCCACCCTCTCCCTGGCGGTCGGCGGGGTTTGGCAGGGCGCGGCCCTGGCCCTGGGCCAAACCCCGCAAGTCTCCGAGGCCGGAAAACTCACCGCCGGCCTGGAAGGCGAATACCATTTCCGGGAAAACCGGCTCCGGGTGTCCCGGCTGCTTTTCCAATCCGATTCCGGGCAGTTGCGGGCCGGGGGAACGGCCGACCTAACCCTGGCGGCGGACGAAAACGGTTTTCCCGCCGGGCTGGCCGAGGCCAGCCTGGATCTGGGATTCGCCATGCCGGACGCGGCCAGGACGGCCATGGTTTTCCCCGGGGTTCTCACTCCCGATCTGGGATTGCGCGGACGGGTGGAGGGGCTGCTCAAGATTTCCGGCGGAGCGTCCGACCTGCGGGTGGAAAAGGGAAGCGTCAGGTTCCAGGATTTCCAGGCCCGGCTGGGCGGAAGCGATTTTTCCATCCCCGCCGGCTCCGCCGATCTGGAGGCGATCCTGGCGCTTCGCTTGGACAGGGTTTCGCCCGTTCCCGAATCGCCTTATGCCGCGCTTGGCCTGGTTGACGCCCGGGACGGCCGGGGTTCACTTTCCGGAGCCGTGCTGGACGGGATCCCGATTCGAACCCTCGCCGGCGAATTCCAATTGGAGAACGGCCTGTTGACCCTGAAATCCGGGCGGGCCGTACTGGGAGACGAGGCCGGGGGCGAGGCCAAGGCGGCCGGCCGAATTGATTTCAATTCCCCCGCCCCGGCGGTCGATCTTCGCCTGTCCATCGGCAACCTCCCCCTTTCCCTGGCCAACAGCCAACTCGAGGACTACCTTTACTTCGAGAAGGGGGCCTTGAACCTGCCGGCCGACCCGAGCCAGTCGGCCGGCGTCTCCTTTTCCGGGTTTTCCGAGGATGAGATACTGCGGACCCTGCGGCTGGACAATTTCATCTACGCCACCGGCCCCGTCGTTCTCCACACCGGCAATATCCTGAACGCCGAATTGGACAAGGCCAAGGGGTTGATGCACCAGGAGGTGCGGGAGGAAAGCCAATCGCGGGTGATAACCCTGCTGTCTCTAAGCGGTTCGGCCGCGGCCGCCGGAGACGGCAATATCATTTTCCCCCCGGATCGCCCCATCCAGGTGACGGGGGACAACACCGGCGATTTCCGGGTCCAGGGCCGGGTCGCGGCCGATCATACCATGGATTTGACCTTCCACGTAACCGGCAAGCTGGAAAACCTCATCGGCTTCAGCCTCCCCAACCTTATTCCCAACCTCCGGTCCGGAAGCGACGAGGACAGGCGGGGCTTCATGACGAAAATGAACCAGAACGCCGCCGCCGGGCATTATTCCGTGCATGTCACCGGCAATCTCGAGGCGCCCAACCTGTCCGGAATCTCCCTCCTGGTGACCAGGTTCCTGGCCGACATCGTGGCGGCGGCCCCGGCCCAAATCATCGGAGGCGCCCTCGACCTGGTCAAGGACGCCCCCGGCGCCCTCATCAACGCCCCGAAAAATCTCGGACGCGGCCTGGGTCGGGTGTTCGGCCTTCCGGAAGAGGGGGGAACCGAATCCCCGGCGGCGCCGCCTTCCGGATCGCCCCCGGCGGAAACTCCCCCGGCGGCCTCCCCCCTGCCCGGCCTGCGGCTGCCCTTCCGGTTTCACTAGGGCGCCGGCGGGGTCATTCCCATTCTATGGTGGCGGGCGGCTTGGACGACACGTCGTAAACCACCCGGTTGACCCCGGAAACCTCGTTGGTTATGCGCCGGGAAATGCGCCGGATGATCCCGAAGGGTATTTCCGCCCAGTCGGCGGTCATCCCGTCCTCCGATTCCACCAGCCGCAGGGCGGCCACGCTTTCATAGGTGCGCTGATCCCCCATCACCCCCACCGAGGTCTGGGAAAGGAGAACCGCGAACGCCTGCCAGAGCTTGCGGTACCAGCCGGCGGAATGGATCTCCTCCAGGACGATGGCGTCCACCTCCTGGAGAAGCGCCACCCTTTCCGGGGTCACCTCCCCCATGATGCGCACCGCCAGGCCGGGCCCGGGGAAGGGATGGCGGCGGAGTTCGTCCTCGGGTATCCCCAGCGTCCCCCCGAGTTCGCGCACCTCGTCCTTGAAAAGCTCCCGCAGGGGTTCGAGAAGCTTCAGGCCCATTTTTTCCGGGAGGCCCCCGACATTGTGGTGGCTCTTAATCACCATCGCCGCGCCGGAACCGTAATTCCCGGAGGATTCGATTACGTCGGGATACAGGGTTCCCTGGCCCAGGAACTTGACCCCCTTGATTCTCCCGGCCTCCTCCTGGAACACCTCGACGAAAACCCGGCCGATGATTTTGCGTTTTTCCTCCGGGTCTACCACCCCCTTCAAATTGGCCAGGAAGCGCTCGCCCGCCTTCACCCCGACAATCCGGAAGCGGTTCCCGTACCTGGACATGACCCGCTCGAACTCGCCCTTGCGCAGGAGCCCGTTGTCCACGAATATGCAGGTGAGGCCGCTCCCAAGCGCTTCGGAGAGCAAAACCGCCGCCACGGTGGAGTCCACCCCGCCGGAAATGCCCATGACCGCCTTGGCCTTGCCGACACGCTTCCGGGTTTCCCGGATGGCTTCGCCGGCGAAATCCGACATCACCCAGTCGCCCCGGCAGCCGCAAATTTTGTAAATGAAATTTTCCAGGATTTCCCCGCCCAGGGGGGTGTGGTGAACTTCCGGATGGAACTGGAGGCAATGGATGTTCAGATCGGGGAAATAGAATCCGGCGTGCGGGCAGTCCTCGGTGGCCAGGATGTCGAGGCAGTCGGGCGGCAGTTCCGCCACCCGGTCGCCGTGGCTCATCCAGACATCGAATTGCCGGGGGAGGCCCTCAAGGAGGGGGGGCGACTGTCCCAGGCGCTGGGCCACGGCCCGGCCGTATTCGCGGATGCCGGAGGGCAGGACTTCGCCGCCCAGCGCCTGGGCGATCAATTGCGCCCCGTAGCAGATGCCCAGGATGGGGACGCCCAGCTTAAGCACGGCCGGATCGCATTTGGGCGAACCCGCCTCGTAGACGCTCTTGGGCCCCCCCGACATGACCACGGCGACGATTTTCTCCTTCCGGAGTTCGCCCGCCCCGACCGTGCCGGGAAACAGGCGCGAACGCACCCGCTGCTCCCGGAGCCGGCGGACTATCAGGCCGGTGTATTGGGAACCGTAGTCGAGAACCGCGATGGTCTGGAACAACGGGGTCCCTCAGAGTTTTTCCGCGACCCGTTCCCGGAGAAGGCCGGTCGGCCGCGCCACCAGTATCACGATCAAGGCGAGGAAGGTGATGGCGTCGCGCCAGGCCAGGGAAATATAGGCCCCCCCGAAAGCTTCCATCAGGCCCAGAAGCAATCCCCCCAGCATGGCTCCGGGAATGTTCCCGATTCCGCCGATGATGGCGGCCGTAAAGGCCTTGAGCCCGTAAAGCTGGCCCATGTTGAAATTGATCTGCCCGTAATAAATCCCGATCAGCACCCCGGCCAACCCCCCCAGGGCGGGGCCGATCATGAAGACGATGCCGATGACCCGGCCGACGTCTATGCCCATGAGCCTGGCCGCCCCCTGATCGATGGCGGAGGCGCGGATGGCCGCCCCCATGCGGGTCCGGTGAATGAAAAAATATAGGGCCAGCATTATCCCCAGGCTGGCCGCCAAAACCGCCAAGCGGATCAGGGGGATGCGCTGGCCGGCGAACTCCAGGGCCAGGCCGGGCAGCAGGTCGGCCGGGTAGGCCCGGTGGCGACCGCCCCAGACGAGCATGATGGCGTTCTGGAAAAAAATGCTGGCCCCCAGGGCGGACACCACCGCCGACAGGCGATCCGAATGCCGGAGCGGCCGGTAGGCCGCCCGCTCCAGGAGATAGCCCGCCAGGGCCGAAAGCCCCATCACCATGATCATGACGGCCGCCGTCGCCGGGAGCGGACCCAGCCGATCCTTCAGGCCCAGGGAAACCAACAGGGTGAATCCCAGGTAGGCGCCCAGGGCGAAGAGTTCGCCATGGGCGAAATTGATCAGCTTCAGCACCCCGTAGACCATGGTGTAACCAAGGGCGATAAGGGCGTAAATCCCCCCCACCGCCAGCCCGTTGCTCATCTGCTGGATGAAGATTTCCATATTTCCCCGCCTGGCCGATTCCGGAGCGAACGGAACCCGGGTTCGCCAGCCTTTTCCGGCCGCTACTTCAGGACGAAATTCCCCTTGGCGTCGACTTGGTAGAGCCGGTAGACGTCGCCGATGCGATCCCCCTTGGCGTCGAAGGAAATGGGACCGGTGAAGCCGGGAAAGGCCTGCAATCCGTCGCGCAGGTAGCGGCCGATGTTTTCGGCGGTCGGATCGTCGAGCCGGCGGATCGCCTCCGTCAGCACCCGAAAGGCGTCGCCGGCCATCAGCGACCAGACCGAGGAGGGGATCGAGTTGTAGCGCTCCCGATATTCCCGCATGAATTCGCGGGCCTCCTCCCCGGTGAGATCGAGGGGGCCGGGAGGGCTGATGAAATGATAGCCGGCGGCCGCTTCCCCGGCAATCTCGATCAGGACGGTGTTGTTGGTGGCGTCGCCGCCGAACATCGGGACCGGCCACTGCATTTCCTTCTTCTGCCGCAGGAGCAGGCCGGCTTCCGGGTAATAGCCGGTGAAGATTATCGCGTCGGGATCCCGGGATTTTATGGAAACCAGGGTGGTGGTGAAATCGCGATCCCCCGGGGTGATGGCGTCGAAGAAAACCGGCTCGAGGAGCGATTTCCGGAGCAGCGCCGCCGTTTCATCCGCCAAGCCCTTGGCGTAGGAGGTGTTGTCGTGGAGGATGGCGATTCTTTTGAAACCCATTCCGGTTACGGTGCGGGCCATGACCAGGCCCTGCTCGTCATCGCGGGGGCAGGTGCGGAAAAACAGCCGAAAGCCTTTTTCGGACAACCGGATGGCGGTGGAACCGGTGGCGATTTGGAGAATCCCCTCGTCGTTGTAGATGTCCTGGGCGGCTTCGGTTATGGAAGATCCGTAGGTTCCGACGACCGCCGTCACCCCGGAGGAAATCAGCCGCTGGGCCGCCAGGGCGGCGGTGCGGGGATCGCCGCCGTCGTCGCCGATTTCGATTTGAATTCTTCGCCCGTTGATGCCGCCGGCGGCATTAATCCGCTCGGCCAGGAGATTAATCACCTTCTCCATATCCTGGCCTTCGGAAGCCCAATCGCCGGTTATCGGAGCCATCACCCCCAGGATCAGCGGCTCGGCGGCGGACGCCCCGAAACCAAGGAAGAACGCGGCTCCCCACAGCCAAGGCAGAATTTTTCTCATCGGCGGCTCTCCTTTGCGCGGCAAAACGGTAGAAATATCAAGGGGGGAGCGACCGGGATAATCCCCCCCCTCCTCCGAAATCAGGCGGTTTCCTCCGGGTCGGCCGGGGTCCCCGGCGCCTCCGGAGGCTGGCCGGCCGGCTCCGGCTCGGCGAAGATTTCCCCTTCCAGATCCACCGGGATTTCGACAAATCCGCCCAGGGGGTTTTCAATTTCCCTGGGTTCCTTGCTTTTCTTGTCCATGACCAATTCGTTCCGGAAAACCCGGACGAAACCGGGCTTTTCCGGACAGCGCGGGCAGGCGTAGCCCTTGATCGTCAGCCAACCGCCCGAGCCCTCCGGGGAAAGGGGTTCCAGGCCGCGGAGGACGGAAGCGTCGCCGGCCTTAAGCGAGGCGACGATCGCCGGCAAGTCCGGAGGCGTCCGGCGAACGGCGGGCTTCCCGTTATCCGCCAGCCAATGCCCGCAACTGTCGCACAGGCGGTGGTTGGCGATGAATTGCCGGCATTTTTTAACCGGAACCACGGTCAAGGTCAACAGTTCCCCCGCCCAGACCGCGTAATAGAAGAGGGGGGGAAAAGAGGACGCTTTCCCGCCCCGGCCGGACGGCGCCCAAATCGGATTTTCGGCCAGGTAGTATATCCACGAATACAACTCCCCCGGATCGAGAACGACGCTGAAATAGACCTCGAAGTTATAATCGGTGATGGTGAAAAGATAGCTGGCCCAGGAAAACCAGGCGGCGGCCAGCCCCATGGCCACGCCCAGCGACACGGCCGCGGCCGTTCCCGCCAGCCGGAGGATTTTGAGGAGGGCCTCGCCAATCCTCCCGAGCAGCAGGCCCAGAAAATAGACCAGGGCCAGGTTGAGAAAGATAAGGGGGGAATGGAAGTCCAGCGGCCCATAAACCCAGGAAAGGATGAAGGCGACCGCCAAGCCGATTCCCAGGGCCTTAATCAGGGTCGCCGGCGATTTCTGGGCTTCGTCGGCCGAAAAATCCGGACCGGCCCCCGGGGGGGAGGCGAAAGTGTTCGAGGTGTCGGCCATGCCTGTTCATGCCTTCGCTCGGGCCCGGCTCCTTGCCCGCCTGATATGCGCGACTGGCGGTCGGCATCGGGGCACGGGAGATGGGACGGGTGAAAAAAGAGGTCGATTCCGGAGCAAGGGCGCGGAAATAAATAAAATTTACAACCTCGACATGAAAGCGCCCTCCGGGCATTGAACCGCCGCGCCCCGAGGTAAGGGCTCGTCCAAAAATAACTTATACAAGTTTATACCGCGTCACCAACGTCGCTCTCGTAAATTTTTGCCCAACCGCGGGCGAAAATTTACCGCCGCGACCAGGTTCCTTGTCTAAACATGTGTAAGTTATTTTTGGACATACCCCAAACATTAATTCTTTACGCGATCCAAACGGACTTGGGCGCTCGCAAGATTAGCCTTTTCAGAGCAATAAGTCAACCACAGCCGGATTCTGGAAATGGGAACCCGGCTTTGGAGCCATCAAACTATAGTGCGGCCTTGGCTATTGTCAAGGGAAAACGAAAAAAACGGTTTCGCCGCTTTTGATCAATTCATATGCCCATGACTCGTTTCCGGCAGGGGCATCGGCGGCAATCCGTTCCGGACGGTATGGATGTCGAAGGCGGCAAGAATTGGATTTTCCCTTGGACAGGGATATAATAAGGTGGACTTTTAAGAGTCAAGTTAAACCGGACGAGCCTGGACGCGAGGATCGCCCGAATTGACAAAGCGTTCCGTTTCTCTTATAGCTGGAGTTTTGCAAAACGCATAACTCGTGCAATTGCAACCAGATAAATGCGAATTTTATCCCTGTTCAATGAATGGTCAGTTTTTTATATTTAATCGGCTTGTCAAAAAAGCCCGTAAA
>JAISYL010000143.1 GCA_031269935.1 Planctomycetota bacterium
CCCTGGCCACCGACCGTTCCACCCGGCTGGCGGATCTGAACGCCGGGACCGGGGTGCCCAAGGGCAAGATCACCGTCTACTACAGCGCCTATCCGGACGGCCTGGAAGTCGATTTGTCCGCCTGCGACACCCTGGAGGACGTCAAGGACGCCATCGAGCGGCAAACCCTCGAGGCTTCGCGCCTGCTCGATCCGGCCAGCCACGGCTGGCTGGATTACTCCACCCTCAACTGGCACGACCTCCAGGACCGCTACGTCAAGGTGACCGTCAATCCCGAGCACAACGGGATTTCCCTCATGGAGTTCGATCTGGGGGAGGCGCTCCCTCCCCCCACCGTCTACGAGGAGCGGCGAAACCTCGCCTACGACAATTCCGGCCATCCCGGCTATTACGCCGGCGGCTTCGGGGTAGCCGAACCCGCCCCGGGAGCCGAGCCGGAGGAAACCGCCCTTTTCGATCAGATTGATTACGTCAACCGCACCGGCCGCCTCTACTCCCCCCTCCGGGTGGACGAGGCGGCCAACGCCAAGGTGGCGGAGGCCCTGGGAATCAGGGGAACCGCCCGCGAATACGATCCGGCCGCCCCGGATCCCGTCCTGGACGGCTTCATCCACGGCCGGGACCTGGATCCCAAACTTTCCGGGCAGACCCTCCTGGCCGATCTGGAGGGCTACAACGACGCCGTCTACACCTTCACCAACGGCCAGAAGCCCGGCGCCATCGCGGTAAGCGAAACCAGCCAGGACTCCGGCAACGTCTTTAGCGAATGGAACCTTTCCGGCCTGGCCCAGGGGGACAACACCGGCTCCGGCGGCGAACTTTACGCCCGGGCGGTGAATGTGGGAACCGCGGCCGCCCCGGAAATCCGGGTGGAAATCTACTCCCGCCCCCTCTCGGTCGCCCGGGCCGGGGATCTGGTCGCCACCGGCAGCTACCTGGCGGGCGGCGGGGGGGGAACCGTCATCCTGGAGGAGGCCAACTCCTCCGGCCTATCGGGAACGGTGGGGGTGGTGCTGCCCTCCACGGTCAAGGAGGCGGAGGTCTCCCTGGCGGTCGATTTTTCCCAGAACCTCCAGGCCTCGGTCCACGTGCCCGCCTTCGTGGAGGAGAACTATCCCGACGGCCAGCCCAAGGATATCCTGGGAATCGCCTCCGGCTGGCAAATCCGCGGCCTGGACAAGCCGCCGGCCGTCGGCTACGACGAGAACCACCCGGCCTCCACCGATCTAGAGGGCGACGTGTCGGTGAATTACCGGCTGGAAGGGGATTATTTCCTGGTGGAACTGTCCCGGCCGGCCTTCGCCGACCAGCCGGCGAAACTAATCGCCACCGCCCGCCTGCGGGTCGGCGACGCCCTCGACGCCGGTCCGCCCCCGGTCCTGGCCAACTGCGTCTCCGGCCGCATCGAATTCATCGGAGCCGAGGGCTTCGAGGGGATCAAGGGGTCGGTGTACATCGAACTCCCCGCCAACACCGTGTTCACCGCCGACGTCAACATGGGTTCGGACGCCGCCAACGCCACCGTCAACACCTATTACCTCTATACGGGCGCTCCGGCGGGAAGCATCCATTTCGGGGGGGCGACGGAACTGGCGGCGGACCAGGCGACCGACCCGGACCAGGCCATCACCCTCGGGGCCGACACCCTGTTCAAAAAGGGGCAGGCCTTCGCCCAGGATCTCGTCCTCCCCAGCGGCTACACCCTACCGGCCGGAACTCAACTGGATCGGGACACCCTGATACCCAAGGGCTTCACCATCCACGCCGGCGAACTGCTGGCGGGAACCGTCATCCCCGCCGGCCAGGAAATAACCTTCACCGCCCCCCTGGCCGCCGGCACCGTCGTCCCCCGGGGAAGCTATTACACCGACGGCAACAGCTTCCCCTCCGAGGGCATGAGCTTCGCCAATTCCTACGTCAATCCCGATACCGGGGCAACCGTGACCGCCCCCGCAACCTCCATACCCATGGGTTACGATCTCCGGGCCACCTTCGCCACCGTCGAGGACTTCAACCGGGCGGTGGAACAGGCCGGAGTCTACCTGACCTCGGAAATTTCCGCGGACGGAAAAAGTCTGGAATTCCGCTCCCGGCTGGCCGGGGCGTGGCTGACCGTCTCGGAGGACACGGACTGCTACGAACAGATGGGTGACGGCTTCCAGCAGTTGAGCGATCTCGACTTCAACGGGATTGTCAAGGGAGTCAACAGCGATCCGGACGGCAATCTCTTCACCGAGGTGATTTATTACCCGCCCGATCCCCTGCATCCGGACGACAAGGTCCGGCTGATCGCCGACGACGGCGAAATTTTCGAGATCGACCCCGGCTACTACGTCCGGGTCTACAAGGATCGGGCGGAACTGGAAAAAACCTACGAAAACCGCGACAACACCCTGATGGTGGCCGAGGGGTTCGTCCCCTCCGGGGTATGGAACCCGGCTTGGGATCCCGCCCAGCCCCTGGGCGGAGCCAACGTCCCCTTCCTTCCCGATCCCCCGCCCTACACCCTGGGGACCATGCCGGACCTGATCCTGGAGGAAAGGAACGAATCCGGGATCAGCGGCCATGTGGACCTGGACTACTACGGGGAGCGCGGGCAGATGCAAACGATCAGCGCCATCCAGCCGGACGGAAGCGTCAAGGTCGAATACGAATACGATCCCTGGAAAAACTCGGAAATCACCGTTTTCCCCGGGGGCTTGCGGCCGGAGGGCTCCCGGCACGCGACCATCCAGGAGTGGGACCTGACCAACGTCATTCCGGGTAAGACCTGCGATTACTCGGGGACCTATCACGGGGTGATCGCCGGAACCGGCGACCCCCTGGCGCCGGACATCCGCCTCTACAAGGACGCCTCCCATACGGTGATGACCGCCGCCTCGCTCCCGAACCAGGCCGATTTGACGGTCACCGACGCCTACGGCAACACCGTCGTCTTCCCCTACGCCGAAGACGGGAGAATAATCCTTTACGAAACGGATCGCCTGGGTAACCTCGCCCGGGACGCCGACGGACTGCCGATCCGGGCCGGACAAATGGCGGTGGCCCGGAACGAGTTGCCGGCCGGGGTGGCGGACAATTTCGTCCTGACCACCGGGGCCGGCCGCCACTACGGGCAGGAGCGGGAGGAAAACGTCTTTTCCACCCTTAACGACATTCTCGACGCCCTCCACCAGAACGACGCCGAAAAGCTGCACGATCTGATCGGGGGGATCCAGGGGGACATCGACCGCATCCTGGAGGCCAGGGGGGACGTGGGGGCCAGGGCCAAGCGGCTGGAACTCCTTTCGGACCGGCACGCCGACGACGTGGTGCGCTTCACCGCCACCCTCACCAGCCGGGTCGGCATGGACGATCAGGCCCTGGCCAAGGCGATTCTGGACTACCAGGCCGCCACCAACGCCTACCAGGCTGCCATGCAGGTGTCGTCCCAAATCATGCAGATGAGCCTGCTAAGCTATCTCTAGTGGACAGTCAAGGTTGCAACTGTTGGTAAGGGTCTGTCCATAAATAATTTATACATGTTTAGGCAAGGAACCGAGTCGCGGCGGTAAATTTTCGCCCTTGATTTGGCGAAAATTTACGAAAGCGACGTTGGCGACGCGGTATAAACATGTATAAGTTATTTATGGACATACCCTTACCACGCATCACGCGTACATTCATACGCTATCCCAGGCCCGTTTTACCAAAATAATTGAAAATCACGATGGCGTGGGCATGTTTAGCGCCGCTCCTTTTTTGACCGCCTCCCCCCCGCCGACTTTCCCCTCCCGCATCGGTCCGAAAATTCGGGAAATTTCCAATCCCTACAACGTCACCCCGTCCTTGAAAATGGCGAAATCATGGAAGCCGTTTTCCTCGCTTTTAGTCCGCTTCCCGGAGATTACGGCGAGAAAAAGCTCCACCAGGCCGGCCAGGGCCGCCGACATCGGGAGATCGTCCGCCAGAGGGCCGGCATCGTAGTCGATCCAGTGTCGCTTGCGCCGGGCCAGATCGGAATTGGAGGAAACCTTGATCACCGGGGCCGGGCCGCCCAGGGGGTTGCCCCGCCCGGTGCTGAACAGCACCAGATGCGCCCCGGCCGCCGTCATTTCCGAAACCGAAACCAGGTCGTTTCCGGGCCCGGACAACAGGTTAACCCCGGGCTTGACCGCCGTCCCCCCATAAGCCAGGACGTCGACCACCGCCCGCGTTCCCCCCTTCTGCACGCAGCCGATGGACTTGTCCTCCAGGGTGGTGATGCCGCCCTCCTTGTTGCCGGGCGAGGGATTTTCATAAACCGGCTGGCGGTGGCGGAGGAAATAGCGCTTGAAGTCGTTGATCATGGCCGCCCCCCGCCGGAAAACCCCTTCGTCGGCGGCGCGATTCAACAACCCCCGTTCCGCCCCGAACATTTCCGGCACCTCGGTCAGCACGGTCAGGCCGCCCCGATCGACCAGCCAATCGGAGAAGGCGCCCAGGAGCGGGTTGGCGGTGACCCCGGACAAACCGTCGGAAGCGCCGCACTTCATGCCCGCGCACAACCCCGAAACCGGGACCGGGCTCCGCCTGGCCCCGGCCGCCGCCGCCATGATTCCGTCCAGCAGTTCCAGGCTTTCGGCCATTTCGTCCCCGGCCTCCTGGGTCAGCAAATGCCGGAGGTTGGGATTGGCGCCGGGCGCGGCCTCCAACAGCCGCAAAAAATCGGCCATGGAGTTGTTTTCGCAACCCAATCCCAGGAGAAAAATCCCCCCGGCGTTGGGATGGCGGGCCAAGCCGGCGAGAACGCGGCGGGTATTCTCGTGATCCTCCCCCAGTTGGCTGCAGCCATGGGGATGGGGGAAGGCCGCCACCCGATCCACCCCTTCCGGCCGGCGGGCGTGGGCCAGGGTGGCCAGGCGCTCGGCCTGGTGGTTGACGCATCCCACCGTGGGGATGATCCACACCTCGTTCCGGATCCCAATCCGGCCGGAGGGACGGACAAAACCCGGGAACATCGGGATGTCGACGGAAGGGGGCGAAAATCCGGACTCCGGCCGGTAGAGGTATTCCTCCTCGCCGGACAGGCGGGTTTCGACATTGTGGACATGAACCCAGGCGCCGGCCCGGATGTCGCGGGAGGCGCCGCCGATCGGAAGGCCGTATTTGCGGATCGGTTCGCCGGCGGAAATGGCCCTCAGGGCGAACTTGTGCCCGGCCGGAATGTCTTCGGCCAGAATCAGGCCGGCGGCCACCGGCGTGCCGGCTCCCAGGGGTTTCAAGGCCACGCCCACGTCGTCGGCGGGATTGAGCAGCAAATATCCGCGCATCACCCTATCTGTCCACCCGGGCTCCGCCGCCGCCGACCAGCTTCTCCACCTCGGCCAGGGTGGCCATGGTGGTGTCGCCCGGGGTGGTCATGGCCAGGGCGCCGTGGGCGGCGCCGTATTCCACCGCCTTGGCGGCGTCGCCGAAGGTCATGAGGCCGTAGATGAACCCGGAGGCGAAGCTGTCGCCGCCCCCCACCCGGTCGAGAATTTCCAGCCCTTCGCGCATTTTCGCCTCGTGGAAGCGGCCTTGATGCCAGCAGACGGCGCCCCAGTCGTTGACCCCGGCGCTCCGGACCTTTCGCAGGGTGGTGGCCACGGCCTGGAAATTGGGATAGGCTTCCACCGCCGCCGTTATCATTTTCTTGAAGCTGTCGATGGGCAGCCTCGACAGGCTTTCATCCACCCCCTCGATTTCCAGGCCAAGGCAGGCGGTGAAATCCTCTTCGTTCCCGATCATGACGTCGACGTACTTGGCCAATTCCCGGTTCACCTCCCGGGCGCGCTCCTTGCCCCCGATGCCCTTCCAGAGCGAGGGGCGGTAGTTGAGATCGTAACTGGTGACGGTTCCGTGCCTCTTGGCCGCCTTGAGGGCGGCGATCACCGTGTCCGGAGTCCGGTCGCCCAGGGCGGCGAAAATGCCGCCGGTGTGGAAATGCCGGACTCCGGCCTTGCCGAACAACTCGTCCCAGTCCACGGATTCGGGAGTCATCTGGGAGGCGGCGGTGTGGCCCCGGTCGGAGCAGCCGACCGCCCCGCGAACGCCGAAGCCCCGTTCGGTGAAATTCAGGCCGTTGCGCGCCTTTTTCCCGATGCCGTCATAGGGAACCCAAATGATCCGGCTGGCGTCGACCCCGCCCTGGAGGATGAAGTCCTCCACCAGCCGCCCCACCGGATTGTCGGCCAGGCTGGTCACCACCCCGGCCCGGAGGCCGAAACAGCGCCGAAGTCCGCGGCAAACGTTGTATTCGCCGCCGCCTTCCCATGCCCGAAAGGATCGGGCGGTGTGGATCCGCCCCTCGCCCGGATCCAGCCGCAACATCACTTCCCCCAGGGAAACCGCGTCGTAAGCGCATTCCCCGGCTTTTCGGTATGAAATACCCATGTCAATCCCCCCCTTCCCGGCCGATTGGGTCAACCGCGGATTTTTTTAAGGGTTTCCAGGGCGGTTTTGGCGTCCCCGCCGATCTTGTCCCAGTTGCCGGCCTTGAGATCCTCGGCCCGGCCGAGCCAGGTGCCGCCCACGGCGGCGACTTCCGGCACCGCCAGATAATCGGGGAAATTGGCGGAGGTGACGCCGCCGGTCGGCATGAAGGACAAGCCCAGGTGCTTGTAGGGGGCGATGAGGTTTTTCAGCATGGCGACGCCCCCCAGCGCCTCGGCCGGGAAAAATTTGAACAGTCTCACCCCCAGGTCGTGGGCCTGTTCCACTTCCGAGGGGGTGGCGATGCCGGGGGAGAAGGGGTAATTCTTGTCGACCGCCAGCTTGACGATGGCGGGGTTGAAGCCCGGCGCCACCGCGAAGGCCGCCCCCAGATCGAAAGCCTGGTTCAGATGATCGCGGTTCAGCACGGTTCCGGCTCCAAGCAGCAAGTCAGGGAAGCGCTTTTTGGCCGCGGCGATTATTTCGGCGGCCGCCTTGGTCCGGAAGGTTATTTCCGCCGTGGTCAAGCCCGAAAGCTGAAGCAGTTCGCACAGCCTCAAGCCGGTGTCGACGTCTTCCAGCACCAGGACCGGGACAATGCCGGCGGCGCGGAGCCGTTTGACCAACTCCAGTTGCCTGTCGATATACATGGCTAAGCCCTTTCCTGAAAAGTTGTTTCACAACGACAGTATACGCGAAGGCCTCCCCCGGCGCAAACAGGAAAAGCGAACGGCTCAGTCGTCGTCCAGCCGCACTTTCAGGCGGCTTTTCCCCCCACCCCCGATCCGCCAAGCCAGGGAACCCGAGGCGGCGAATTCCAGCAGACGATCCGCCAACTCGAGGCATTCCGGGTAATTTTCCGGCGGGCGTTCGGAAAAGGTTTCCAGCCGGTCGCGCGCCAGCTTAAGGAGACCATCCCGGAATTCCGGGGAAAGCCGCCAATCGGCCATGATTACGGCGCCGTTCTCCTCCGGCTCCGGCGGGCCGCCGGCCGGGGATCCCTCCGGCGATTTGTCGGGAAGTCCGGCCGGATCGCTGGCCAACCAGGACATCCCGGCCGGATTCTCCAACGCCAGCCGCCAGGCCGGGCGCAGGGAATTGGCGACAACCGGGGGAATAACCAGCCGCCCCCGCATTTCCCCGCCCACCCGGCGGTTTTCATAAACCAGGCTGTCCTTCAGCGCGGGCAGGGGAAAGGGGGCGGACGGATTGGCGAGGGAGCCGATAAAATCGGCCAAGCCGGCCGCAAAATCCAAAGCCGGGGTCCCGCCCCGCCCGTCCGCTTGCCAGAACCAGCCCAGGCCGATTACCGGCAACGGCGGAACCCCGGCGGCTTCCGGCGCCGCCGGCCGATTCAGCCGCAGCTGAAAATCGGCGGCGGTCCGGGCCAGCCAGGCGTCCAGGAGCCAAGCCCCGGGATTGATCCCGGCCAGGGTCAAAGCGTCCGGCCAGCCGGTTCGCAGGAAATTTTCCCCCGCTTCCAGGCAGGCGGACTTGAAGCCGGGGGACAGTCTGGCAAAGGCGGACAAATCCGCCCCGGCCAATTCCCGCCTCCCCGGCCGAAGGGATTGGCTTTCATCCGGCGTCTCTCCGGGCGCCAAATTGAAGAAGAACGCCGCCTCCCAGCCTCCGGCGATCCGGCCGGCAATCAGCCGGTGGACTACGGTCTCCCCGGCGGGCGCCTCCGCCGGGAGGAGCGGCGCCTCCGATCCGGGAACGGGAGGAAGTCCAAAAAACGGCAAATCGGGGGGGCCGGAGGGGACGGGGACCGGCCGTTCCCGTTCCTGTTTCCAGGCCAGGGCCAAACCGGGGGCGGATTGGACCGACCCCGGGGAAAAGATCCCGGTCCGATCGCCGGCGGCGAATTCCTCGGCCGGCCGCCTCGCCCCGCTGACCAGGAGCCACCCGTCCCGTACGGCGAAGAAGAATCCCCTCCCCCCCGGAAATCCGTAATACGAAACGCGGCCGGCGGATCCGGCCGACGCCGGCTTTTCCAAAAGCCAAGCCGGTAGGCGCCCCAACCTAAGCAGCAGAAAAAACGAAGCGGCTTCCCCCTCGGACGGACCCCAAAGGCCGCCCAGCCACACCGACTCCGGAAGCAGGGGATAAACCAGCCAATCCGGGATAAATTCCCGCCAGGCAAAGGGGACGGGCGAAGGCTGGCCGGGGGAAAACAGGCCAAGGCCGAAATGATCCCGGACGGCGGCGGCGACTTCCCGGGCGGCGGAATTTCCGTTCAGGCGCCGCGCCAGTTCCCCCAGGCCCCGAATTTCGGCCAGCCAGGCGGTTGAAGCCGGGGCTTCGTTCCAGGCCGGGGCCGGCTCGCCCCGCAGGAATCCCCGCCAAAGCGCCCAGGCCGACCCGGCCAGGACGGCAAGGCAACCCAGGCCGATAAAAAGGATCGGGAAGAAACGACCACGTTTCTTCCCGATTCGACGGGTATTCGGAGAGGACATGGCTTAAGCCCTTGGCCCGGCCCGGACGGCGGGGAAATTTATCCGTCCGCCCTCAAGTGGACTTTGAAGGAAATCAAACAAACCGCCGTTTGATTTCCTTCAAAGTTTCAGGGCGTTCGTTTCAGAGCCGTTTTTTTTTGCAATGTCGCCGGCTTGGGTCGAGCTGACGAAAAACAACCCATCGAAACGAAAGCGGTTGAGTCTTTAAAGGAAATCGGGCGGCGGTTGGCCCGATTTCCTTTAAAAGTCGCCCTCAAGGAAGGATATTTCCGGCCGCCAGGTAAATTTCATACCATTCCTCGCGGGTGAGGACAATCTCGGCCGCCTTGAGGCAATCCCGCAACCGTTCCGGATTCATGGTCCCGGTAACCGGCTGCATTCCGGCGGGATGGCGGAGCAGCCAAGCCAGGACGATGGCCGCTCCGGGCACCCCATATTTGCCGGCCAATTGGGTTATTTTGGCGTTGAGTCCGGGAAATTTGGGATTATCCAGGAACACTCCCTCGAAATAGCCGTACTGAAAAGGGGACCAGGGTTGAACGGTTATGTCGTTGAGGCGGCAGTAATTGAGCACCTCGCCGTCCCGGGAGGCAGCTTCCGGCCGGGCGGTGTTCATGGTCAGATCGAAGGAAATCATGGTCGCGTTGGTGATGCTGAGTTGGAGCTGGTTGGCGACGAAGGGCTGGCTCACGTATTTCCTCAACAACCGGATCATCCCGGGCGCCTGGTTGGAGACCCCGAAATGCCGCACCTTGCCGCTGGCGTGCAGGCGGCCCAGCGCCTCCGCCACCTCCTCCGGTTCAACCAGGGCGTCGGGCCGGTGCAGAAGCAGGACGTCCAGGTAATCGGTTTTCAGCCTCCGGAGGCTGCCGTCCACCGACTTGAGGATGTTTTCCCGGGAAAAGTCGAAGGCGATCTTACGGCGGATGCCGCATTTCGACTGCAAAATCATTTTTTCCCGGACCGCCGGGGTCATCCCGACCGCCTCGGCGAACATCTCCTCGCAAAGGCCGTCGCCGTACACGTCGGCGTGGTCGAAGAAACAGGCTCCCTGTTCCAGAGCCCCCTTCACGAATCTTTCCGCCTCCGGCCCGGACAATCCCTTAATCCGCATGCAGCCGACGGCTATGACGGGAACCTCCAATCGCGACGAGCCCAGTTTCATGCTTCGCATGTCCAAATCCTCATTTCAGGTTTTCGGCTTCGATTTTCTTGAATTTTTCCAGGCCGGCGACCAGCCAGGCCTTGCGGTCGGGATCGAAATTCTGGCAGAATTCCAGGGGGAGCCAGGCTTCGACGATCTTGCAGGCGTTCATCGGCCCCACCACGTTGATGCCCAGGGAAATGACGTTGGCGTCATTGATGCAGGCGGAATTGACGGCGGTGAAGATGCTTTCGCAGGGGATGCAGTAGACCCCCTTGAACTTGTTGGCGACCAGGCTTACCCCGGCCCCGGTGCCGCAGAAAAGAACGCCCTTTTTGAAAGCGCCGGCCTGGATTTGCCGGGCCAGGGCGGCGGCGGCGTCGACATAGGATATTTTGTCCTCGGGCCGGGTCTGGCCGACATCGGTTATCTCGTGTCCGGCCTCGGCCAGGAACTTGCGCACCGCCTCCTTCAGGAGATAGCCGGAGTAGTCGGACGCGACGATGATCTTCATGATTGGTATCCTTTCCTAAAAAGTCCGGGAGCCGACTCCCGGCGTCTCCCGATTCGGGGCCTAGCGCTTCCCGATGGGCATGACGCAAATCGGCTCCTCGTCGGCCGGAATGGCCAGGGATTTCCTCAGCAAATCGACATCCATCGATTCCACGTAGCGGGCGCCGATTCCGATCGAGTCGGCCGCCAGGTAAATCTGCTGGGTCATGGCTCCGGCCGCCGCGTGGGTCCATTTGGACCAGACCTCCCGCGCGCGTCCGTTTTTGACTAGCGAGGTCCGATCGCTGACGAAAATCAGGATGTAGGGAACCACCCGGGAGAAGGGCTGGCGGTTTATCCTGGCCCGGATGTCCTCGGCCAGCACCCGCTTAAGCGAATGATCGGCCCAGGAATAAAGATGGACTCCGTCCTGGCCGGCGACATAAATGCGGACATAGGGTTCAACCCCCATCCCGAAGGGGACGGTCCAGCGGGTGGGGCGATTCAGGCCGGAACCGGCCCAAAGAACGACGGAAAGTTCGTCCAGGGATATTTCCCCGGAAGGGAAGTTATTTCCCGGGGCCGAGGCACGGTCGGCAATCGCGTTCAGCACCGGCTTGCCTCCGCTGGTCTTGGGCGGGGGAAGCTTAAGGTCGCCGGCCGCGGCCAGGGGGGCCGCCAGAAGCGAAAGAAGCGAAAGAAGCGGAAGGAGCGGAATCAGCCGCATGGAGTTTCTCCTTATGGGAAAAGGGATCGGCGGATTTCCCCGCCCCGGCTGGCAAACCGCCGGGCGGCGGATCCGAAAACGCCATGGTAGGAAAATAAACCGGGTTTGTCAACCACAATGGCTAGCGATCAAAGAAATCGTAGCGCAAATCCATGCCGGGCTTGAACCAGTCGCAATTGCGGAGGGAATTGACCTTGAAGGTGATCATCTCGTTGGTGGCGGAGTGGTAGATGACCTTGCGCCCCATCCCGCCCCCGACATCCTCCGAAATCACCGGCACCTTCAACTGCTCCAGCATGACCCGGGCGAGTTGGATGTTTTTCGAGCCCAGATCGTCGTCATTGAAAATCCCGCACCTGGAGCCGCCCACGATATGCGCCACCAAGCGTTGCCGGGCCGCGCCCATGTCGATAAGCATCTTGAAGAGGGCCCGGATGCCGACATTGCCGTATTGGGCGGTCATGTCCTCCCGGCGGGAGGTTTTGGGAAAGACGAACTGGTTCATGCCGCCGAAGCGGTTGCTCCGGTCGAAAAAGGTCACCGCCACGCAATTGCCGAGTACCGTGCGGAACACCGACGCCTCCCGGCTGGCCATGGCGTAGCCGGGTTTCAGGAAAAACTGGCTGGGCAGGCATTCTTGATCGACCATGACTCGCCTTCCTGTGGATGGAGAACCTGGAAACCACGCTTTCTCCCGGGACCTCTCCGGCCTCCCGGTCGGAGCCGGAACAGCCTCATTATCGGCTCCGGCCCGCCGCCGGCTTCACTTTTTTTGAAAAATCCGCATTCCCGCCCGCAAACGGCCGATTAAAGAATTATTCCCCGGCCGGCAATCCCCGTAACCGGGCGGCCGGTTTCGCGGACAAGAACCTTAACGGCGGGGTTTCTCCGGCGGGGTCCGGGAACCGCGCCGGGATCCGGCGGCAAGAATCGGCTCCACAATTAATTATACAGGTTTTAAAGGAAAGCGAACGGCGGTTTGTTTGATCTCCTTTAAAAGTCCCCCCCCTGGAGAAAAATATGATTCCCCCCCCGGAACGAACCCGCCGCCTAGGTTCGGCGGCGCTGGCCGTCCTCTTGTCCGGATTGTCCTGGCTTCCCCCGGCGGCGGGGGAAAAGGGATTCGGGGACGAGGGAATGCCGCCGTTCCTTTTTGAACTCCCCTTGCCGGCAACCCGAAAGCCTTCCCGGGAAAACCCCGCTTCGCGGCCGGGTCCCGGGAAGGCGGGGATGAATCTCCCCCCGGCGAGTCCCGGGCCGGAATCGTCCGCCGCCGTAACCGATCCCGGCGAAACGCCCCCGGAAGCACCGCCCACCCCGGCGGAGGTGGAGGATTACCGGCTTAGGCTGGAGGAACGCCTGCGGGAACGCTACAACAACCTTCCCGAATTCGCCGGCCGGGTGGGCCGGGTGACCGTGTTCCTCGCCCGGCCGATTAAGATGTCGTTGGACGGAAAGCTGCTCCGGGCCGAATTCGATCAATTGGTCCACGACAATTGGGGCGGGCGGCTTCCCGAACTGGAGAAGGAATATTTCGTGGTGACTTTCGCCTCGGGAGGGGCGGAACTGGCCCGGACCGACCCCAGCGTCAGAATCGGCCTCGATCTGGAAAAAACCTATTCGGAGCGCGTCCCCCTGGCGGCGGATCCCTTCGCCCGGCCTCCGGATCCCGCCGGCGCCTCCGGCCGGGGCGGGGACCACGCCATGCCCGAATGGTGGCGGCCACGGCTGCCGTGATCCTGGCGGGCGTCGATGGGGAATCGGAATGATTCATCCGCTGTAAACGTGTGCGCCATCCGCTCATCCACTTTCGACAGCGGCTATCCGTTATTCCGGCATCTTCACTACCCAATGCCCACCTTTGGCCGCGCCGACCCTCCCCACAAGTCCGCGCCTCTTCAAGCCGGCAATGCTTTTCTGTACGCCACGCGGCGACATCCCCAGCCTTTCGGATATTGCCTTCGCGCTGATTGTCGGCCGTTCAATCATTAGCTTGACAATGGCTTTCCTGGTTTCATTATCCACGAACTTTTCTACGAACCCATCCGCGTTTTCCACGAACTTCTCGGTGAACCCGCCCTTGCCGCCCACGGAGCCGGAACTCTGTTCGCCTATTTGCTTCGCCTGGGTTTTGATAACTTCGAGCAGCGCGGAAAGTGTGAACTCGATGAATACTCCCGAATCGTTCGCTTTCCTTGCGCCCTCAATGGCTCGATAGTATCGCGACCTGTTCTCGTACAAAACGGTTTCCATCGGTATCCAGGCGAAAATCTCGTTCCACTTGGCGAGCAGAAGCGTCTGCCACAACCGGCCCATGCGGCCGTTGCCGTCCGCGAAGGGGTGGATGATCTCAATCTCATAATGCAGAACCGCGCTTTTCAGCAAGGGATGCAGTTTCGATTCTTTTGCCCATTCGAACAATTCCTCGACAAGCCGGGGGACGAACCGCGGACGCGCCCCAACATGAACCGCGATATCGCCATCGAATACGCCCACGTCGCCGCCACGGAACTTGCCGGATTCCTTGACGAGGCCGTCCGTCATCAGCTTATGCGCTTTAAGGAAGTCTTTGACGGCATAAGGATCGAAGGTCATTATCTTGTCATAGGCTTGATAGGCGTTTTTGACCTCTTTGATTTCCTCCTGCTTTCCGGCGACCATCTTACCGTCAATCACGGCGGTCACTTCGTCAAGGGATAGCGTGTTGCCCTCGATGGCAAGGGACGAATGGATTGTACGCACCCGGTTTTTCTTGTGTAGTTTGATGTCGCGCTTAAACTCAGTCCCGAATTCAAGTCTCGTGACGATTTCAACGATTTTTGCCAAGCGGTCGGCGGCGGTTCCCGTTATGGCGTACGGCGGTTCTTGAAACATCGCATTATCCTCGTTTCCCGTTTCATCGCCGCCCGCGACAGGGCAACGACCTTGACGTCATTTTTGGCTCCATGCCACTCAACACGCGCCGCCCGACCTCTGGTGTCCAATGGATACGGAGCTTTTCCCTTGCCCGCGCCCGGGGCTTGGGGCTTGGGATCGGCGTTGGTCCGAAAACCAAACCACTTCCGGCATATGCCGTTTCCGGAATTAAGGGTCTTGTAAAGAAATAAAGTTTACCCGTTTAGGCGAGGCGCGAGGATCGACAGGGTTTTTTCGCCGGCGGTTGGGCAAAAAAAGCCCGAAAGAGCCGAGTAACGAAGTCTAAACGTGTAAACTTTATTTCTTTACAAGACCTAACCGGGCGGAAACGAAAAAAGGACAGGCGCCAAGGCCCGTCCCGGTTGTCCATTATTTCCCGGAGATCGGGGGCGCGTCAGGAAATTTTCCCTGAAACAACCGGCGAGCCGGGATCGTCCCCCCCTCCCTCCTACATAATCATGTCCTTGACCTTCATCAGCCTGGCCCGGCTGGAACGTTCCGCCTCCTCCAGCTTGGAGGAGATCTCCTTGATGGTGGACTTGAGGGAGGGAATCATGACGTATTCGAGGGCGTTCACCCGCCGGCGGGTCTTTTCTATCTCGTCCGCCATCCGCACCACCGCCTCCTCCATGGACGCCAGCCGGAGAAGCTTCGGGAAAATCTCCCGCAGGCTGGCGCAGGCCGAATCGAAATCGGTGGTGGTGGAAAGCGTGCTGTAGGAGGAACGGAGTTCGAAGCTCTTCAATTCAATCTCGGGGCAGGCCACGCTCATGACGCTTTTCCGGCGGATGTCCACCTCCAGGCTGGCGTCGCACTCCTCCAGGGCGGCGGTGATCGCCTCCTCGCCGGAAATGCCGGCCGCCAGCAGGAAAAGGGACAGGACGGCCGGAAGGCCCCGATCGAGATCGTCGCGAAGGGCGGCGTAGTCGTTCACCAATTCCATGAAGGCCTGCACCAGCCCCTCCATCTTGTCCTTCATCAGCTTGTGGCCCCGGCGCGACATGACCAGCCGCTTCTTCAGCCGCAGCAACTGCATCCGCGTCGGATTTACCCGGATTTTCATGGCTTCAACCGCCTTTTATCGGCCGGAAGCGGGGGAAGGCCCTACTTCCCGGCTTCGGCCGGAACATAATGCGCCTCAACGAACTCGGGGCGGATGCGCTTCAATTCGGTCCTGGGCAGGATCCCCAGAAGCCGCCAGCCAAGATCGAGGTTGTCCTCGATTTCCCGGTTCTCGTCCTCCGCCTGGGTGATGAATTGCGCCTCGAAGCGGCGGGCGAATTCCATGTAGCGGATGTCGAGGGGGGTCAGCGCCGATTCGCCCAGCACCACCGCCAGTTCCTGGCAGTTTTTCCCCTTGGCGTAGGCGGAATAAAGCTGGTTCATCACCCCCGCGTGATCGGCCCGGGTCTTTCCCTTGCCGATTCCCTTGTCCTTGAGCCGGGAAAGGCTGGGGAGGACGTCGACCGGCGGGTAGATGCCCTCGGCGTGGAAGGAACGGCCGAGAATGATCTGGCCCTCGGTGATATAGCCGGTGAGATCGGGAACCGGGTGGGTCTTGTCGTCCTCGGGCATGGTGAGGATGGGAATCTGGGTGATCGAACCGTCCTTCCCCTTGAGCCGGCCGGCCCGTTCGTAGATGGTGGAGAGATCGGTGTAGAGATAGCCGGGATAGCCCCGGCGGCTGGGCACCTCCTTCCGGGCGGCGGAGATCTCCCGGAGCGCCTCGCAGTAGTTGGTCATGTCGGTGAGAATGACCAGGATGTGCATGCCCAGTTCGTAGGCCAAGTATTCGGCGGCGGTGAGGGCCAGCCGGGGAATGGAAATCCGCTCGATGGCGGGGTCGTCGGCCAGGTTGATAAACATGACCGAACGCTCCAGCGCCCCGGTGCGCTTGAAATCCTCGACGAAGAAATTGGATTCCTCGAAGGTTATGCCCATGGCGGCGAAAACCACCCCGAATTTCTCCCCCGATTTCTTGGTCGCGGCCTGGCGGGCGATCTGGGCCGCCATGCGGTTGTGGGGCATGCCGGAACCGGAGAACACCGGCAGCTTCTGCCCCCGGACCAGGGGATTGAGGACATCGATGGTGGAAATCCCGGTCTGGATGAACTCGTTGGGGAAATCCCGGGCATAGGGATTCATCGGGACCCCGTTGATGTTGGCGTATTTCTCCGGGATGATGGCCGGGCCGCCGTCGGTAAGCCGGCCGAAACCGTCGAAAACCCGGCCGACCATGTCGGGCGAAAGGCCTATTTCCTGCCCCTTGGCGGTAAACCTGACCCGGACCGATTCGGGATCCAGGTTGCTGGTCCCCTCGAAAACCTGGATGAGGGCCCGATCCTCCTGGGTTTCCAGAACCTTCCCCCGGCGGATGCCGCCGTCGGCCATGATTATCTCGGCGATTTCCCCGTAGCCGATTCCCTTGACGCCGCCCACGAACACCAGGGGGCCGACAATGTTCTGAATGGTCCGGAATTCCTTGGCTGTGGCTGTGGACATGTCTTCACTCCGCTTGGATGACGTGGATAAATCACCGCCCCGTCAAGTTAGATCGCGTAAAAAAATAACGTTCACATTGGGGCGCGGCGGTTCATTGTCCGCGTGGCGCTTTTTTGTAAACTTTATTTATTTCCGCGCCCTTGGATGGCGTCAAAAGCCGCCCCGATTCCCTATCCCTTGGCCGCCGCCCCGTTCAGGGCCCTGGTTATGCCTTGCTTCAGCGCCTCCGCCCTTTCCTCGATTTCGCCTTCCGGGGTCAGCTTGAATCGGGCGATTTCCTCCATGACCGGGAGATCCAGGAGAGACGACAGGGCCTGGCCATGTTCGAGCCTGGCCTCCGCTTCCCGGTTGAAATGGAGGATTACGTCCAGAATCAGGGCTTGCTTCCCCAGCGAAGTGAAGGTGTCAATGTCGTCGAAGGCGCTTTGGTTAAGGAAATCCTCGCGCACCATCCGGGCCGTTTCCATGAGCAGGCGGTCGCGGGGGCTGAGGGAATCCATGCCCACCAGACGCACCAGTTCCTGGAGATCGGCCTCCTTCTTGAGAATCACCATGGTCTGGCGGCGAAGCCGCGACCAATTGGGATGAATGTTCTCGTCGTACCAGGGATCGCTCACGTCCTGGTAAAGGGAATAACTGGTGAGCCAGTTGATGGCGGGGAAATGGCGCTGGAAGGCCAGTTGGTCGTCCAGACCCCAGAACACCTTGGTCACCCGCAGGGTGGACTGGGTGACGGGTTCGGAAAGATCGCCGCCGGCGGGGGAAACGGCGCCGATGATGGTGACCGAACTTTCCCTCCTCTCCCGGCCCAGGGCGATCGCCAGCCCGGCGCGTTCATAGAAGGCGGCCAGCCGGCTGGCCAGGTAGGCCGGGTAACCCTCGTCCCCGGGCATTTCCTCCAGGCGGCCCGACATTTCCCGCATGGCCTCGGCCCAGCGGCTGGTGGAGTCCGCCATCAGGGCCACCGAATAGCCCATGTCGCGGTAGTATTCCGCCATGGTGATGCCGGTGAACACCGACGCCTCCCGCGCCGCCACCGGCATGTTGGAGGTGTTGGCCACCAGGACCGTCCGCTCCATGATCGGCCGGCCGGTCTTGGGATCGGTCAATTCGGGGAATTCAAGCAGCACGTCGGTCATTTCGTTGCCGCGCTCGCCGCAGCCGATGAAGATGACGATGTCGGCGTCGGCCCATTTGGCCAATTGGTGCTGGACCACGGTCTTCCCGCTCCCGAAAGGCCCGGGGACGCAGGCCGTCCCCCCCTTGGCCACCGGGAAGAGCATGTCGATTATCCGCTGCCCGGTGAGCAGGGGCCGCTTGGGCGGGAGCTTGCTGGCGATGGGGCGGGGAATGCGGACCGGCCAGCGCTGGAGCAGGGAAAGGGGATGGCGCCTCCCCTCCCCGTCAACCACCACGGCCACGGTCGCCTCGACGGTGAAATTCCCGGCCAGGATGCTTTCCACCCGGCCGGAGATTCCGGGCGGGACCATGACCTTGTGGACGATGAGTTCGGTTTCGGGAACCGTTCCCAGAATATCGCCCCCGGACACTTCCTCCCCCTCCTGGACGGCGGGGGTGAAAGTCCAGGCCTTTTCCCGATCCAGGGCGGGCGCCGCGGCGCCCCGGACGATGAATTCGCCGTATCCGGCCATCAACTTGTCCAGCGGTCGCTGCACCCCGTCATAAATCGACTTGAGCAACCCCGGGCCCAACTCGGCCGAAAGGGGCGCCCCGGTGGGGATCACCGGCTGGCCGGGGGCGATGTCCTCGGTCTCCTCATAAACCTGGACGGAATACCGATCCCCCCTGATTTCGATGATTTCCCCGAACAAGCCGAGTTCGCCCACCTTCACCATTTCAAACATCCGGGATCCGGACAGGCCCCTGGCCACCACCAGGGGGCCACTTACCTTGACAATCGTTCCATTCGAGCGCTCGGCGGCCATCGAAAACCCTTCCTTTCCCCTTGCCCAACTTGATGATCGGACGATTTGTCCGCAAGCTCCTACTTCCTGCCCATCAGGTCGACCCCCAACGAGCGGGCCACCAGTTGGCGCACCCTTTCCCGCTGCAATCCCGTCTCCCCCCGGAAAGCCGGGAGATTCAGGACAAGGAACGAGGCGCCCTGGCGCAGCAGGGCGATCTCGGCGGCGCATTCGCCGGCCATATCCTCGGGAATCATGACCAGGGTCTCCTCGCCGGATTCCCGGATTTCCCGGAGCGCGGACTTGGCGGCCTCGGGATCGTCGGCGTCAACCAGTTCCACTCCCGCCGCCCGGAAGGGAAGAATGGCCGCATGCTTTCCCACCGCTTTCACCTTAGGCATATTCCCTCCTGAGGCGGGTCAGGGCGAGCTCCCGGTCGATGCCGTTGGCGACGGCGATCAGGCAAAGTTCGAGGTTCACCAACTCCGCTTCAATCGCCACCAGATAGGACAGGGCCCGCTCGGCCCCGAAAGCCACCAACCGGCAGGCCAGGACGGTGTCCCGAAGGGCGTCGGCGGCGGCGCTGTCGATGTCGGCCCGGATCCGGGCCGGCTCCAAGCCTTCCAGGCCGGCGGCCGAGGAACTGGACAGCCGGTGGAAAATCACCGCCCTGGGATCCTGTTCCAGGGCCAGGAGGGCCGAGGCCAACTCCAGGCCGTTGTCGTAAATGAACCAGGAACGGATCGTCTCGGCCGGCACTCCGTTCCACCGGGAGCGGAAAACGCCGGCCCAGGCGGCGAGGAGGGAACGATCCAGGAAATACCGGCGCACCAATTTTTCCGGGGCGCGCAAACCGACAATCCGCATCAGAGAACAGGCGGCCGAATCGAGGAAGAGGGAACGCTCCACCGGGCCGGCCGCCTGGGCGGGGCCGAGGCGGACCCGGTGCTCGCCCAATTCGTCGGCAAAGGCGGGTTCCACCGCGAACAGGGCGAGAAACGCCTCCAGATCGGCCGCCTGGGCGTTGCCCCGCCGCGCAGCCTGGCCGAAAAGGGTGCGAAAGGTGCGGAAACGCTCGGGAATCCCGAAAAAATTCTCCAGCACATGGGGCGGACAGAACTTGAAGATTTCCGCCTTCATCTCCCCGGCCCGGTCGGCAAGCAGGCGGCTGGCCGAGTCGAGCAGCCGGTCGTCGGGGAAAAGCGATCGGTAGGGGGATTTCCCCAGAACGGTCCTGGCCTCGGATCGGGTCCGGCTGGCCAGGACATCCTCGAAAAAGGAACGGGGGAGGAGCCCGGGTTCCAAGGCCGCCACCGTTCCGCTCACAAACGCCCAGGCGGACGGATGGGCGTCGATTTTCCCGGATAGGGTCATGGGCATGGGAATCAGGCTCCAAAAAGTTTCCGCGCCAAATCCGCAATCGCCGTTTCCCGGAGTTCCTCCAGCCGCCGCCCCACCGTGCAGTCGATATGGTAGTCGCTCCCCTTGATTATCGCCCCGGATTGGACTCCGGGATCGGCGACCGCCCCGGAAAAAACCCCGCTTCCGGCCCGCCCGAGGTTGAACTCGCCCAGCCGGGCGGAAAATTTGTCCGCCTCCCCCGGGTTCACCCGCAACTCCCCCCCCGTCTCCGGAGGGAGGGCCTGAAGCCAAGCCCCAATCATCCGGAAGTATTCGCTTTCGGGGAGCGAGGCCAGGCGGTCCCGCGCCCGGCGGAAAGCCTCGTCGACAACCTTGTTCTTGGCGGACAGGATCTGTAGGCGGTTTTCATACTGGATGCGCTCGCGTTCCCGGATCGCCTCCCGTTCCAGCCTGAGGGCCGCGTCCCGCAACGCCTCGGCGGAGGCGCGCTCGTCCTCGGCCCCGCCGGCCGCCAGAATCCGTTCGGCCTCCCGGCGGGCTTCCCCCAATTTCTCCTCCGCCCGAACCTTGGCCTCCCCCAATACCGTGGCTTTGACCTTGTCAAGACTCATGGGCTTTCTCCCGATGCCGAACCTCCCCGTCCCGCCGGCCCGCGGCTCGTCGCCGGGCGCCTCCGGAACGGGTCGTGCCGCCCTCCTCCGCTCAGGCCTGCGACAGCCAAGTGAGCATGAGGAGCCCCATGAGCAGCCCGAACACGGCGTAGGTTTCGACCAGGGCGGGGAGGATGATGGCCCGGCCGAATTCCTTCTCGGATTTCGCCACCAGGCTGATGGCGGCGGCGGAGGTGTCCCCCTGATGTTTCGCCGAAAACAGGAGGACCAGCCCCAGGGCGGCCCCCACCACCCCCAACGCCGAACCGGTATGGTTCGCCGACAGGATTTCGGTCGCGGCGGCGAAACCGGTCAGGAGGGAGGTGTTGTTGGCTATCATGAAGGCGAAGACGAAGCCGTACAGCCCCTGGGTTCCGGGGAGCAGGATCAGGAGGATGATTTTGCCGAAGAGGTTGGGCTTTTCCGAAAGCACGCCCGCTCCCTGCGCGGCGGCGATGGAAATGCCCCAGGCGCTGCCGACGCCGCCCAGGACCAGGGCCAGCATGGCGCCGGCCACCGCCCTGCCAACTTCCGTTTCAATCAAAAAATAGGAAATCATGCCAATGCTCCTCCTCAATCCGGTTATTGTATGCCGAAGCCATTCTTCCTGATGTCGACGCTGGCGCTTCGAAAGCCGTAGGGCTGATAGGCCGAACCGCCGGATTCATAAAAACGCCCGAAAAATTCCAGCATGACTAGGCGCACCGAGTGTACGAATCCGCCCAGCAGGGCGAGGAAAAAATTCATGAGGTGGCCGCCCACCACCAGCAGGACGGACAAAATCAGGCCGACAAAGGGAATGTTGGCGCCGAGATCGGCCAGCAGGTTGAAGGTGGAACCCAGGACGGAGCCGGTAAGCGCCAGCGCCATGAGCCGGGCGTAGCTGATCAAATCCCCTAGGATGGCGCTGACCCCGTAGCCTCCCACCACCCCGTAAAGGCTAATCAGGCCCACCAGGATCCGGGAGACGAAATTGCCCCGCCCGCGGCCCTGGGTGAGGACCAGCCCCGCCGCCGAGAGCAGGAACAGGTACCAGAAGACGGTCGAGAGCCCGGGCGACCAGGAACTGGTGGCGGCCGTCAGCAGAATGAAGGCGAGGAAGCAGATCCAGAGGATGCCGTCCGAAAAGGCGTCCATCCGCTCCCCCCGCCGCCAATCGCGGTAAACCAGGAGCGCCATGCCGTAGAACTGGGTGAACACCCCGATGCCCACGGCGATATACAGGGCGGTTTGGGCCTGCTTGATGGGATCGAGCAGGGTCAGGGTGTTTTGCCGGATGTCGTCCAGCCAGCCGAAGCCGTAGGGAAGATATCTGCTGAGGTCGCCAAAAATGGAACCGGTGGCCAAACCCACCGCGACGGCCACGTAGCCGAAATAGACAAAGGCTTGGAAAAAATCCTGCAAATGCGCCTGATCCCTATATTTCCGCTTGAAATGGCGCATGATGAGGATCAAGGCCAAGCCATAGGCGGCGTCGCCCAGGCAGATGCCGACAAAGAGAAAGAAAATGCTTGCCACGTAAGGGGTGGGGTCGATTCCCCGATAGGAGGGAAGACCGTACATTTTCACCAGCAGGCCGGCCGGGCTGATCCATTTGTTCCACTTAAGGCTAATCGGGGGTTCCTCCCCTTCGGGTTCGTCGCAGCAAATAGAAGTGGCGCCCGGCAACCGGGCTTCCAAATCCTGGCGGAAACGGTTGAGCGCCTCGGTCTTGAGATAGCCGCGGGTGACGAAGAGGTGGGAACTTTCCGACATTCCGAGACGGGCCCGGGCCAAATTTCTTTCGCTTTCCCAATATCCGGCGGCCAAACCGACCTTGCGCAGCCATACCTCGGAAAAATGGGCCGCCTCGGCCCGGCGTTTCTCCTGGATGGCCCGGGCTTCCAGGATGTCGTTGTTCAGGAGCAGCTTTTCCTGCATCGCGCCATGTTTAACTTCCGGCAAAGGATGGATATGCAATCCGTGATCGTCCATAAGGGCCTTAAGGATATCCCCCCGGGAAGCCGGGCAGGCCAAGGCGAAATAGGCGTGGGTCTGGTCGGCGAAAAGTTCGCCGGCGGCCACCTCGCCTCCGGTTATCCGCTCGTCCAGGAGAAAGGCCCCGCCCCCCTGACCCGGAACCGCCACCACCTCCAAAATCAGTTTTTTCAGCCGGGTGACCCGGGGCAGATCATCTCCAAGGAAGGCAAACTGATCCACCGCGTTTTTCTTGGCTTGGAGGCGGGTTATGGCGTCGGCGATCTCTTCCAGCCCGGCCCGCATTTCCAAAACCTTGTCGTGCAACAGGTCCATCGCCGCCTCTTCCACCGCCGATTCGATTTCCTCCCGGGCGCCGACCATCTTTAGAGGCAGCATGGCATCCAGGAAACCGATTTTCACGGGAGAATGTTCCCGGCAGAACGCCAGTACCGAATTGAGTTTGCCCAACTTGGTTTCAATGGCTTGGGTATCGTCGGGGAGGGGTGAAAAGCGACCGGTCCAAGCTTGGTCCCCCTCCTCCAGGGGCATCGGGTGGAAACAGCGCTCGCCGGCCAGCCAAGCCAGCAATTTTTCCCGCTCGGAAGCCTGGCTCAATATGGCGACATGGCTCATTTGTTCAATCATGCCGATGCTCCCAGCCTAATTCGCGGCCAAGGCGCCAAGAATGAAATCGACTCCCCGATCAATGGCGGCGGGGGGGAGATTGCGAATCCTCGCCAAGGCCGACTCCCCGGCGACGGCCAATTCCTTGCCCGCCGCCTCCCGCTGCCGGGCGGCGGCGACCTCCAGATCGGCTATTTGCCGGATTATCGCCTCCCGGGCCGCCTTGGAAGCCCGCTCCCTGGCCTCCCGGGCATCGGAGACGATTTTCCTGGCTTCGTTTTCCGCCTCCGACAGGAGGGTTTCCGCTTCCCGTTCTATCTCCAGCACGGTGGTTATCATGGAATTGGGCATTAGCCGCACCTCCTCCGCCTTTCCGGGGAAACCTCCGGGACGCCGGGAGAGCCCCTGGAAACGCCTTTAATTTGGTCCGTTCACGACATCCGCCCGCGGGGGCCGCGGACTTTTCCAGCCGATTTCCGGCAAGCGGAATCGCGGTTCGCAATGGCGGCCAATATGGCAATTATACTACAAGATTCACCCTTTAGATGGACTTTTAAAAAAAAATCGAGCCGACCATCGCCCGATTTCCTTACACAAGTCCCCGCCAAGACGTTCAATATATCCGGAGCGATTTTGCTTGTAAAGTCAAAAGATTTTATTTTGCGGGGTCAGGATGGCCGGCGGGGGAAGGAAGCGGGCGGCCAAGATGATCGGTGCCGCCAAAACCCCGGGGGCGCGGATTTCGCGCCCCCGGGTAAGGGTCTGTCCATAAATAACTTATACATGTTTAGACAAGGAACCGAGTCGCGACGGTAAATTTTCGCCCGTGGTTGGGCAAAAATTTACGAGAAAGACGTTGGCGACGCAATATAAACATGTATAAGTTATTTATGGACGAGCCCTAATTCGTGATTATACCCAAGCGCGTATGGTTTTCGGTTGCTTCCATTCCATAACTTTTGCACGCGCTTGGAGCTTGGGATCAACGTGGCTCCGAAAACCAAAACGCTTCCGGTATACACCAGCCGGAAAAGCGGGAGCTTCAGCCGGCGAAGGAATAATTTCCCTTGTGGCGATCCTTAAGCTCGCCGATCTTCGATTTGTTCCAATTCTCGACGCGGCTGAAATATCCGACCACCCGGGTCATATGTTGAAGCACCTGGGGTTCGCGCTTGCCGATCAGGACATCCTCCAGAGTCGGCCAGTCCGTTTTTTCGATGGCCTCGGTCGGAATCCGGGTCAAGAGGCCGGTCTTGACATGGCGGATCACCACACCCGGCCGCCCTCCCCGGCATTCGTCAAATCCCATTCCCTCCAATTCGCCATGCGCCTCCACCTGATCGTAAAACTGCGTCAACCGCATTTCCCCGCCTCCTTTTCAAGGCAAACCCCTATATATAGTAACTCACGATTTTAAAACATCAATATTTTGTGGTTATTTTATCTTTCCGGGAAAAGTTGTCAACAGTTAAAAAATAATATTGTTGCATGGATGTGGACTTTTGAAGTTTCAGAGAGTTCGCATCGGCGCCGTTTTTTTTGCCATGCCGCCGGCCTGGGTCGAGTTGACGAAAAAATAACCCGTTGAAACGAAAGCGGTTGAATCTTTAAAGGAAATCGGGCGGCGGTTGGCCCGATTACCTTCGCCCGTCTCCGCGTCCGGGAGATCGCCGCCGTCGGCGGCGAACACATGACCGACGCGATCTGGCTTCGGCTGGCGGCGACGATGAAGGGGGAACTGACGGATTGGAGGATTTCCGGGATCGTCGTCCTTCATGGCACCGACATCATGGAAGAGACGGCGTGTTTCCTCGATCTGGCGTTCCCCCCGGGGAAACCCGTCGTGCTGACCGGCGCCATGCTGCCGCCCGACCGCCCCGGGGCCGACGGACCGGCCAACATCCGCGACGCGGTTCGGGTCGCGGCCGGCGCCCGGGCGCGGCGGCAAGGCGTTCTTGTCGTCATGAACGGCCTTGTCCATCGCGCCGGGGATGTGGTCAAAACCGACACGGCCAGCCTGGACGCCTTCCATTCCCCCCTTCCCGCCCCGATCGGCCGCCTGGCCGGGAAGGGGCCGGTTCCGCCATGGGCGGATTTCCCGCGTCCGTTTCGAAACGGGCCGCGGCTGGCGGGAATTTCCTCCCTGCTCCGGGTGGAGATAGTTTACGGCCACGCCGGGGAGCGTCGCGATTTGATCGACGCGGCGGTGAGAGCCGGCGCGGCCGGATTGGTGCATGCCGGGGTCGGCGCGGGCATGATCCATCGGGACGCGCGCCCGGCCTTGGCGGAAGCGATTGCCGCCGGCGTCGTGGTGGTCCGGGCCAGCCGGGTATGAACCATACTACCCGGCTCAATCGCCGCCGAAATAAACGACAAGAGACTTTCCCCGCCGGCGTCCGGGATGCGACGCATACCGGATACGCCCGATTCTTGCTCCATCCGCTTGAGCGGTTGCTCCGCCGCAATAAGGACAGACGAAGCCATTGGACCACCTCGGCGAAGTGAGGTATTCGCGGTCAGCCTCTTCGGTGGAGAAGCGTGACTCAAGTTCCATGAGCGTCCGCGGATAATCTTCCCTGCCGGTCAAACATAAGACCGACATCAATCTTAGTCAAGGGGATACCCAACTTAAACAATTTCAATACTGACTGTCTACTAGTGGACTTTTGAAGGAAATCAATCGAACCGCCGATTGATTTTCTTCAAAGTTTCAGGGCGTTCGTTTCAGTACCGCTTTTTTTGCGACGTCGCCGGTTTGGGTGGAGTTGGTGAAAAAACAACCCATTGAAACGAAAGCGGTTGAATCTTTAAAGGAAATCGGGCGGCGGTTGGCCCGATTTCCTTTAAGAGCGTGTTGTTAA
>JAISYL010000171.1 GCA_031269935.1 Planctomycetota bacterium
AGCTTCTACGCCGGGGCGGCGCTTTCCTTTTGATCCGATCCCGGGCGGGACAAGCCGAGCATGTCCACTTTCCAAAGCTCCCTGGCCTTAATGATCCTGCCTCCGTTTTTCCTGATCGCCGGGGCGGCGACGGCCGACCCCGGTCGGGAAGTGGTCCCGGCCTACGCCTGGTGGCGGCTGGGCGAAAGCCGCCGCCTTCCGGACGGAAGGGTGCGCCGGGACCTGGAACTCATCCCCCCCCGGACCGGGGCGGAGACGGAAACCGTCCAGGCTTTCCTTCGCCTGGCTCCCTTGACCCCTCCCGGCGGCGGCAAGCGGACGGCCGAAGCGGCTTGGCGGCGGCTGGCGCTGTCCCGGCCGATCCGGGGCGCCTTTCCCTGTTCAATCGAGGCCGGCGGCTTCTTCCGGGCGGAGATCTGGGCCAAGCTGGAAACCTCCGCCGGGGAGTTTTGGGCCGCCACCGCCTTCAACCTGTACGGCCAGGCCGCTGACCCGGTTCTGGAAGGGGAGATCGCCGGCGAACCCGAAGGGCTGCCCCGGCTGTCCCTGACTTCGGACGGGGAGGACTATTGGCCGCAAACCGGGCACAACTTCCGCTTGGTCCCGGAATGGCCGGAAGCCGAAAGGCCGGAAAGCGTCAAGGTGCTGGACTCGGAGGGCCAACTCCTGACAACTCCCGTCCGGGACTCCGACGGGGGCTTCGGCTACCGGCCGCCCCACGATTCCGCCCTGGACCGGGCCGGGGATCTGGCTTGGAAGCACATCGTTTTCCTGCTTGAGCGGAAGGGCGTCCCGATCGGCTTCACCCTGGAGGTCCACCGCTCCCGCCACGGCCGGGACAACCTGGGGGCGGGTTTGGCGGTCATGTCCGTCTCCCTGGCGGCGACCGCCTTCCTGTTCCGGCGGCGGAAGGTCCGGCGATGACTCCCTCCCGGGCCCGCTTCCTGGTCAAGCACCTGAGCTTCGCCGTCCTCGTCTACGGCGGCCGGCTGGGAATCAACCTGGGGACGTCCCTTCCCTGCTTCGCCTGCCCCTACGTCGCCGGCTGCGGGGGCCACTGCTACCTCATGCGGCTCCAGGGCGGCTACGGCCTGGGGATGTCCTGGGAAGCCCTGACCGGGGCCTGGGGAAGGGGGGCGCTGGGGGGCCTGGCGGTTTTCCTCCTCCTGGCCGTCGGGCTGGGGAAAGCCTGGTGCGGCTGGATTTGCCCCTTCGGAACCCTGTCGGACTGGCTGGGGACCGCCCGCCGGGCCCTGGGGCTGGAGGAAAGCCGGCTTTTCCGGCCGGGCGGGCGGAGGCTGGGCTGGGTGAAATACGCCCTCCTGATCTGGCTGGTCGGCCTGCCGCCCCTGGTGACGGCCGGGATCCTCCACCCCGATTTCCACCTTCCCTTCTGCAACATCTGCCCCGGCAAGGCCCTGCTGCCGCTATTCGCCGGCGACTTCCGGCAGTTGGCCCTGAACTTCGCCAGCCCGGTCACCCTGGCCCTTTCCCTGGCCCTGACCGCCCTGACCGGGGCGGTCCTGGCCGGAATGTTTTTCCGCGACCGCTTTTTCTGCCTCTTCTGCCCGCTCCTGGCCATCCAGAACCTGCTCCGGCCCTTCGCCCTCCTCCGGCTGGCCAAGGCGCCGGAACTGTGCCTGGGCTGCGGCAACTGCGCCCGCAACTGCCCCATGGAGGTTGAGGGGGTCCGCGGCCGGGAGCGCTCCGGGCGGGTGAGCGACCCCGACTGCCAAACTTGTTTCCAGTGCCTGGAGGCCTGCCCGGCCGACGGCCCGCTCCGGGCCGAGTTCCTCGGCTTCACCCTCCTCGCCAGTTCCCGCCGGCTGGCCGCCCGCTGGCGGGAAAGGCTTTTCCGGTGACCACCGCTCCCCCCCGGCCGCCCCCGGCCGACGCCCTAGCCCGGGCCGGGGAGAAGCTGCGCCGCCGCCCGGACTACCGCCGGGAATTCGATCCCTTCCTCCGCCGCCTGGAGGAGGGTCCGGCCGCCGCCGCCCGGGGTTCGGAACGACCGCTGGTGGGCGTTCTCTGCCAGCAGGCGCCCCTGGAACTGTTCCACGCCCTGGGCATCCGGACCCACCGCCTCTGCGGGGGGGGCGAAGCCCCGGGGACGGCCTCCCGCCTCCCCGCCCTGGCCTGCCCCCTCCTTCGGGCGGCGGCGGCCGGCCTGGCCCGGGACGGGGCTTGGCGAAGCCTGGCGGGCTTGGTCATCCCCCTCGCCTGCGACTGGGCGGCGAGATTCCCGGCGATACTGTCCCAATACGGAATCGAACTCCCCGATCCCTTCTGCTTCCTGGAACCGCCGCGGCTGCGGGAGGCCGGGGACGGCCGGGAACGCTGGCGGGCCGAAATCGGCCGGCTGGCGGCCTTCCTGGAAAAGCTGGCCGGCCGCCCCCTGGCCGCCGCCCGGCTGCGGGATTCCCTGGCGCTTTACCGAAGGGCCTGGGGCGCCCTGGAGCGCCTGACGGAAAAGCGCCGCCGGGGGGAGGTTCCGGGGGTGTGGTTTTTCCTGATCGCCAACTCCTTTCTCCGGGGCGACCCGGAAAGCTGGCTGGCCGCCCTGGAGGAGGCGCTTCCCGGCTTCGGGGAGCCGCCGGCCCGGGACGCCCCCCGGATCTTCCTGGCCGGCTCCCCGATTTTTTTCCCCGACTTCAAATTGCCGGAACTCCTGGAGGAGGCCGGCTTCGCCCTGGTCGCCGACGACCTCTGCTCGTCCGAGCGGATTTTCCCCGGAGCCGCCTTCTACCGCGACCCGTCCCTCCCGGGAATGCTCCAGGCCCTGGCCGAACGCCATCACCAGGGCTCGGGCTGCCCCGTCTTCGCCGACGACCGCAATCGTCCGGCCTCCATCCTGGGCCAGGCCAAACATTTCGAGGGGGTGGTTTTTCATATACTGAAGGGCTGCCATCCCTATGATATGGATAGCCGGGGGGTGGAAGCGGCCCTGGGGAAGCGGGGAATCCCCTTCCTGCGGCTGGAGACCGACCTGGCTCCCGGGGATCGGGAAAACCTCCTGGTCCGGCTGGAGGCTTTCCGGGCCATTCTGCAAAGGGGGCGCCGTGGCCGTTCGGGCCGGGCTTGATCTCGGCAGCGCCGCCTTCAAGGCGGCGATCCTGGAGGACGGCCGGGCAATCGCCCTCCAGGCCGCTCCCGCCGTCCCCGATCAGGCGGCGGCGGGTGAGGCCCTGCTCGCCTCGGCCCTGGCCCGGGCCGGGCGCTCCCGGGGGGAGCTCTCGGGGTTGGCGGTCACCGGCTACGGCAAGCGGCGCTTCGCCGGGGCCGACCTGACGGTGGACGAAATCTCCGCCAACGCCCTGGGGGCCTTCCGGCTTAGCCGGGGCGCCGCCCGGCTGGTGGTCAACGTCGGCGGCCAGGACACCAAGGCCATCCTCCTGGGGGAGTGGGGGGTGGCGGCGGATTTCCGGATGAACGACCGCTGCGCCGCCGGGACCGGGCGTTTTTTCGAGCGGGCGGCGATCATCCTCGACGTTCCCCTGGAGCGCTTCGACTCGCTCGGCCGGGAGGCGGAGGCGGCGGAAATCTCCAGCGTCTGCGCGGTCTTCGCCGAGAGCGAGATGGTTTCGCTCCTTTCCCGGGGGACGCCCAGGGGAAGCGTCATCCGGGGGCTGTGCCGGGCGGCGGCCCGGCGGATGGCGGCCCTCCTCGACTTTCCGCTCCCCCCCGGCGGCGTTTACCTGGACGGCGGCCCCGCCCTCAATCCCGGCCTGGCCCGGGCCCTGGGGGAGGAACTGTCCCGGGAGGTGGCGGTGCTGGAGGCGCCCCAGTTCACCGTCGCCCTGGGGGCGGCCTTCAGCCTGTGAGCGGACTTTTAGAGCGTGTTGTTAAATGCCGGATCGTCCGGGTTAGACAAGGAAAAAGACGCTGGCAGGATGATTTTTGGCCGGAGGTCAAGGGCAAAAATCATCCGGGAAGCGACTTTTGA
>JAISYL010000202.1 GCA_031269935.1 Planctomycetota bacterium
GGTTTCCACTTCCAGCGACGCCTACGGGGACTGGGTGTTCGGGGTGGCGCCGATTCGGGACGCCGCCGGCGAGGTGGCGGCGGTCCTGGAAATAGGCCGCGATTTTTATGTATTCAACGCCGCCATGGACGAAATCGTGAAGGCGGTCCTGCTGGAAGCCCTTTCCCTGCTGATGGTGCTGGTGCTTCTGGTGTTCGAGTTCATTTACCTCGTCAATTTGCTGGCCGGGCTGGAGTCCGCGGGGAAGGGCCGGGGCCGGCGGCTGGGCGATCGGCAATCCCCCGCCTTTCTGGCCCGGCCGATCGGCTGCCTGTTTTTCACCGCCCTCTCGTTTCCGACCGCCTTCGTACCGTTGCGGATGCTGGAATTGGCCCGGCCGGAGGATTGGCTCTCGCCGGGCGCCTTGGCGGCGGCGGCGGTGTCGGCGCAGATGCTCGCCTTCGGGTTGGCGGTTTTGGCGTCCGGACGCCTGATTGCGGATCGGGGCGCGGCTTGGGTCATTCATGCCGGCTTCCTGTTTTCCGGCCTGGGACTGATCCTGAGTTGGCTCGCCGGGGACGCCGACCTGTTCCTCCTGGCCAACCTGGTCTTGGGCGCGGGATCCGGGGCCGGATTCCTCGGCATCCGTTCGCTGCTGTTGAGGGAACCGGATCGCGAATTGGGCGACATCGGCTATTCCGACTTCTATTCCGGGATGACCGCCGGCGGTTATGCCGGACTGGGCATCGGTTCGGTGGTGGCGGGGCATGCGGGATATCAGCCGACCTTTTTCGTCGCCCTGCTGGTCATGCTGGCGGCCTGGGCGGTTTCGGCCAGGCTCCTTCCCTGGATCCCGCCGCCGGGCATAGCCGGGGCGCCGGCGGCTAGGCCGGCGCCCCGGCGGGGATACTCCGGTTTTTTCCGGGATCGGGGAGTGCTTGTCTTCCTGTTGTTCCACATTGTTCCGGTGTATGTCCTGGCGGGATATGTGACCTATTATTTCACGGTTTTCGCCGAATCGCGGGGAATGGGGATAGGCGACATCGGGCGCCTGCTTTTGCTGCACGGCCTGCTGGTCATCTACTGGGGTCCGACCGCCGCGCGCCTGCTGCTGCCCAAATTGGGGGGCCGGGCGCTGGTCATGTCGGCCCAGGCGATTTATTGCCTGGCGCTGGTTTTTTTCGCCTTTCTTGACGATTTGCCCGGGGCGATGGCGGCCCTGGTGGCGTTCGGATTGGTGGAGGGGGTGTCGGTGGCCGGGGCGAACAGCCTGTTCCTTTCCCTGGCCGGGGTCAAGCGCCTGGGCGAGGAACGCGCTGTGGCCGTCGCCGAAATGATCGGGAAATTCGGCGAGACGATTGGCCCGCTGGCGTTCGCCCTGGCCTTGGGGCTGGGGGGGAGGTCGGGGCTGATCGGGCTGGCGGCGATTTTCCTGGCGGCGGCGGCGCTGCTCGGGTCGGGGTTGCCGGCGAGGGTGGTCCCGGATTGAACGGGATTTTCAATCGGGATCCTTGATTTTCGAAAGGAGGCGTCCGACCGGCGATCCGCTTCGGACCGGTGGCCGGAAAGCGCTTATGACGGAGACGGAGGGCGGCGCCGGGGCGGGGAAGCGGCGATTGCGGGTGGCGTTGTATTTGGGGTGGCACCGGTGGGCGGATTGGCGGAGGGAGGCGGAGGACGATCCCGACGCCGCCGAGGAAATCGTGGTGAAATTGGCGGCTTCGCGGCACCGCCTCTGCGCCCTGATCCTTCGCCGGGGCGATCGGCTGGCGGCCTGGAGCCGGCGGCTGGGCGTGCCGGCGCTGATCCTGCCGGCGGCGCTGTGCCGTTCGGTGAAAGAGGCGCGTCGAAGCTTCGCCGACTCCGGCTGGCGGAAAAATCCCCGCCTGCGGCGCTGGTTCCGCGATTTCGAGGCCGCCGGCCCGGAGGTGGGGGTGGTGTATTGCGGAGGCTGGCTGCCGCCCCCGATGTTTTCCCTTCCCCCGCTGGGATTCATCAATTTCCATCCCGGGCCGCTGCCGGAGCTGCCGGGGTATTATCCCGAATTTTTGTTGGCGCTTCGGGGCGGGCGGCGCAGCCGGGGCACCATCCACCGGGTGTCGGAAAATATAGACGAGGGGGAGATTCTGGCTTACGCGCCGGTGGCGCTTCCGCCGTTGGCCACCTCCCGGGAAATCGGCATTCGCATGACCCGGGCCGCCGCCGCCGCCCTGCCCGCCTGCCTGGATCGCCTGGCGGACGGGCGTCCGCGGGCGATCCGATCGGAAAAGGGGGTGGTGTTCCCGGCCACTCTGGCGGCGGTCAACCGGGAGGCGGCCATCGACTGGTCCGGCGACAGCCATGACATGATCGACCGGCGGGTGCGTTGTTTTTGCGGCCTGCCCTGGGATCGTTGCCGGCCGCTGCACGCGCAAACCCCCTCGGGTCCGCGCCTGGTGCTGGATGTGGAAACCTACGCCGGGGTTTTCCCCGGCCTTCCCGGCGAGCAAGTCGGCGTTTATCGCGGTTCCGGAATTTTTGCCGGCGCCCCGGTCGTGCGGACGGTGGAGGGGGTGGCGATTGTCGGGACGGGCGGGCCTTTTCGCCCCGGGCGGCGGTTGCGCATCCCGGCCGGCCGCCTGGTGCCGTCGGGCAAACGGCGGAAGCTTACCAGGCTGGAAATGATCGAGTGGCCGCCGGGCGGCGGCGGCCCGGGCGCCGGACCGGAACATCAAGACGGGGCGGGGATGCCATGAGGAAAGATCTCAGGCGGTTGTGGGAACGCTTCAGCGTCGGCGTCAAGCTGCCCCTGTTCTTCCTGCTGACGGTATTCGCCCTGTCGCTGTTTTTTTCCTGGTTCGCCTACACTTCCTTCGACGAGGAGCTCAAGAACAGCATCGACAACCGCCTGCGCTTGTGCGTGGAGGCGATGAGCGTGATTCTGCCGGCCGATTTACATGATCGCGCCCTGGCCGCGGACTCGATTTCCCTGAACGAAGAGTTGGCCATCCAACTCAATCTGGCCCGGGTGGCCCTGGAGGGCAAACTGTCCTATCTGTACACCCTGGCGCCGGCGGAGGGGAAAATCCGCGTCACCGCCAGCAACCGGGTACCCTATTTCACCCCCTACGAGGAGGATTGGCCCGACCTTTCCGCCACTCTGGCCGACGGCCGGACCAGGATAAGCGACGGAACCGACTCCTACGGGAGATCGCGATCCATCGTTTCCCGCCGGTTTTCCCCGGGCGGGCGCGCCTATTGCATCGGGGCGGACATGCCCATCCCGGAGATAGAAAAAATGGAAAGCCGGTGGCTTATCCACGTGGCGGCGGCCGGCCTTCTCGCCTTTCTCCTGGCCGGGGTTTCCGGTTATCTTCTGGCCGTCCTGATCACCCGGCCGCTCCGGGAATTGAGCGATTTCACCGAGGACGTCGGCAACAGCGGCTTTTCCGGCAAAATCCTGGACGACAGGTTCCTCCCCGTTTCGTCCCGCCCCCACGACGAAATCTGCCTGCTGGCGCGCAATTTCCACAACCTGCGGGGCGAACTGGATTCCTACCTCAAGCGCCTGGCGGAAACAGTCGCCGCCAAGGAACGGACCGAGGGCGACATGCGCGTCGCCGGGGAAATTCAGCAGGGGCTGTTGCCGGTGGAGGCGCCGGCCTCCCCCCGCCATGACATTCGCGGCGAGATGAAGCCGGCGAAATCGGCCGGCGGCGATCTCTTCGATTATTTTTCGCTGGACGGCCGGAGGCTGTGCTCCGTGGTGGGGGACGTGTCCGGCAAGGGGATGCCGGCGGCGATGTTCATGGCCTCCACCCTCACCCTTTTCCGGGCTTACTCCGACGTCGGGATGAAGGACGACCAGCCCGGCGAATTCATTTGCCGGGTGATGCGCCAGGTGGATTCGGAGCTGGCCCGGCACAACGACGCCTTCATGTTCGTGACCATGCTGATCGCGCTTCTGGACGCGGACACGGGGAGGGTCACCCTGGTGAGCGGCGGCCACAATCCGCCGCTCCGGGTGAGCCCCGACGGCTCGAGCGAATTCGTCGAATTGCCGCCTGGAGGCATCCTGGGGGCGGGAATGGAGATGCGGCTGGAGGCGGCGACCCTGGAACTGTCCCCCGGGGAAGCGCTTTTGCTCTATACCGACGGGGTGACGGAGGCGCAGTCGCCGGCCGGGGAATTTTTTGGCGAGGAGCGCCTACGGGCCGTTCTGGCCGAGCGCGCCGGTTGCGACGCCAAGACGATGATCCGGGCGGTGCTGGACGCCGTGTTCGCCTTCTCCGGGGGGGACAAACTGCTGGCCGACGATGTCGCCGCCGTGGTCTTGCGCTGGCTGGGATGACGGGGCGGGCGTCCCGGGCCCTTTCCGGACCGGCCCCGGGACGGAGAAACGCTTCCGGAATTACTTTCGGCGCTCTAAGGACTCGGAAATGAATGACATTTACAACTTCGCCATGAAAAAGCCCCGCCGGCGTTGAACCGCCGCGCCCCGATGTAAACGTTATTTTTTTACGCGCTCCAAGTTGGCTTTTAAGGAAAATCGAACGATGGTTTGTTTGATTTCCTTTAAAAATCCACTATAATGGATAGCGGTCCGAAAAGGCCGGCCTTGCGAATGTCGAAGTCCGTTCGCTCTGGAATCGACCTCCCATGCCGAAGGGAAATTAGGGGCGCCGCCGGCGGGATTGGGGAAGGCGGCCGGTTTTTTGGGGGGAACGGCTTTTCGGCCGGGAGGGTTTCGCATGGCGCTCACGCTAAGCGAGGACAGCCGGGACGGCGGGATGGTGGTGGTGAAAATGTCCGGACGCTTCGACGCCGCCGCGGTTGCCGAGGCCGAGGCGGTGTTGCTGCCCCGGGCGGGCGAGTCCGGGGTTGTCCGCATCATCCTGGATTGCGCCGATCTGGAATATGTCGCCAGCGCCGGGCTCCGGGTTTTTCTTCAGGTCGTCAAGGCGCTCAAGGAGCGCGAGGCCAGGCTTTACGTCGCGGGAATGCGGGAGATGGTGCTGTCCGTACTGAAAATGACGGGGTTTCTTTCCTTCATGGAGGCAAGGGCGACGGTGGAGGAATGCCTGGCTTGAGGCGGATTTTTTGTAAAGGATAATTAGCCATGCGGAGATTTTCCCGCCGTCCTGTTTCCCTTGCCGGCCCGGTTCTGGTTTTTTTCCTGGCCTCGGCGGCCGTTCCGGCCCGGGATGTCCGGTTGACCCGGGACGAGGAGGCCGCCTTGGCCCAGGCCAACATTCTGTCCCGTTCGTTCGTGGCCGTGGCCAAGATCATCCGGCCGGCCGTGGTCAACATCAAGGTCGAGCGGAGGGTGGAGGTTTCCGGCTTCAACAATCCCTTCGAATTCTTCAACGACATGTTCGGACGCGGCCCCAACGGTCGCCGCCTGGGTCCGCGACGCCAGATTCAGCAGGGCCAGGGTTCCGGCGTCATCATCGACAACCGGGGCTACATTCTCACCAACAACCATGTGGTGGGGGACGCGGAATCCATTCGCGTGCTGCTCCTGGACGGACGGGAATTAACCGCCGAGCTGATTGGCGCCGACCCGGCCTCCGACGTGGCGGTCATCCGGGTCAAGGCCGACAATCTCACCGTGGCCAGGGTCGGCGATTCCGACCTGATCGAGGTGGGGGAATGGGTCATGGCCGTGGGCAACCCCTTCGGCCTGGATTTCACCGTGACTTCGGGAATCATCTCGGCCAGGGGCCGCTCGGGCATGGGGATGATGGAAGTGGAGGATTTCATCCAGACCGACGCCTCCATCAACCCCGGCAATTCCGGCGGTCCCCTGGTCAACCTCGGGGGCGAGGTCATCGGCATCAACACCTTCATCTTTTCCCAGCCCAACTCCGGCGGCAGCGTCGGGGTCGGCTTCGCCATTCCCTCGAACATCGCCAAAAGCATAATGCAGAGCCTGATTGCCCACCGGCAGGTCACCGCCTCCTATCTCGGGGTCGAGGTCGAGCCCATCACCCAGGACAGGGTCCAGGCTTACGGGCTTCGTTCCCCCCGGGGGGCGCTGGTGCGGTCGGTCACCAAGGGGAGTCCCGCCGAGAAGGCCGGCTTCAGGAGGGGCGACGTGGTCGTCCGCTGGGGAAAGCGGGAAATCTCCGACGATCAGCAGTTCCGGAATCTCGTCACCATCACCACCCCCGGGCAGCCGGTGGACGTGGAGGCGGTCCGGGAGGGGAAGACGATCCTGCTGCAGGTCACCCTGCTGGCCTCGGCCCCGGAAATGGTGATTGAGGGCAGGAGCGACCGCTTCCTCCAGGGCCTGGGGATAGAGGTGGCCGACACCACCCCCGAAGTGCTCGACAAGCTGGGTTACGAGTCCGAGGCCGAGGGGGTGGTGGTGACCAGCGTCCGCCGCCAAAGCCCGGCCGAGCAGCTCGGTTTCATGCCCGGGAGCCTCATCCTGAACGTTAACGGCCGGGATGTGCGCGACGCCCAGGAACTCCGCAAGGCCATCGGCGCCTCGGAACGGAGCAAATCGTACGATTTGGTGTGGCGCAACGGCAACTTGATCCGCCGGGCCAGGTTGGGAGGCAATTGACGCTTGGAACCGGATTTTCGCGCGGCCCCGCCGGCGGGCCGGATATGAGCGAACGCGAGCCCAGGCCCCTGGCCAGAATCCGCTATCGCGGCCACCGCACCTCGATCCGCCGGAAAAACGTTCCCGCCGGGGTCAAGGTCAAAAGCATTTTCGAGGAGGCCGGGATCGAGGCTTTCCGGCATAAATGGATTGAATCGGAGAAGGCCGGCTACGACATGGGCGACGCCGCCATCGAGGACTGGCATCGCCGGTTTTGGCACAAATTCGTGCGCGAACGCTGGATCCAGCACATCCGGGGGGAGGTCTACTGGTTCGAGCTGGACAACGACGATTGCGCCCTCCTCAACCGGGAGTTCAAGGAATGCCGCGAACTGGCCGCCCGGATCGTGGAAAAGCTCGAGAACGGCGGGGAAAATCTCGACATTATCCAGTGGGCCGTTGACGAGGGCCGGGAAGTCGACCGGGTTCTCGCCATTCTCAACCGCCTGGACCTCAACGCCCACCGGTTGGCGTCGCAGCTTGACTACAGCGGCAGCGAGTTCGCCCTCAGCATCAGGACCCGCCACCGGCCGCGCGCCCTGGTGGTCGACGACGATCCGGACGTCAGGATGTTGCTCAGGGCCCTCCTGGAATACGAGAACCTGGAGGTGGTCGAGGCGGTGACCGGGGAGGAGGCGATGGACATCGTCCAGTCCCGCCGCTTCGACCTGTTCATCCTCGATTTGCGCCTGCCCAAGCGCCACGGGGCGGAAATAGCCTATTACCTGCGCCGGCACGGGGTTCACCGGTTCATCGTGGCGATCGGTTCCTCCCTGGACGATTGGCACGAGTGCGATCTTTACGATTGCGGCTTCACCCATCTTTTGCGGAAACCGTTTTCCCTGGATCGGATGACGGAAATAGCCCGGGACGTCCTTCAGTCCCTGGCCGGCAAATAAGGGTCTGTCCATAAATAACTTATACATGCTTAGACAAGGAACCGAGTCGCGGCGGTAAATTTTCGCCCGTGGTTGGCAAAAATTTACGAGAGCGGCGTTGGTGACGCGGTATAAACTTGTATAAGTTATTTATGGACGAGCCCTAATCCCGGGATTTCCGGGGGAGGGGGAGTTTCGCCGATGAAAAAGACCATGTTGACGGCCTTGATGACCGGGCCCCGGAAGATTGAGCTGGTGGAGCGGGATATCCCGGTTCCCGGGCCCGACCAGGTCCTGATTCGCCTGGAATACGTCGGGATCTGCGGATCCGATCTGCACATCCTGGAAAAGGACTGGGGCGGGCGCGTGACCGCCCCCCATGTCCTGGGGCACGAATGCGCCGGGGTGGTGGTCGAGGCCGGTTCGCGGGTGGGGAATCCGCTTCCCGGCGACCGGGTCGCCGTCGAGCCGGGCAGGACCTGCGGCAAATGCGAATATTGCCGGACCGGCCGGTACAATCTCTGCCGCGAGGTGAAATTCCTGGCCGCCCCGAACACTCCGGCCTCGCCCCAGGTGGACGGGGCGTTTTGCGAATACCTGGCCCACGACGCGGATCTCTGCTTCAAGCTGCCCGAGCGCCTTTCCACCCTGGAGGGGGCCTTGATCGAGCCCCTGGCGGTCGGTTTCCACGCCGCCAACCAGGGCGGGGCCCGCCCCGGCCAGAGCGCCGTGGTGGTGGGCGCCGGCTGCATCGGGCTGGTGTCGATGATGGCGCTCCGGATTTGCGGGGTGGCCAGGGTTTTCGTTTGCGACATCATGAAAAATCGCCTGGCCAAGGCGGCCGAGCTGGGGGCGGACGCGGCGGTGGATTCCCGCGATCCCGCCGCCGCCGCCGACCGGCTGCTGGAGCTGACCGGCGGGGCCGGTTGCGATCTCGCCGTCGACACCGCCGGGATTTCGGCGATGGCCGGGGAAACCGTCCGCGCCCTGAAAAAGGGGGCCAACCTGGTGCTGGTGGGCTACAGTCCGGACGGGTCGCTCGTCATTCCCCTGCGGGAAATCATCAACAAGGAGATAACCCTGCGCAGCGTTTTCCGCTATCGCAACATTTATCCCATGGCCATCGAGTCGGCCGCCGCCGGCCTGGTGGACTTGAAGCGCATCGTCAGCAACGTCTACCCGCTTTCCGAGGCTCCCCGCGCCCTGGCGGAGGGCCTGGAGAACAAGGCGTCCATCGTCAAGTCGGTGCTGAGGATGCCGGTTCCCTAGCGCGCCGCCAAGGCTAGCGGCCGATAACCGCATTTGCGGGAACCACTTCGCGAATATGGCGAGAACAAGGAGTTGGCAACCGCAAGACTGTTTTTGCCAATCAACAAAAGTTTCTTGCGAATGGTCATTCGCTTCTCCGGTCAAAGGCGTTCGCTTCCCTTTAAGAGCGTGTTGTTAAATGCCGTCTCGTCGGGTTATACTGCGTCAAAAGCCGCTTCTCGGATGATTTTTACCCCTAACCGCCGGCCAAAAATCATCCTGCCAGCGACTTTTTCCTTGTCTAACCCGGGCGATCCGGTATTTAACAACACGCTCTAAAAGTCGACTAATTTTCGCCTTGGGGCGGCGGTTGCCGGGGAGGCGGGGAGGCGACCACCCGGTTCCGGCCGGAAAGCTTGGCGTCGTAAAGCGCCTTGTCGGCCCGGTCGATAAGTTTGTCCATGCTTTCGCCGTTGAAATATTCGGCCAAGCCCAGGGAGCAGGTTACGGAAAGGCGGACATTACTCCAGGCGATTCGATGGTCCTCAATGTTTTTTCGTATGCGTTCGGCCACCAGCAGGGCCTGGTTAAGCCCGATGTAGGGCATGATGATCATGAATTCCTCGCCGCCGTAGCGGGATATGACGTCGATGTCGCTGCGGGTGGAGCGCCTCAACTGATCCGCGATTTGCCGCAGGACCTTGTCCCCGCACAAATGCCGGTAGGTGTCGTTGACCCGCTTGAAATGATCGACGTCGATCATGGCCAGGACCAAACGGTGCCGCTGCCTCTGGGCATGGGTTATCGCCGAGGACAATTGATTCATCATGTGGCGGCGGTTGAAAAGCCGGGTCAGGGGATCGGTTATGGTCATTTCGTTGAGTTTGCGGAGGAGCATGGCGTTGTGCAGGCTGGAGGAGATAAGGCTGCAGAATAGGGTCGAGAGATCGACGGCGCTCAATTCCAGGCTGATGGCCGGCATTCCAAGAATCAGGCCGCCCAGAAACAGCGGAGTCGACTTGTTCTCGCCCGGCCGCTTTATCGCCAGGGGCAGGACTATCACCCGCCGGGCGAATATTTCCAGCCATTCGGGGGGGATGCCTTCGATTTTCAGGCTTTGGGCGTCGATAATCATGGTTTCGACGTCGGGCTGGTATTCCATCAGGTAGGGATCGGGACGATTGAAAAACAGGTTGAACAGGAAATGTTCGCCCTGTTCCGCCCGGTTCAGGGGCGACTGCCTGGGGAACGAGTCGGAGGCGGCGTATAGGCTCAGGGTGGCGCTGTCCTCGTCGAAAAGGTAGAGAGCGGCCTGGCGGCAATCGAAGAAGGCGGGAATTTCGTTCAGCGAAATGTTGGCTATGGTTTCGATGTCGGTGGTGTTCATCCGGCTGGCCAATTCGGTTATCCGGGAAAAAAAATTCAGGTTTCTCTCGAATTCTCCGACCTCCCAGGCCTGAAAATGATGATCGTTTTCCAGCTGGGCGTAACAATTCTGCAATTGGACTATGTGGTCGATCAATTGCTCCCGGGTCAGGCCCGCCAATTCGGATTGCCCGCGAATGGCGGGGGCGCCCTGGCCCCGGCAGGCTTCGGAGGGAAGGAACTGCCCGTCAAAGTCGATCCGGCCGGCCATGTCCTCGCTTTCTGTTATGGGCGGCGGGGTTCGCGGTCCCGGGAGACGCCCCAAGGATTCGGCGAAAAACAAGTGCCGCGTGCTTATGCCGCGTTGCTTCGCCGCTCCCGCGAATTTTAGCCCACCCGCAGGCGAAAATTCACCGCCGCGACCTCGCGCCTTGTCCAAGAGCCGGTTGACAAATCGCCGCCTCGCCCGGGTAGACAAGGAAAAAGGCGCCGGCCGGATGTTTTTTGTGCGGCACTCAGGGGCAAAAATAATCCGGGAAGGGTCGATAAAGAAATAAAATTGACATGGTTAGACGAGGCACGAGGAACGGCGGGATTTTTCGCCGCCGTTTGGCGAAAAAATCCGAGAGTTCCGAATAAGGGCTCGTCCATAAATAACTTATGCAAGTTTATACCGCGTCACCAACGTCGCTCCCGTAAATTTTTGCCCAACCACGGGCGAAAATTTATCGCCGCGACTCGGTTCCTTGTCTAAATATGCATAAGTTATTTATGGACAAACCCTAACGAAGTATAACCATGTCAACTTTATTTCTTTACGAGCCCCAAGCGGCTTTTGACGCGATAAACCAGGGCGAGGCGGCGGTTTGTCAACCAACTCTAAACACGCGGCACTTGTTTTTCGACGAGTCCCAAGGAAAGGGATTTTCCGATCCGCCCGGAATTTCAAGGAGATTCATTGCCAAGCCTCGCCGGCCGTCAGTTCCGGCAAGGTTTCGCGTTTGCGTATTTCCCGGCTTTCGCCGCCGTTGACCAGCACCTCGGCCGGACGGGGCCGGGAATTGTAGTTCGAGGACATGCTGAACCCGTAGGCTCCGGCGGAGAAAAACGAGATCAAGTCGCCCCTTTCCAGAACCGGCAGCCGCCTCCCCCGGGTGAAGCAGTCGGACGATTCGCAGATCGGGCCCACCACGTCGGTAAGCCGGAATCCCTCCGCGTCGACCGCGCCGCTGGGCGGGGCCTCCCAGTCTTCCCCGGTTTCCCGGTTCAGGTAATCCTTGGCCTCGGGCGAACCGAACAGTTCGGCGGGAGGAGTTCGGGCGTATTGGGTTGGCCAGCAGAAATGGTAGGCGTCATACATCGCCGGGCGGACTAGATCGCTCATGCCGGCGTCGACAATGGTGAAATGCCTGGTCCCGTTGTTTTTGGTGTAAAGGACGCGGGAAAGGAGGACGGCTCCGTTGCCGGATAGGGAGCGTCCCGGTTCCAGAATCAGCTTGCAGCCGGTTTTGCCGATGAAGGGAATGATGGCGTCGGCGTATTCCTGGAAGCTGGGAACGGCCTGGTCGCGGTAGAGAAGGCCGTAGCCCCCGCCGATGTTGAGGTATTCCAGGTGGGCCCGGGGGGAGCGGTGCTCCTTGATGAAATCCGTAAGTTTGGCCAGCGCCTGGCGGTAGGGCAGGGTCGAATAAATGGGGCTGCCGAGGTGGACGTCGAGGCCGAGCAGGCGGATATTGGGCTGTTCGGCGATGTTTCGGATGATTCGGGAAGCCACGGAGAAATCAATGCCGAATTTGTTTTCCTTTTTTCCGGTGGTGGTCTTGGCGTGGGTGTGCGCGTCGACATCGGGATTCAGGCGGAGGGCCACCGGGGCCACCGTGCCCATGCCGGCCGACATGGCCTGGAGGTTGTCCAATTCCGCCTCCGACTCCACGTTGAACATCAGAATGTCCTGATCGAGGGCTTGGAGTATTTCCGGATCGGACTTGCCCACTCCGGAAAAAACAACCTTCCTGGGATCCGCCCCGACCTTGACCACCCGGTGAAGCTCCCCTCCGGACACGATGTCGAAGCCAGCCCCGGCCTCCCGCAGGATGTTGAGGATGGCGAGGTTGGAACAGGATTTCACCGAGAAGGCCACCAAGGGGGAGGCCTTGGCGAAAGCCCGGCAAATGTCCCGGTAGGCGTCGAGGAAACTGTTTCGGGAATAGACGTAAAGAGGGGTGCCGTATTTTTCGGCCAGGGAGCGGGCCGGGACCCCTTCGCAAAACAGTTCCCCTTCCCGGTAGTTGAAATGTTTCATTTGGCGAACGTTCCCCTTTGGAAAGCCGGCTTGGCATCCGGCGCACCGGATGCCGGGATTATTTTCCGTAGACCTTTTCCGGGTCGAAAATCCTGACCCCGTCCTCGATCAGGCCGGATTCGGTCAACCGGCGGTGGAAGCAGGATCGCATGCCGGTATGGCAGGCCGAACCACCGTTTTGCTTCACCTTTATCAATACGCAGTCGAGATCGCAGTCGAAACGGATTTCCCTGACTTCCTGGGTGTTTCCGCTGGTTTCCCCCTTGATCCAGAATTTTTTCCGGCTGCGGCTCCAATAGGCGGCCACCCCCTTCTCCGCCGTGTCCCGGAGGCTTTCCCGGTTCATGTAGGCGACCATCAGCACCTCGCCGGTCTCGTAATCCTGCGCCACGCAGGGGATCAGTCCGTTTTGATCGAATTTCACCGAGTCCAGAAAAGTCGAATCCACTTGGCGCTCCCCGGAAAGGAAATTACATCGCCGAAGGCTTATGCCGCGCCCGGCGCGGAATTGCGAGGATGAGGAGGGGAGGTTGCCATATTTCGCCTTTATTTCCCTTGCCCGTTTCTTGCCGCGCGTAACCCGGGGAATCATAACTTCGCGCCGTGAACGGCATAAGCGAAGTCCGGCCGCCGAAACCAAAACGCTTTTTCCCGGCTCCTCCCCGGGAAAGCCGGAACGGGAGAACCAATATAAATTATAATGCCGGATTTTGCAAGAGGAATATGTATCTCTACAAGGATTGCCGATAATCTCCCCTTTCCCGCGGGGTTTTCATTCCGCCGAAGGGGGGATGGGCGACAATAAAACGTTTCCCCCGGAGTTTCCGGGGGAAACGGGATTTGGCGGGCATGGCCCCGATTAGGGACGGGCGAACCCGATTTTTCGCCCGGCGGGGTTTGATTTAATTGAAACCCAGGAGTTTCGGCAATACCGTCGAGAACCAGGGCACAAAGGTTATCAGGAGAATGACCAGGGTCATTGTCCCGATGTATGGCAGGGAGGCGATCGCCAGCTTTTCCACCGAGGCGTTGCTTATCTTCGAGGCGACGAAGATATTGACCCCGAGCGGGGGGGTGAGGAGGCCCACTTCGTTGCACATGATCATGATTATCCCGAAGTGGATGGGATCCACCCCCAGTTTGATGATCATGGGCAACAGCACCGGCGCCACCAGGATGACGGTCACCAGGGTCTCCATGAACATCCCCAGGACATACAGGGCGGCGATTATGAGCAGGAGTACGACGTACTTGTTTTGCGAATATTCCAGCACGGCGTTGGCCAGGCGGATGGGGGCCTCCTCGTAGGTCAGTATTCTCCCGAACAGGGTGGCGGCCCCCATGATGATGACCAGGCTCCCGCACATGAAGGCGCCGGCGTTCAGGGCTTCCACCACCTTCCTGGGGGTGAGGGCGCGGTTGATCAGGAATCCCACGAAGAGGGCCCAAAGCACCGCCACCACCGAGGCTTCGACCGGGGTGGCCAGGCCGGTGTAAATCGATCCCAGGACCACGACTATGGTGGCCAGGGAAAAGAATCCGTGATACACCGCCCGGAAAAGCCGGCCGAAGGAGAAGGGAGGGGTGCTGTCGTCGGCGCGGAAATTGTCCTTGCGGGCGAGTAGCCAGGCGGTGAGGCAAAGGGCGACGGAAAGTATCGCCCCGGGAACGAAGCCGGCGGTGAACATGCCCGTCACCGACAGGTTGCCGATGATGGCGTAAAGAATCATGGGGTTGCTGGGGGGAATGAGGATGCCGATGGTACCGCCGGTGGCCGCCGCCGCCCCGGCGTAGGTGGCGCTGTAGCCGTTGCGGATCATGGCGGGGATGAGCAGGGTTCCCACCGCCGCCACCGTGCTGGTGCCGGAGCCGGAAATGGCGGCGAACAGGGTGCAGGCGAGCACGGTGGTGATGCCCATCCCGCCGTAGGTGCGGCCGACCATGATCTTGACCACATTGACGATTTGCTCGGTGATTTCCCCCTTTTCCATAAGCGAGCCGGCGACCAGAAAACAGGGTATGGCCAGGAGCGGGAAAATGTTCATCCCTTCGAAAAGCGAGGTGGTTATGACCGCCAGGGGGAGGAAATCGTTGAAAATCAGGGAGATCGCGCCCGAGATGGCCAGGGAGGCGAACACCGGCATCCCGATGACCAGAAGGATGATGAAGGAAAACAGGCAAATTGAGAGGGTCGTCATTTACATTCCCTCCTCGATCACTAGCTTTTCCCAGTGGCCCCAGTTCACGATGTAAAGCTCCACCGTTCGCCAGGTGAGGAGGAAAAAGGCGATGGGGATGATGGCTTCCACATAGGCCTTGGAAATTCCCAGGGTGGGGGAAATCTCGGGATACTGGAAGGATTCGGCCAGCATTTTCAGCCCGTAAATGGCGAAAAAGAGGTTGAACCCCATCCAGATGACGTCGGCGACGATGCGGAAGGCCAGCTTCACCTTCGGGGGGGCCAGGAGGAACTGGGCGGTGATGCGTACATGCGCCGCCCGCTTGGCGGCGAGCGAGGCCCCGATGTAAACGGCCCAGACGAAGGTGTAACGGCTCAACTCCTCGGCCCAGGCCACCGAACCGCCGTAAGTGGCGCGGACAATCACCTGGAGCGAGAGGGACCCAATCATGATCGAGAGAAAAAAAGCGGAAAATATTTCCTCGAAATTGGCGTAAAAATAGCGAAGCCATTTCATGATGTCGATATCCTCTTTATTTGCCGCCGGATTTGATGATGTCGAGCGCCTGCTGGATCATTTCCTGGTTGCCGATCAGGTCGTAAAACTTTGGCCAGATGGCGCGGGCCTTTTCGACCCAGGCCGGCTCGTCCTCCAGGGGGTTCACCGTCATGCCGTGGTCGATGGCGAGTTGTTTGCAAAGATCCTCCTGATCCGCCACCCATTTCCATTCCGTGTCCTGTCCCGACGCCACCGCCTCTTCCACCAGGGCCTTGGTGTCGGGGTCCAGCCGCTGATACCATATTTCGCTCACGGCGATGCCGCCGGTCCACAGCATGTAGTGCAGTTCGGTGACGTATTTCTGGACCTCCCAGAATTTATTGTCCCGGATGGTGAAGAAGGGGTTTTCCTGGCCGTCGATCACCCCCTGCTGAAGCGCGTTGAACACTTCGGCCCAAGCCATGGGGTGGGGTTCAATCCCCCAGGCCCGGAAAACCTCCAACTGGGTGACAGAAGGGGAGACCCGGAGCTTCAACCCCTGGAGATCCGACATTTTGGTGATGGCGTGTTTGGCGTTGGTGATGTGGCGGTAGCCGCCCAGAATCCAGCCCAGGGGCCGGGTCCGGTTTTGGGAAACCACGATTTCGGCCAATTTGGAGGTGAAATCCTTGTTTTTCAATAGGTTGGCGGCGTCGCTGGGGTCGGGGAAAAGGTAGGGCAGGGTCAGAATGTTCAAAATGGGGGCGGAAGGGGCGATATTGCCGGTGAAGACGGTGGCGATTTGCAGTTCATTGGTGCGCAACTGTTTGACGTTGGCCTGTTCGTCCCCCATGGTCCCGTTCAGGAACACTTTTACCGTGATGGCGCCTCCGGATTTCTCTTCCAGGTATTTTTTTATTCCCTGGATGGCGATGTCGTGCTGGGAATTGGCCGGGTTGGCCGTGGCGATCATGACGGTCTGCTCCTTGTAGGCGGCCGCGAAGGCCGACAGTTGCAGACAAGCGAGCGACAGCCCCAAAATTAACCTTTTGCGCATGGTTGCTCCCCTCCTGTTGAAAAAAGACATTGAGAACGGAAAATACCGGAATCCCGGTTGGTTTTGGAAACCTGTTCCCAAGGGCGAAAGCGGCCGGGATATGGATGGCGTTCGGGTACATTCGGCTTGAAGCGAGAATGAACGGATCCCGCCGTTACGGTAAAAAATTTTATCCAATGAGGTGTCGCGGCGCAATAAAAAAAAGAGGGTTGTTTGGAATCGGGCCGGCCGGTACGGGAAAAATTCAAGGCGTCCGGAAGCCGCCGGCCAGATCGCTAAGCCTGGCGTCGGCCACCCCGCTCCAAAAACCCGGGCCGGGATCAACCCTCCCTCCGGCCTCCGCCGAAGGTTGCGCCCGGGCGGCATTTTTGGCCAGGCGGTAATGGTTGGCCGCGTCCTCGGCCCGGCCCAGCCGCGACATGGCGTCTCCCATCCCGACCATGGCCCGCGAGCCGTATTCCTCCTGGAAGCGGTCGTAAATATCCCTGTAAACCTCGTAGGATCGCCTATAGAAGCCGACGGCGTCGTCGCTTCCCGCCCCTCCCGCGGCCAACGCCGCCTCTCCGGCCCGAAAGTATTCTCCGGCCAGCAGCAGCAGGGAGTTTTTCAGCCGGGATCGGAAAAATTCCGGACTGTAGACCGGCCCCTCGTCGTCCCCCAGCCGGCTTCGTTCCAGCGGCGCCTCGTCTCCCCCCAACTCCTCCCGGATTATGGCGGCGTTGAGCTGGAAACGATCGAGGGTGGGATCGAAAAGGGCCGCGGCGTAGCGCCGGCCGTCCCGCAGGTTCTCCAGGTGCGCCCGGGCCAGGGCCGAGAGGGAATTGTCCGCCCGCGCCTCGGCCAGGACCAGCAGGGTCCTGGCCAGGAGGCATTCGGCTTCGAAGCGGGCCGCCATGACCTCGGCGTAGTCGGCCGGTTCCACCCGCACCGACAGTTTGCCGCCGTTCCGGGCCAGGGTGTAGCGTTCCAGGACTTCGGTCAGGATCTCCCTGGCCCGGTCATGGAGGGCGAGCCAGGGAGGTTCCCCCGGTCCGCTTCCGGCGGTTTCGCCGTTCCCGGGCGGGGCGGCCTCGCCGACGGCCCGGCGGGCGCGTTCGGCCATGAGGTGGCGAAGCTTCGCCAGATCGAAGGAACTCCAGCGCCAGGCCCGGGCGGCGGGATTTATGCCCGGGCTTTGCCGCAGGTAATTGAAGGCCTGCAGGGCGGTCCGGATGACGGGCAGGTTGTCGCGGGAAAGTTCCGGAAGCGGCTCGGAGTCGTCCCCCAGCGCTTCCGGATCGTCTTTCGCCGCCCCTTCGTCCATGAGAACCCGGCCGATGTAGTAAATCGACTTGAAGCGCTCCGGGGTGCGCCGGGAAAGGTTGCGCCGGAAGGACCGGACAGCCCGGGCGGAATCCCCGAGGAGCCAATGGATCCGGCCCAGCAGGTTTTCGGCCCGGGAAACGGCCATGGTGGATTCGGCCCCCGGGATGGAGGAATGGCCGAAGCGATCCATGAACCGGTCCAGGCTTTCCACCGCCCGCTCCAGGAGGCCGGATCGGTAGAAGGCATCGCCGGCGCTCAGGAGCGAGGTCATTTCCCGGGGGGAGTTTTGCGCTTCGAACGACACCTCCAGATAATGCCTGCCCGCCTCGGCGGTTAGGGAAAGGGCTTCCCGCCGGCGTCCCTGGGCCTCCCGCAGGGCGGCGAGCCTCTCCCGGTTTTCGGCCAGGGCGAAATTGATTTCGCCCGGATCCCCGCGATAACGGTCGAGGACGGCCCGGCGGGCGGCGGCGGCCTTCTCCAGGTGCCGGGCCTGTTCCGCCGGCGGGGTGCCCGCCGGGGGGGGGCGTTCCCATTTTTCCGCCAGCCCGGCCAGCAGGTTTTTAACCGCCCCGGAATCGACCAGGCCGTCGGGGGGCAGTTCCGTGGCGGCGGGGAAGGGGGGATAAACGACGACTCCCTGGCCGCCCCTGGCCGCCAGATCATAGGGGAGGGCCTCCTCAATCAGCAGGCGGTTGCGCCAAGCCATCTCGTTTTCGGTAAGCGTTTCCTCCGGGCTGGCCAGCAGGGCCGTCAATTCGCGCCGATGCTCCCCGGGCGGGAAATCGTCGGTCCGCGGGAAATCCGGCCGGCGAAGGACGGCGTTCATGGCCATGATGAACCGGTTGAGGTGAACGTCGTCCAGGCGGCGGCCGCTGGCGGCGTAACTGGCCGCGTCCCTCCCTTCCCCGGAAATGGAGTCCCACAGGGCCCGCCATACTCCGGGGCGGGCGTGGTTGCCGGAATTGCCCAGCTTCGCCGCCAGGGTTCGCCAGTCCGCGTCGTCGGCCGTGAACCATACCGGCGACGGATGCGCCTGGCCGCCGAGGATGAGCAGGCCCGCGTTTTCGAGTTCCCCCCGATCCAGGGCGACCTCGGCCAGTCCCAGCCGGGCCGCCAGGATCAATTCCGGACTGGACAGGGGATCGAGCATTCTTTTCAGGCGTTTCTCGGTCTCCTCCTTTCGGCCCAGGCGCCAGCTCTCCCGCGCCGCCATAACCATGGCCCCGTCCCGGACATCGCCCTCTTCCAGGCCGGGAATCGCCAGATCGTAGTTTTCCACGGCCCGGGCGAGAAAACGCCGGCGTTTCTGCAAGGGGGTGGAGTCGCCTTTCCCCGCCAGGGCCGTCAAGCCGCCGGCCGACACCCCGATCAGGGCGAGGGGGAGGGGCGGGACAAATTCCGGGGTGGACAGGAGGCTCCCGACGGCCGGCGGTATCGCCAGGGTCCGGCCGGGCAGCGGGTGCCCGGAGAATTCCTCCAGCCATCCCCGCAGGATTTCGCCGAGGCCGACAAGTTTGTCGATCCCGGCGATGTCGTCCGCCGGGGTCAGATCGGCCAGGCGGGAATTGGCGACGGCAAGGCCCAGGGTGGCGTCCAGACGCTGCTTTCGGGTCGCCGCCGGCGAGCCGATCAGGGCTTCATGGTATTCGGCGGCCAAGCGGTAGGCTTCGCCGGCCCGGGTGGGGTCGGCTAGCCGGTAAACGCCGCCCTCGTCCATGTGAATGGCGGCCAGCCTTTCCGTCGCCAGGGCGTATTCCCGTCCGCTCGGGTTTCGGGACAGGTGGCGCAGATACCAGTATTTGGCCTCGGCCCGGAGTTCCAGCCCGTCGCAGGCCCTGGCCAGCAGGAATTCGATCCCGGGCCGCTGATCCGGGCCCAATTCAAATATTTTTCCGGGAAGGTTGCCGCCCCTGGCTCCGCCGCCGACGGCCAGCCGGTATTCGTCGCGGCGCCTGCCGTCGATTTCCGCCTGGATTTCCCCTAAAACCCTTTTGGCCGAGTCCGGCCGGTTTTGGGCGATGTCGAATTCGGCAATCCGGAATTTCAGGTATTCCTCCCGGCGTCCCCGCCTCAATTCTATCTCGTCGGCGTTCGCCTCCAGATAGCCCCCGGGGGAAAAATCCGCCGGAGGAGGGGAGCGGCCCCGATAATCCAGAAAATTGGCGGCGGCGTATTTGGCGGCGGCGGCGGCGTCCCGGGGCAGGGCTTCCCAAAGCGCCGCCTCGGCGTATTCGGCTGCGGCGTCGTTAAGGTAGCCGGGCGCCAGATTGGGATTGGCGTCGGCCAGGATGCGATTGGTTTCGGCCAGCAGGAGGTGGGGATTGACGAATTCGGGAAATCCGGCCAGGGATTGGCGATGGAAGACAAACAGGTTCAGGAAGGAATTCCTGGCCGCCAGGGCTTCCTCGCCCAGGGAGGCCGTCCGCAGCGGCAAATCCGGGTTAAGTATCCGGTACAGGTGATCGACGCCGTTGTAATAAAAATATTCCGGAGGCGGGGGAAGCTCCGAATCCGCTTCGGGATAGACATGCCAAGCCAGGCCGGCCAGCCCGGCGGCCATCCCCATGAAGATGAAGGGGTGCCAGGCGATTAGCCGCCCCAGGGCGCGGGAAAGCATTTCGGCGCCGGGAAGGGAAGCCCGGCCGGCAACGGCGGGCCGGGGAGTTTCCCCCGATTCCGCCGGTTCGGAACTTTGCCCGCCGTTCAAGGGAGGTGAACCGCTTTCTGCCTCGGCCACGCCATTTCCCCTTCGGATTGCCTAATGCTTTTAAAACTTAGGGCTCGTCCAAAAACAACTACTACATGTTTATACTGCGTCACCTTCGCCCTTCTCGTAAATTTTTGCCTAACCTATGGCAAAAATTTACTGTCGGGACTCGGTTCCTTGTCTAAACATGTAGTACGTGTTTTTGGACAGACCCTTACCTGAACAGGATAATTCCCGGGCGTAGGGCGGAGTCTTCTCCTTTACGGGCCATTAGGCGCCCCGGCGGGCTTTGATGGCGTTGAGGAGATCATTAACCGTCGCTTCGCCCAGGATTGACCGCATATAAACCTGGACGGGTTCAAACATGGTGCTGTGCCATTCCTCGATTTCCTCGGCGGTTGGTTCGTACACGCTCATCCCATAGTTGCGGAGTATCTGGATCCCGTCCCGGTTTTTATTCTCGACGACTTTTTTCGCTTCGGGGGTCGCGATGTCCGCCGCTTCGTTCACGGCCGTTTTCAGATGGTCGGGGGGCGACGCATACAGTTCGCCATTTATGATATAAGCCATGATTCCAGGCATATGACCGTCCAAAACCAGATATTTTTGCACTTCGTAAGTCTTGTCCTGGATAATATTCAGCACAGGATTTTCCTGGCCGTCCACAACCCCGTTGGCCATGGCGACGTACATTTCCGAACCGGGCATGGGGACCGCCTTGGCTCCGAGGGCCTCCACCATCTTGATGGAAACCGGGCTTTCCTGAACCCGGAACGTCACGCCTTTCGCGTCGGCGGCTCTCCGCAGTTCCTTGTTGCTGGTGGTAAAGTTGCGAAAACCCTTGCAGTGAAGACTTAGGATGCGTATTCCGGTTTGCCTCTCGAAATCAGCTTTGAACTTCGCGCCCCAATCCCCGTCAAGTATGGCGTCGCATTCTTCGACCGAGTTGAACATTCCGGGAGAAAAAAGTACCTGGCTCGGCTCGTAGAGGTTGTTGAGAAGCGCCACATCCACAATGGACATTTCAATATAGCCGCCCAGGACCCCCTGGACCGAC
>JAISYL010000230.1 GCA_031269935.1 Planctomycetota bacterium
CCGGCCTCCAGCTTTCATCAACCTCAACGCACCGCCGGCCAACGGTGAAAGCCTCATTTCGTCCCAACTCCAAAAAAATGCCCCAAAAATGGAAAATCACCCCTAAAACAGCAGCGAAAATCCCGCTCCACGGTCAAAACAATTACCGCCCCGGCGGTTCAACACCTCAATGCAAGGACGCGTTCAGTCCAACGTGGTTTTCACGGCGGCAAGGCGCCGTGAAAAACCATATTCGTTTTCATAACAAAGTCAGGATCGTCTTCGGTCTTCCCCCGCTCGATTGGCGGGAAACCGCGATCCGGTTGGCCGCTTCCAGATGGCCGATGACGCTTTGCATCTTGTCGCGGGTGAGGTGGCGACTCAAAGCCGCGCCGAGTTCGGTGGCGCTGCACGGCCCCGCTTCCAGAACGGCGAGTATCTTTTTCTCCACCGGGTCCACCGCGCGACCACCGAAAATCACCGCCGCCGAATCATGGGCGTATTTCCAGAAGGCAAGTGCCGATTCGATATGCCGCGTAGCAATGGCGGTCTGTCCGTCAAGCAGGGCGTACACCAGCGCCAAACGCTTCGCCTGCGCTTCGGCCCGGTTGACGATGGGGCCGATTTTGCCGGTGTTGTCTCTTGCGAGTTCCGGATATATGGCGGTCCAGTATTCGCGGGCGTCGGCGGTCAGGGGAACCTCTCCCAGCCTTTGCGCCTGGGCGACCAGCCGCCACAGTTGCCGTTGCATGGTGGTGATTTCCGCAAGCGGCATGGGTTCGGGATTGGCGACATACTTCTGCCGTTTGGCGCATATCCACAGGAAACGATTGCCGAAGCCGTTCAGCATATTGACGGCGGAGAAAAGTGCGGCGAGTTCCGCCGTGGTGATGTGGGTCAGAATGCAGATATGCGCCCCGGTGACCAGCATGGGGCTGTTCTTGGTCAAGGGCGCGTACTCGCCGCCGTCCCAAAAGGTACGAACCGCCATTGACAGGGTGTTGCCTTCGCGCTTGGTGCAGGTCAGGCCGCTGGCAAGCTCCTCGTCGACTATGCACAACCGCTTGTCGCCCGCATCGCGGGCAAGACCGGAGCCGTCGTCCTGCGCGTTGTCGCGGAGGGGATAGGCGAGTCCCTCGCCGCTGGAGAGGGGGCCACCGCTTTCTCTGGCGGGCGGGGGAAGGTTCAACGCCGCCAGTTCTGCGGATTCGAGCAGGTCACGACCGAACAGCCGCTTGACCGGCTTGCGGGAGGTGCCTTTTCTGGCCTTGGCCGAATTGCCGCAAATGACGGCGAACAGCCTCGGCGGATGGGCGTCCTCGCCCACCTGGATGAACGGGCCTTTGTCTTTGGCGAATCCATAGACCTCCGCCCCGAACCGGACATGCAGGGTGGCAAGCACCGCCGCCGGATCGGCCTCGCTGTCCCGGGTGGCGAGATCGACAAACTCCCCCACGAAACCGGGAAGTGCCTGTCCGGACAGCTTCGGCCATGGCGCGAGATCGAAATCGTCTTCCGCCCCGGCAAGCAGCTCCAGCACTGTCGCGCCAAGTCCCGTTTCGCCGTAGCGAAGCCGGACAGCCCGGAGAAACTCTTCCCGTTCCATCGCCTTGTCGCATTCCAGGCGCGGATCGAAACCATCCGGGGCGGGATCGGCCACATCCCATTTTTTCGGTAGGCAATCGGGAGGAAACACCACTGTGACTTCCCGCGTATTCACTTTGTGCAGCAAGTCGACCAGTCCCGCCGCCGCTTTCATGCCCGGCGCATCGTTGTCCGGCCATATGGTGACGCTCCGTCCGGCAAGCGGAGAGAAATCCGCCTTGCCGGTGGCGTTGCCGCCGCCCATCCAGGTCATGCAGACATGATCGGGAAACAGTGTCTGGGCGCCGTCCGCCGTCTTTTCCCCCTCCACCAGCAGGATCGGCGCGTCTGGCGCCGCCTTCGCCAAGCGGTCCAGGCCGTACAGCGGGCGCGGGGCCGTAGGGGTCATCGCCACCCATTGATGATTGCCCGCCGCGTCCTGACCAAAGCACAACGGCACAAAGTCCTTGCTCCCGTCCGGCTTGTCCAGACGGAACGTATAGCATAACTCCATGCCATCGGCATCGTGGTAGCACCAGTGCGGGCCGGTGCGGTATTGCTCCGGGAAGTCCGGGGCCGAATCCGGAATCGGCATGACCGGGACAAAAGCCGTTTTATCCGGCTTTGCCCCCTTGGCTACGGCTCTCGGTCTCGGCCTCCGCATCGGCTTGCGGGGCGTGTCCACGTCGATGTGGTATTCGTCCGCGAGAAACCGGGCCGCTTCCTCCTGCCCGCAATTCATCACCAGGGCGGTCAAGGCGATAATGTCCCCCCATTTCTCCCCGGTGGCGAAGTCGCTGCCGACGCCGGTCTTGAGACTGGTCTTGCACGAATCGCCGGAGCCGCCGCCGGTGCTGGCGCAAACATATTCCCGGCCCAGCACCCTGCCGCCCGGCAACAGATCGCGCAAGACTATCTCAAGGCGTGGGTTTAGGTCGGCCTTGACCGTTTCAAACAGGTTATTTTCCATCAGTAGCGTCCTCCGTGCTTTCGTTTCCTGCCTCGGCTCTGTACTTCGCAATCAGGGCGCGAATCTCCTCGACGTGCCACCGGGCCGTCCGTGTCCCGAGCATCGCGGCCCTGGGGTATTTGCCTTCCCTGATGCCGTTCCACCACGATGTCTTGCCAATGCCCAACACCTTCAGCACAACGGGAAGTTTGACAAAGCCCTCGACGGGCAAAACGGCGGATATCTCTTCTTTTGCCATATGTGTATCTCCTTGTAAGTTCTTACGAAAACCGCAGTGCCGTGGTTTCGCCGTCGCTCCCGTCCCGATGGGTCAATGCGGCGATTACCGCGTCCAAGTCATACCGCCGGGTATTCTTCCCGACCATGATCTCCGGGATACGGCCTTCCTTTGCCAAGGCGCGAACCTGCCTGACACTCAAGCCCAGGCGTCCAGCCAATTGCCGCGCATTCAAAAACAGCGGCGACGATTCCGAAAATTCCTTCATTTGTTCCCCTTCTCGAAAAATCGGGGGCGCTCCATTGCGTCCCGTCGCCCTCTCCGCCGTTTTTCCAGCCGAGCGCCGCAAAAAAAGAACGCCCCGGCCGTTTTTCCAGCCGGGGCGTCGATTTTTCCAACGTAAGTGTTTATTTTATAAGCAAGCTGGAAAACAGGGTTTCCAGCCTGCGCCCGCTTTTTCCAGCCTATTCAGGCCGGTCTTTCCGGGTCATGGTGCTCGATTCCCATGTCTGATTTTCCTTTTGCCAGCCGATGGACTCCATCTCCCGGGCAAGCTCCTCCGCTTCCGTCTCCTTTTTGGGCTTCTTCGGAACGGTTGGAGGTATTTTCGAGGAAAGCTTGCCATCCATCAAGCGGGCAATAATGTCGTCCACCTTGGTATGCTTGCTAAAGTCTTTCGGCAGAGCCGCCAACGCATCCAATGCCTTGAGCGGATCGTAATACTTCTTTATCAGCGTATTTCCCGGATTCAAAGGTGAAGGCCAGACCGTTCCCGCCGATGTCTTGCCATCCTTTTCATAGTTCGTCAGGGTTCTGCCGGACAGGCCGAGTTCCTTTGCCAAACGGTGCCGATAAACGCCATATCCCTCTGTCACCAGCATCCAGGGCCGCTCGAAAGCCGCCTTTTCGTTTTTGACAGCCTCCTTCTTCTCTGGTGTGGCTACTCCTTCCAGAGACAACCGTATCGCTTCCGGCATGAGGTCAAGAATGTATGTCGAAGCGGTTTCTTCTTCGCCCTTGATAATCAACTCTATGCGATGTAAAAAATTACGGGCACGGGCAAACATTTCGGCAATTGCCGGATCGTCACTGGGATTGACGGCTTTGGCGTATTTCTCGTCGAACAGGGTCGGAATTCTCGCATCACCGAAGTGGACGGTATACCACATTTGCCAAGGTTCATGGCCCCCGTTGACGTTATGAACCGTTTCATTGTCAATCAGCAAGGCGAAAGCATCGCACAAGGATTGCGTCGGTTCTTCCTTCAAACCACGACAGGCCGATATGTCGAACAGGAAAGACGCTTCCTCGAAGAAAGCGTCTCGCGCTTCCGTCACCTTGGCGGCGAGATCGCCGGGAAAAACAACCCGCTCGGGGAAGCGCTCGTCAAGCATGGCGTTCAAAAGTCGGCAAAGACAATCCATCGCATCAAAGGCGGCTCCCAAGCGCAAGGCGGGTTCCAGCCTGGGCGGACGGCCAATCTCGACCATTTCCGGGTAGATTTTCGGCATTATCTGATTCCCTCACGGCTATACGCCGAAACGCAAGCCCTTCATAAACGATTGCTGCAACTCCGCGATCTGCTCCTGGCTCAACAATTCTGCCGGGGAAAGTATGTTATTCTGGCGTAATCCCGCGAGATAGTCGGCCCATACCTGCATCATTATACGCCGTTCTGGAAGGAATTGCGCGAAATTGTATGACGCCCGTACCTTGTTCCGGGGGCTGTGCGCAAGCTGGCGTTCGATGGCGTCGGCGCTCCAGATGTTCATCTCGTTCAACCGGGTCGATGCCATAGACCGGAAACCGTGGCCGGTCAAATCCTCCTTGGTATAGCCAAGGCGGCGCAGGGCGGCGTTGACGGTGTTGTCGCTCATGGGGCGGGTGTCGGTCCGGGCGCTCGGGAACAGGTATTTGCCGCCGCCGGTGACTTTTTTCAGGTCATGGATGATCGCCAGGGTCTGCCGCGCAAGCGGGACGATGTGCGGATCGTCCATTTTCATCCGCTCCGCAGGAATGCGCCATTCCGCTTGCTCAAGGTCAAACTCGGCCCACTCCGCGCCGCGCAGTTCGCCGGGGCGCACGAAGGTCAGCGGGGCCATTTTCAAAGCGCAAGCGGTGATGAAGTCGCCCTTGTACCCGTCGATGGCTCGGAGCAATTCGCCGATCTCCTGCGGGGCGGTGATGGTGGCGTGGTGTTCCGACTTGTGCGGCGTCAAGGCTCCGCGAAGATCAAGGACGACATTCCGTTCGGCGCGGCCGGTGGCGACCGCGTAGCGGCAAACCTGTCCGCATATCTGCATGACGCGGTGAGCGAGTTCGTAAGTCTGCCGCGCCTCGATGCGCTGCAACACATCGAGCACGTCGGCGGACTTGATGCCGCCGATGGGATACTTGCCGATGAAGGGGAAGACGTTCTTTTCCAGGCGGGCGATCACTTGGGCGGCGTGGCGGTCGGTCCAGTTGCCTTTGGTTTTATTCGGATTGGTGCGGGTCGTCTGCTTGACGTGCCATTCGCGGGCGATTTTTTCAAAGCTGTTGGCGCTGGCGGCGGCGGAGACCTTCTTCATCTCCTTTTTCATTTCGCCCGGGTCGACGCCTCTGGCAAGCTGCTCCTTGGCCTCGGCCCGGAGTTCCCGCGCCCTTTTCAGGCTGACGGCCGGATACTGCCCGAAGCTCAACAGCTTTTCCCTGCCTTCGAAACGGTAAACCATTCGCCACAGCTTCCCGCCGGTGGCGGAGTGAAAAAGCATCATCCCGCCGCCGTCGAAATGCTTGGCCGCTTTGCCCGTAGGCTTCAAGTTGGCGATGAATTTTTCGGTCAGGCTCATTTATGGGTATCCTTCCTTTGCTGGCAATTATACCCGCAGGAATACCCATAAAAATGGTGGATGTCAAGGGTTTTACCCGGAATCACCTGAACCAACCGTCCATATAAAGTTAAACCCGACAAAGGATTTCATCCTAAGTCGGGTCAACCTGAATGATAAATTGGCGGAGAGACAGGGATTCGAACCCTGGGTACAGTTTCCCGTACACACGCTTTCCAAGCGTGCCCGTTCGGCCACTCCGGCATCTCTCCCCGAGGCTTCCATATCCATCAGAGAATACAAATCCAGGCCATCTTTGTCAACCTTTACCGAAAATTAAATCGCTAATGGTATATACCCATAACGAAGTGGTTTTCGGTGAAGTTTTCAAATACGAGGCGGGTACACGCTGTCTTCCGCCCCAATTTCACCGAAGACCTCTCTGGTATGGGTATAGAATTGCCGAACAAAACCCGGGAAAAAAATTTCCTTTCCGGCGGGTATACCGGAAGCGTTTTGGTTTTCGGAGCCACGTTGATCCCAAGCTCCAAGCGCGTGCAAAGGTTATGGAATGGAAGCAACCGAAAACCATACGCGCTTGGGTATAGTTGAGACAATCAAACATTCCGGAAAATTTCCGGACCGGCCAATACCTTGACGTTATGGGCCTGCAAGGCCGCGACCGCCTTGTCGGAATCGTCGAAACGGAGGACCATGACCGCCCTCTCGCCCAATTTACAGGTGAAAGCATACATGTACTCTATATTGACGTTGGCTTCCCCGAGTATGTCCAAAAGCGCCAAGAGGCCTCCCGGCTTGTCGTCGACCTCCACCGCCAGAACCTCGGTGACGTTGACCACGAAGCCGGCTCCGGCCAGAACGTCGCGGGCCTTTTCCCAATCGTTGGCGAGCAACCGGAGAATGCCGTACTGGCTGGTGTCGGCGAGGGAAAGGGCGGTGAGACTGACGCCGGCGTCGGCCAGGGTGCGGCAGATCGACCGCAGGTGGCCGGGCTTGTTTTCCATGAAAATGGCTATCTGACTGATTTTCATCTTTTCCCTTTCTTGGCGGGACGCCCCTCAATCATCCCCTCAAAGCTGGCGCCGGTCAAAAACCCGTTTCGCCTTGCCTTCACTCCGGGACAAGGATTTGGGCTCGGCTATGGTTACCTTGGCGTGGATTCCGGTTATCGACAAAATGCTGTGGGAGATGGCCTTCTGGACCTCCTCAATCTCCATGATGCGATCCCCCAGGAGGTCGGGAGTCATCTCCACCTTCACCTCCATCTGGTCCAACCCCGCCTCGCGGGTCAGCACTATCTGGTAATTGAGGGACAACCCCTTGATCCGGAGAAGGGCGGTCTCGATTTGGGAAGGGAACACATTTACGCCCCGGATGATCATCATGTCGTCGGAACGCCTGCCGATGCGGTTGATGCGCCGGAGGGTGCGACCGCAGCCGCAACGCCCCGGAAGCAGGGAAGTGATGTCCCTGGTCCGGTATCGGATCATGGGCATGGCCTCCTTGCAGAGGGTGGTTATGACCAATTCCCCCTCCACCCCGTCCGGAACCGGTTCCAGGGTTTCCAGATCAATAATTTCCGGATAGAAATAATCCTCGAAAATATGCAGCCCGTCCTGGCGCAAACATTCGAGCGCCACCCCGGGGCCGCTGATTTCCGACAAACCGTAAACATCTTGAGCCTGGATGCCGCTGATCTCCTCCAAATGCCGGCGCATGGCGTCCGACCAGGGTTCGGCCCCGAACACACCGACCCGCAACCTGGTTTTCTTGAGGTCAACCCCGTAATCGGCCGCCTTTTCCGTGATGTGGGCAAAATAACTGGGGGTGCAACAGATGGCGGTGGTACCGAAATCCTGGATTACCATGACCTGACGCTCGGTATTGCCGCCGGAAGTGGGAATGACGGTGGCGCCCAGCGCCTCCCCCCCGTAATGAGCGCCCAGTCCGCCGGTGAACAGGCCGTAGCCATAGGAAACCTGGATTACATCGTTTTCGCTCAAACCGCAGGCAATCATCCCCCGGCGCATGGCGTCGGTCCAGACATCAAGGTCGTTGCGGCTGTACCCCACCACGATGGGTTTGCCGGTGGTGCCGGAAGAGGCGTGAATACGCACCACCTCCCTATCCGGCAAGGCGAACAATCCATAGGGATAGGTGTCCCGGAGATCGGTCTTGGTCATGAAGGGGAGCCGGCGGATATCCTCCAGGGTTTTCACATCCCCGGGCGTCATGCCGATTTCATCCATGCGGCTCTTCAACTGCCCGCAACGCTGGTCATGATAGGCTCGGCGCACCGATTCCTGGAGCCGCCCTAGCTGCAGCCGCCGCAATTCGGCCTCGGGCAGGTAGTCCATGGCGCTGGCGGGATTGAACGGCGATTCCTTAAGGCTGCCCAGTTTTTTCATACATTGGTTCCTTGTGGACATTTCGCCGGACGCTAGCCCGGCTCCCCCTGATGACCTTCCAACGACAGCTTCTGCCTAGCCAAGGCGGCACTCCGGCGCCGGGGCCAGTGCGCTATGAGGTGGCGAAGCAAATCCGCCCCGAAACGCCGCTCTTCGTTCAATCGTTCCGAAAAATGGAAACCCAGGTACAGAAAATCCTCGTCGGTCAGGATATCCTCGGCCAGCAGCCGGGACTTGAACTCGCGCGGATTGCCGGCAAGGAGGCCGGCGGCGTATTCCAAGGCCGGATCGGAGGCGCGGTTGCCCCGGGAACGGGATTTGCCGGAAATTTTCAGGCTGGCGAGCATCAGCTTGTAGCGTAGTTCCGGATTGAGGAGGCCGCCCTTGCCCAGCAAGCCCAGGTTGAAGGCCGCTTCCCGGTAATTCGATTCGGCGAAGGCGGCGTCGGCCAGCTTCAGCATTTCCGCCCGCAGGAGATCCGGCTTCAACTGCCGGATCGCCTCCCAGTTGAGATCGAAACGCTTGTCGTTGCCGTCGCGCTGCTCAAGCATCCGGCGGATGCGGTTCCGAGCCCGTTCCGCCGTGATGCCGTTCCGATGGCAGCCCAGAATTTTCGCCAGATCCTGAATCCGAAGGGCAACGGAATTGTCGTCAATCGCCTTGAGGATAATGTTCACGGACGAGGGCATCCTGGCCAGCGCCGCCAATGCCGCCTCCTTCAAATCCTGAACTCCGGCCGGGATGAAATCCAGGATCAGTTGGGCGTTTTCCGGGGAATCAAGGGCCGCCAACTTGTCCATGGCGAAAACCTTTACCCCGGTGTGGCGATTCTTCAGCAAATTCTGGAGGACGGCCTGGTTGTCCCGCGAGGGGGGGAGCAACGCCAGCACCGTGATGACATGCCGCACCAACCCTTCGTAATCCGGATCGTCCAGCAAGGGGAGGAGGGCGGTTGCCACCTCGGAATGCGGTTCGGCCGCCAGCGGCAGTTGGGCCAGGCTAATCAAGGCGTGGCGTCTGACCTGGGGCGGGGAAACCGGAGTGATGAACGCCAGAAGACAATCCTTGGCCTTGATGTCCCCGACAATACCCATGGCGATTACGATGGCGGAAACGGTGGACTCGTTCTGTCGATGCTTTTCCAGGGCCGGAACGAGCAACCCGAAAAGATCCGCCTTTTCCGTCGCCGAGTATTCCCCGATATTGACCCGCAGAATCCGAATCGCCTCCCTCATAAGATGGAGATCGGTATTGGCCAGGCAATCAACAAGGAAAACATGGGCCAAGTGACTGCGGATTCGAGGAAGAATACGGACTATGCAGCGCTGGATGCCCGCCGAGGACTTGTCGAATTGCTGGCGCAGGACCGGGATCACCTTGGAACCCATCCTGGCGATGGCTTCAATAATCCTGGCTTGGTATTCCTCGGTCTTGTCCAGGACCCGGATAAGCTGCTTCAAGATCTGTTCATGGGGAGAATTCTCGATAGCGGCCAGGGCCGATTCGAAAATTTCCGGGTCTTCCGTCTCTATCATCAAATCGGCCAGCGATTTGTGCAATGCCGGTTCACGCGAATTAACCTCGCCGAGAATCCTGATCGCGGCCAGACTCAGGGTTTTATCCTGACTGTAAATGAGCTGCTGAATTGATTTTAAAGTTGCATTCACTTTATGATTGACCAGCCCCCATCCGGCAAAACCGTCATAACTTTTAAAATGATAAGAATATATCGGAAATTGGGGAATTGTCAATTCTCAAAAAAAAAACTTCCCTTCCCCCTTTCCCCAAATGATCCCGGTCATCGTGCATCCATCCGATTCCTGGAGAGTTGCATAACGTCTTGGGTAATCATCAAACCGCCGCCGGATTAATTGACCTGGACGGCGACACGAAATAAGTTTTACAGGTTTCCCGGCTGTGAACCTGGCTGGCGTTGTCCCGCCGCTCCCCGAGGGTAAGCGAATTTTGCCTCGGATCCTTAAGATCCGGGGCGAATCGCCATTATTTCATAACGAACTTTCCGCCACCGCCCGGACTCCCTGGCGGCTTTGGCGCAGTTGATCCCGACGGCGAGGCCGGGGCTGGCGGCCGGTTTGGCGGGGCGTTCCGGTTCGGGCAAGAGCATCCTGGCCAAGCCGATCCAAAGGCTTTACGTCCCGGAGGCGGGAAGGGTGCTGGTGGACGGGGTGGATTTGGCCCTGGTGGACACGGCTCGGCTACGCCGGAACATCGGGGTGGTCCCGTGGGAGAATTTCCTGTTTATACGAGCCCTAAGGGACAGTGCGCGGCGAAACCTCCGGCGTGTTTTTTGTTCATTCGGTCAAATCTAAATCGGGCAGAGAATTCGATCCGGAGCAAGAGGTTACCGCCATCGCGGCAACCATGGCGCTCCAGCCCGAGGCGGCCATTCCAAACTTCCCAATCCGCCGGCGCCACGCCGCCGCATTAATATTACGTGAAATATGAAAAATTAAGTTGATTTTTTTCCGATACCGATTAATGTCGTATTATGGGCGTCAAGAGATCATTCGGTTAGGCGTACAATCAATCAAACGGGAAAGGAGAATTGCATGTCGTTGCCAGCCGGTAAAACCGCCATTGTGCTAATTGAACCGCAAAACGATTTCCTGTCCAAGGGCGGCACCATGTTCCAGTATATCGAGGAACAACTCAAACAAAGGAACGTCATCGCCAACTTGCGGGAACTCCTGAAGGGGGCTAGGCAAAAAAAGGTCAAAATCTTCTATTGCCCTTTCCAGGCCTTCAAACCCGGTTTTCCTGAACTCAAGAAGGACGGCCCCGGCGCCAGCGGCCTCAGGGGCATTGAGATGGAAATGAAAGCCGACTGGGGCACCGGAGCCTGGCTCGAGGGCACGCCCGGTCCGGAAATCATCAAGGAACTGACTCCGCAGGACGGAGACGTCATCGTTCGCGGCAAGCTCACCCTTGACGCCTTTCACTCCACCGCCATCAATTATTTATTGCGCGCCAACGAGATAGAGCATGTCGCCTTCTGCGGATTCCACACTAACTGGTGCGTGGAATCGTCGGCGCGCTCCGCCTACGACAACGGCTTCCGGGTCATCGTCGTCTCCGACTGCACCGCCACCGATACCGAACGCGAGCAAAAATACGCCGAAGAGGTCATTTTCCCGAAAATCGGCAAGGTTATGACCTCCACGGAATTCCTCAACGCGGTGTCTTGAACCCGAGTTTCCCGTTTAGTCGACTTTTAAAGGAAATCGAGCCAACCACCGCTTGATTTTCTTCAAAAGTCAACGTTTCATAACCAGGAGGGCAACATCATGAAAAAACTGTTGGCGCTGTTGTTGATGACGGCGATAGCCTCGCCTTCCGTCCAAGCCGGTGAAAAACCCATTAAATTGGGCCTGATGTTCGGCTTGACCGGCACCGCCTCGCCCATCGGACCGGTTCAGCTCGACGGAGCCAAGCTGGCCATCAAGGAGGCGAACGCGGCCGGCGGCATTCAGTTCGGCGGCGCGAAACGGCAGGTGGAATTCATCGTCCGCGACGATGAGACCAAGCCCGACGCCGCCATCCGGCGGTTCCGGGATTTCGTCAACCAGGACAAAGTCGACGCGGTCATCGGTCAATCGCTGGCGCCGATCTCCGGCGCCCTTAACCAGGAGGTGAAACGCACGAAGGTCGCCTATTTCCCGGTCAATGTGGTGAGCTTGGATCTTTTCACCCCGCAGGAATTGGCCGAATCCACCTTCGCAATCCATGGGTGCGCCTATTCGGCCGGCTACGCCAGCGCCGTCACCGTGGTGAAGAGGCTGGAAAAAAGGAAAATCGTTTTCTTCGGTCCGGCCTACGCCTTCGGGCAGGACCAGTGGAAAGGCGCCCAGGCCGCCTTCAAGGAGCTTGGCGTCGCCGCCGAATATCTTGAGTCTCCGGTCGGGACCAACGATTTCACCTCCTACCTCACCAAGATAATGGAGATGAACCCGGAGGTGGTCATGCTCGCCCATTGGGGCGTCGACGCGATAAACGTTTTAAAGCAAACCCTGGAAAGCGGCCTCAAGGGCCGCACCACCATTTTCTTCAACTGGATGACCAACGCGTTCGGCAGCGGGGTCCCGCCGGAGGCGCTGGACGGCGTTTATTCCCTGATGAGTTGGTATTACGATCTTACCGGCTTCCAGGACGCCAATATAATCGCCAAGGGAAACGGCTTCGCGAAGAAGTTCATCGACGAATACGGTTATCCGCCCGATCCCTATTCGGTCATGGCTTATGACGGCACTTTGGAGGCGCTCCGCGCCTTGTCGCTGGCGGGGACGAACGATCCGGCGGCGATTGCCGGGGCGATTCTGGCCAACCCGGAATTCGAGGCCGTCAAGGGCAAGGGCAAATGGCGCATTGATCACCAGCCCGTCTTCGAATACGGGGCCTTTATCGTGGTCGGCAAGGGAGCGGCCGAGCGAAAGGACAAGTGGGATCTGGTGAAAGTGATCGGTTCGTATACCGGGGACGATTTCCTGCCTTCGCTGACCCTGTTCGGTTATTGAAGTTCCCCCGACATGGAGTTTGTCGCCGGGGCGCCATGACGGCGCCCCGGCGGAAGGGTGCCGATATGCCTTCCCAACCCATTCTGGAAACCAGGGATCTGTCAATCGCCTTTGGCGAATACAAGGCGGTGGACAAGGTGGACTTCTTAATCAATACCGGCGACTGCGCGGGGATAATCGGTCCCAACGGCGCCGGGAAATCCACTTTCTTCAACATGTTGACGGGAATGTACACCCCCACCGCCGGCGCGGTCTTTTACCAAGGCGTGAACATAACCCGATTGCCGGTGGAAAAAAGGGTTGCTCTCGGTATGGTGCGGACTTTCCAGTTGGTGTCTGTCTTCGATTCGCTTACGGTACTGCAGAATATGATCCCGCCGGTTGATCGCTTTAGAAGACAGTACGCCAACAAAAGGTTGTTTTATTTCGGCGAGGCCGAATCTCCGGAAGTGGTTGAATGTTGCCGGACATGGCTGGCCAAGGTCGGAATCGAAAAACGCGGCCGAGAAATGACGGCCAACCTGTCCTACGGGGAAAAGCGCAAACTCGAGATCGCCATGGCGCTGTCGCTCGAACCGAAAATCCTACTTCTGGATGAACCTTTGGCCGGCCTGAGCGATGTGGAGATTAAAGATGTATTGGGGCTTATCGGTGGATTGCGCGGCAAATTCACCATCCTCCTGATTGAACATAAAATTTCGCAGATCCAGAATTTGGTGCGGCGCCTGAGCGTTATGCACGAAGGCAGGATGATTGCCCAGGGCGAACCCCTGGAAATCATCCACGACAGGGAAATAAGAAGGATATATTGGGGCGCCGGGGCGGAATAGCGCGAGGACGGCCAATGCTGTTGGAAGTGGAACATTTGGATGTGTTTTACGGCAAGGCGCAGGCGGTGCATTCCGCCGCCATCGGGGTAAAACCGGGAGAGATGGCGTTCTTGGTCGGCCGGAACGGAGCGGGAAAAACCACAATCATGCGCGCCATCTCCGGTTTTACCCGCGCCGGCGCGGATTCACGCATTCATTTTAACGGGGTCGACATCGCCAACCACCGCCCGGAGGAAATCGCCCGTTCCGGACTGCGTTATGTGTTCCAGGACAAGCGGGTCATCACCAAGCTGACGGTCAGGGAAAACATCCACCTTGCCGCCTATCCCTTCCATGTGTCCCCGAAGGCCGCGGTTGCCAAGATATGCGATATCTATCCCCGGATTGAAAAATTTTTGAATATCAAAGCCGGCGGGCTCTCGGGCGGGCAGCGTCAGCTTCTCCTGATAGGGCGGGCGCTTATCGGCAATCCCAAGCTTTTATTGATTGACGAGCCCACCGAGGGTTTGGCCGCCGGCATCATCGAGGATGTCTTCAAGGTGTTGTCGCAACTCAAAGGCGACGTTTCCATGCTTATCGTGGAACAGAACCTGGATTTGGTCAGGCGCCTGGCCGATCGCATATACGCCATGAAGGAGGGACGGATCATGATGGAATTGGACAACTCGGCCGACTCCCGCTCCGGGTCGAATCTGGAACAATTCCTGTAATTAAAAGGAAATCGAACGGCGGCGCGTTTGGATTTCCTTCACCAGCCAGCGAGTCGCCTCCCAAGGGCGCGGATTGAATGACATTTACCCGATCCAAGCGATGAGGAGCGTGAGAATGGGTGCCGCCGTTTGTAACTGGTGCAAGCGCCTGGAAATGCCGATAATCGTATTCGCGTATCTTGCCTTGATCCCCCTGCTTTCCGTCAATATGGCCTCGGAAATCATAATTTTCAGCATCTATGCGCTTAGCTACAATCTGCTCTATGGTTTTATGGGCAGATTGTCGGTGGGTCCCATGTTGTTTCTTGGCGCCGGGGTTTACGGGGCGGCCATGTGCTGCGTCTACCTGACCGCAAACCCGATCGCGTGCATCGCCGCCGGCATTGTTTGCGGCGCGTTGCTGGGAATGCTGCTGGGACCGGTGACGGTTAGGGCTGCCGGCGCCGCCTTCGCCCTGGTGAACATGGCTTTCAACCAAGTCGGCTTTTTCATGATCCAGACCGGCCTAGCCGGCTGGACTGGCGGCTCGGATGGGAAGTCGCTCTATTTCGACCCGATTGGCCCGCTTGATTTCAACAAGCCCAACCATGTGTTCGGTTTGGCGTTGGTCTGCCTGCTCGCCGCCTTTTTCCTCATGAGGCGGCTTACGGAATCGCCTTTCGGCATCATCATAAAGACCATCAAGGAAAACGAGCGGCGCGGGAATTTTCTCGGCTACAACATATATGGAACCAAGTTGCTGGTTTACGTCATCACCGCCGCCGTCTCCGCCTTCGCCGGAGCCCTTTACGCCATCATGTTCGGCTATGTCACTCCCAGTTTTATCAGCCCCGCCCGCAACATCGAGGTTATCTTCGCCACTCTCATCGGGGGGCGCGGCAATATTTACGGATCGCTCCTTGGCGGCGCCATTTTCATCCTTATATCGAGCTACCTGCCGAATATCATCCAACGCTGGGAATTGTTTTTCGGCTTGATTCTCCTGGCGAGCGTATTTTGGTTCAGCAAGGGCATTCCCGGGATCATGGATCTGTTCGGGCCCAAAAAACAGGATGTTAACGCAAGCGCCAAGGGAGGGCTGAGATGATTTCCGTCATCGCCTACGGGCTTACCCTCGGAGGCATACTTTACATCATCTCCATCGGTTTTTCCTTCACTTTCGGCACCATGAAGATAGTCAATTACGCCCACGCGCTGATCTTCACCATTGGCGGTTATATTCTCTACGCCACCCTCCCCCGAATAGGTTTCTATCCGGCGGCGGTATTGGCCGCCACCCTGGGGGTCATACCAATCGCCTTCATTATAGAGCGTTTCGTCATACGCAATCTGTATGGCGAGTCGGTGGACTTGACCATAATCGCGACCTATGCGGTGTTTCTCATAGGGCTTGACGTCTTGAAGTGGATTTGGGGATCCAACCCCTTGCAGATGTCCGATCCCATAAATAAGACCTTCACGTTCCTCGGAACCGAACTTCCCGTCTATCGCATGGCGGTGATAGTCATCGCCCTGGCGCTGGCGATATTGATTGAGATTTTCCTCCAGCGAAGCATGGCCGGGAAAATTGTCATCGCCGGGCTGGAGGACAAGGAAACGGTCCGCGGCCTCGGCATCAGCGTCCAGCGGTATTTCACCATGGTCTTCATCATAGGGAGTGCGCTGGCGGCTCTTGGCGGCGTGCTCTACGCTCCCATAACGGTGGTGGAGCCGTATATGGGCTTCCAAATCCTCATGTTGTCCTTCGCGGTGGTCATCGTGGGGGGATTGGGGAATTGGCGCGGCACTTTCGTGGCCGCCTTTTTTCTTGGCATGGTCATGTCGGTGACCGGCAGATGGTGGGGGCCGGCTTCGGAGGTGGCGGTGTTCGCCATCCTGGCGGTTTCCCTGCTGATCCATCCCATAGACATTTGATGGTCGACTTTTAAAGGATTCCCGTTGGAATTGCCGTCAACCTCGAGCAAAATATCCAAAACCGCACTCCGCGACCTGGTTTATCAACGTCTTCATGAAATGATAGAAAACAGCAGATTTTCGCCGGGCGAACGCATCAACGTTGAAAAACTCACGGCGGAACTGGGGGTAAGCCGGACGCCGGTATGGCAAGCGGTCGGCCTCTTGGAGAAAGAAGGCCTCCTGACCTACAATCCCTACAAGGGAGTGTTCATAAATAAGCTTAGCCATCGACAAGCGATAGATCTCTATTCGGTTCGGGAAGTCTTGGAATGCATGGCGGCGGAGTTGTCGGTCAACCGCATCGACGCATCCGTCCTGGAGAGGATGCGGAAAATTCTCGCCAAGCAGGAGAAGGTTATACGCCCGCCGGCGGATTTGGTGAAATATTCCAAGCTGGACTTCGATTTTCATTCGGAGATATACCAGGCGTCGGGAAACGAGTTCCTTATTGAATTGCTGGACAGAATCAAGAACAAAATGCGTCCTTTGGTGAATCATTTGGAGGAAATCCTGCCGGATCTGGTTCAAGATCATTTGGATGTGTATAATGCGCTGATCAATCATGACGCCGCCTCGGCCCGGGCCAGTTTTCAAAGGCATAACGAGCGCATGAAGGAACAAATCACCAAAAACGGCGAGGACGGATAACCGCGCGGCGCCAATTTTCCCTGGCGGATTATCACCGCGGGTTTGCCGCGGCCGCGGTTTGCCGATTTTCACAAAATAATCAATTGACGGTTTGATGCTTGACCTTCCCCGCCCTTTGGTTATAATTTTCGCTTCGCCCAATCCGCGGCCCCGGAGGGGCGGCGGGGTTTTTTATTGGTCAACCGGTTCGATTCGCGGGTGTGCCGGGTTTTTGAAAAAGGCGCGGTCATGGCGGAATATTCCAATTTGCCGTCGGTACAGGAAAATGCCCTGGCGTTCAAGGTGGCCGCGAAAATCAGGCGATTTGGCTGGTGGCTCCTGTTGGGGTTGCTGGTTATGTTGCTGGCGGCCGGTTTTGTCGCTTGGCGCCGTCAAGTCGCCCATGCCCGCGAGGTCGAGGCGGAAAACCAGGTTTACCGGTTGGAAGTGGAATTGATGTCCAAGCCGGAAGCGGAGGCGATCACCGCTTTCAGGCGGGAGGCCCGCGACTTCGCCGGTTTGCCGGCGGGGGCCAGGGCTCTGCTCGCCAATTTCGCCTTTTCCTTCAATACCCGCGACTTCGCCGGAGCCGAACAGGCGATGCGCGACTTTATTTCCGGCTACCCCGACAATTATCTTCTGCCCCGGGCGAAGCTGGCTTTGGCGCAGAGCCTGATCGCGCAGGCCAAGCTTTCCGAGTCCGAAGCGCTTTTGCGGGAGTTGACCCGGAACCTTCATCCGGAAGTCTTTCCCGAGGCCAAGCTTGCCCTGGCCCAGACCCTGGAAAAAATCGCCGAGGCGGCCAAGGGGGATTCCGACGAGTATCGCCGCCGTTTGACGGCGGCGGAAGAGGAATATAACGATATTGTGGTGAGATCTCAGATATCAATCCCTTCGCAGCGGGGATTCTGGCCGCAAATCATTGTTTTGGCCGCCGATTTTTCCCTGGTGGTCATCAGGGACAGGCTGGCCGGATACCAACATCCGGAACCCGGCCGGATTTACCCCCCGACCCAGGCGGGGGAGGGAAACTCTTCTTCGGCGGCGGAAGAAAACAATTCCCCGGCGGAGGGGGAAATGGTTCCATCCGCCCCGGGTGGGGGAGATAATCCGGGGCGGGAATCGGCGGGCGGGGAATAAGGGCTCGTCCATAAATAACTTATACAAGTTTATACCGCGTCACCAACGTCGCTCCCGTAAATTTTTGCCCAACCACGGACGAAAATTTACCGCCGCGGCTCGGTTCCTTGTCTAAACATGTATAAGTTATTTATGGACAGACCCCAATCAGGCTTAAATTGTGATTTCTTGGCTTGCGGACAAATTGCCGGATCGTCGGCGGAAATTCCTTGTCCGGGATCCAAGGGAAAAATCGTCCGGGAAGCGGATCTTGACGCGGCCTAGCTCGGACGCGACGGCAATTTGTCCGCGGCCTGTAAAGCCGGGGAAACCGTAAAGGGAACAATCATGCCCAATATCGAATCAGCCAAGAAGCGCATGCGCCAGTCCGTCAAGCGTACCGCCCGCAATCGAGTGCGCAAGGAAAAGCTCAAAAAGGCGGTCAGGGTTTACCGCGGCATTCTTGCGAACGGCGATCCGGCCGCCGCGGGGGAAGGGTTGAAGAAGGTGTCGGCCGCCCTTGACAAGGCCAAGGTGAAGGGAATCATCCATAAAAACGCCGCCAGCCGGCGCATCTCGCGTTTGGCCAAGGCGGCCAGCCGCCTCGGCGCCGCCAAGCCGTGATTCGGCGGAACTATGGCGAAATTGTCAATTCCCGGGTCGAAAAGGTGAATCTCCATGGCGCTGCTGGATGAATTGGAAGTTTTGCGTACAGCGGCGTTAAACGATTTCGGCGCGGCTCACGCCCCGGAACTCCTCGAACAGGCCAGGGTGGAATATCTCGGGCGTTCGGGCAAACTTAAAGTTCTGATGGCCCGCATCAGGGAAGAGCCGCCGGCCGGTAAAAAACAGGCCGGGCAGCGCCTTAACGCGGTCAAAGCCGAGTTGGAACGGATTTGGGAGGAACGCAAGCTCGCCCTGGCCGCCGCCGTTCGGGCCGCCGCCCCGCTGTTCGACCCGAGCTTGCCCGGCCTGACCCAGGATCGCGGGAGCCTCCATCCCCTTACCCAGGCGATGGACAACTTCACCGGCATCTTTGAACGGCTCGGGTTCACCATCCGTTACGGCCCGGAGATCGAGGACGTTTTTCACAATTTCGACGCCTTGAACATGCCCGACGATCATCCGGTGCGGGATCAGGCCGACACTTTCGTCCTGGATTCCCGGTCCATTCTCCGCAGCCAAACCTCAACCGTCCAAATACGGGTGATGGAGGAACACGTCAGGGAATACGGCGGCGGCGCCGACATGCCCCCCATCCGCATTGTTTCTCCCGGCCGGACCTATCGCCCCGACGCGGTGGACGCCACCCATCATTACAGCTTCTCGCAAATCGAGGGTTTGGCGGTGGACAAAAAGGTGGCTTTTTCCGATCTCAAGGGTTTCCTCGCCCTTTTCGCCCGGGAAACTTTTGGCCCGGATACCGCCACCCGCTTTCGACCCTCCTTTTTCCCCTTTACCGAACCTTCGGCGGAATTGGACATATCCTGCGTATTTTGCCGGGGCGGCGGTTGCCGGGTCTGCAAGCAGGGGGGATGGGTGGAGATTGGCGGCTGCGGCATGGTTGATCCCAATGTTTTTCGGGCGGTGGGCATCGACGGCGAACTTTTCACCGGCTTCGCTTTCGGTTTCGGCATTGAACGCCTAGCCATGTTCATGCTGGGGATTGACGATATCAGGCGCTTCACCGAAAACGATTTACGCTTCCTCGGGCAGTTCTGATCAAGGGTATATTTCATGCTCCTTTCCTACAATTGGCTTAGGGAGCTCGTTCCCACCCGATCGACTCCCCGGGAATTGGGCGCCCTTCTTACCCGGGTTGGCCTAAACATCGAGGAAATTACTTCCCTGAATGGCGACTTCACCCTGATCGCCGAAATCACCACCAATCGTCCCGACTGGCTCTGCCACCTGGGAGTGGCCCGGGAAATCGCGGCGGTCGAGGGCCTGCCGGTCCGCTTGCCGGAGACCGCCCTTCGAGAGACCGGTCCGGAAGTGGCCGGCCTGTCTTCGGTGACCCTCATGCCCGGGGCGGCCGAGCATTGCCCCCGCTATACCCTTCGGGTAATCCGGGGGGTGCGGGCGGGACCCTCGCCGGCCTGGCTCCGGGATCGCCTGGCCGCCATCGGGCAGCATTCCATCAACAATATTGTGGACGTAACCAATCTGGTCTGCTTTGAAATGAATCAACCCCTGCACGCCTTCGATATGGACAAGCTCGCGGATAAGCGCATTGTTCTCCGGCTGGCCGACCGGGGCGAACCTTTCGCCGCCATCACCGGGGAGGAGGCCCGGCTTGAACCGGATATGCTGGTCATCGCCGATGCCGAAAAATCGGTGGCCCTGGCCGGGGTAAAGGGGGGGGCCAACACCGAGGTTGACGGGAATACGGTCAATGTTCTCCTGGAATCGGCCTATTTCAATCCCCGGAGCATCCGTTCGGCCGCCCGGAGGACAAAAATGTCCTCGGAATCCTCCTACCGTTACGAGCGCGGCATTGATCCCGGGATGACGGAACGGGCCTCGGCCCGGGCGATCGCCTTGATGCGGGAACTCGCCGGCGGCGAATCGGCGAAGGGGGTGATTGACACCAATCCGGGCCTGAACGAATCCCGGGAAGTCGCCTTGCGCTTTTCCCGTTGCGACAAGCTTCTGGGATTCCGGGTCCCCCCGGAGGAAATTTCCCGCATTTTTCACGGTTTGGGATTGACGGAAACGAAAAGGGATCGGGAAGGCGTCAGTGCGCTTGTCCCCTCCTTCCGGCAGGATTTGAAACGCGAGGTCGATCTGATCGAGGAGGTCGCCCGCCTGGCCGGATATGATCGCATACCGGAAAATATCAATCTTCCCCTGGCCTTGGCCCATGAAATGCCCGAAACCCGGGCCAGCCGGATCATCCGCCGCGCCTTGGCGGGACTTGGCTATCACGAGTGCGTCACCGATTCGTTCGTCCCGGCCGCCTGGGGAGGGATGTTCGCTCCCGATCTTCCGGCCTATGCGGTCGAAAATCCGGTGAATGCCCTCCGTCCCGTTCTCCGGACAGCTTTGGCGCCCTCGCTTTTGGAGGTGCGCCAGACCAATCGGCTGTTTCAGAATGTTCGCCTGTTCGAGTTGGGGAGGATATATTGCCGGGGCCGGGACGGGCCGGTGGAGAGGGACCGCCTGGCGATTCTTGACGATCGCGGCCCCCGATTCGTTCGCGGAGCCCTGGAAACGGTATTCGAGACGCTTGGCTTGGCAGGGGTGGCCGAGGTCAGGCCTAACCCGGCTCTGCCCGGCATGGCTCCGGGAAGCGGCGGCGAATTGTTTTTTGAGGGCGGCGTTTTTGCCGGCTTCGGCGAAACGGGAACGGAGGCGGCCAATCATTTCGACTTGCCGAACCGTCCCGGTTTGGGGGAGGCCGAGATCGGCTTGCTGGTCCGGGCCGAACGCAAGGTCCGGGCTTACCGGCCGCTTCCCCGCTTCCCCGGCGTACGCCGGGACATTTCGCTTTCCCTTCCCGAAAACATCGGTTGGGATCGGATGAGCTCGATCGCCAAGCGGAATGCCGACTGGCTGGAACATATTTCCTTTGAAAGCCTTTACCGCGGGGCCGGACTAAAGCCCGGTTTCAAGGGCATGGCTTTTTCCATGCTTTTCCGGGCGGCGGATCGTTCACTCACCGACGCCGAGGCCAACGCGGTGCGCGACCGGGTGGTACAGGCGCTTCTCGCCGCCTTTCCCGGGTCGGAAATCCGGTAGTTTTGGATTGCCCGGCCGCGGGCGGGACGCCGGATTCATTGCCGGGCCGGGGCCGGTTTCGCGGTATCCGGCCGCGGGCGAATCGGTGGCGGCTTCCGGATTCCCGACAACCATCCTCCGCGAGGAAAAAATCGCAATTATTTTTAAAATCGGCATACTGTATCCCGTCGGCGAGCGCCGGGATTTTCGCGCTTTTTTGAAAACGCGGGAGAAAAACATGGATTTCACCGGGAAGGCGGTATTGGTCACCGGCGCCGGGGCCGGCATCGGCCGGGCGGCGGCGGTTCTTTTCGGCAAGGCCGGGGCGAAGGTGGCCATTAACACCTTGGATACCGGACGGGGCGAAAAAACCCTCGATTTGGTGAAACGGGCCGGGGCTCCCCAAGCCGTGTTCATCCAGGGGGACGTTTCCCTGAAGGCCGACGCCGAAAGGATGATCTCCGCCGCCGTGGAGGCCTTCGGCAAGCTGGACGTATTGATCAACAATGCCGGGATCGTCATTCCCGGAACCGCGCTTGACACGACCGAAGCCGATTTGGAGAGGACGCTGGCGGTGAATGTCAAGGGGCTTTTCATCCTTTCGCAACTGGCGATTCGCCAGATGCTGAGGCAGGGCGGGGGGGTTATCGTCAACAACGGCTCTTCCGCCGCGCTCAAGGGGGTCGCCAACCGCGCCGCCTATTCCGCTTCCAAGGGGGCGGTGCTGGCCTTGACCCGGGCCATGGCGGCGGATCACAGGCGCGACAATATCCGCATCAATTGCGTCTGTCCCGGGACCACCCTGACCCCCTCCCTGGAAGCGCGGATCAGCGCCTTGCCGGATCCGAAGGCGGCGATGGCCGAATTTGAAAATCGCCAACCCATAGGCAGGCTGGGAACGCCGGAGGAGATTGCCGGGGCCATGCTTTTTGCCGCCTGGGACGGCAACAGCTTCATGAACGGGGCGATTATTTCCGTGGACGGCGGCATGACCGCCTGTTGAACCGGCAAATCGCCGGAGGGACGGTCGCCTTGGCGGGACTGGATGGACGGCTGGAGGGCAAGGGGATGCCGCTTCGGGTTGATGGCAATCTTCCCGTCGCGATTCGGCGCGGGACCGCCGGGCGGCCGGCCAGGCCGGGGACCCGGCCATGAGTTCCGGAATGTCCGCCGGCCTGACCATGCAGACCGCCCAGCGACTGGAAATGAGCCTGTCGCCCCAGTTGATCCAATCCATGGAGCTTCTTCAACTGCCGCTGATGCAATTGGAACAACGCATCCGCCAGGAACAATTGGAGAATCCCGCCCTGGAACTTCCCGAAATCGAGGGTTTGGACGAGGATTCGGATAACGGCTTCACCCCCCCCCCGGGGGACGGGGAGGACAATCCCTGGCCGCGGCCGGCTGGCGAAACCGGTGAACCGGACGCCGATTCCCGAGGTTCCGGAATTTATCCGGAATCGGAGGAATCGGCCGGAATTGGGCATCTGGATGATTTTGATTACAATTGGGACGATTCCCACGACGACGTTTCGCCGGCGCGAAAATGGGGGGGCGACGAAGGCGAAAGCTACGATCCGATAGCCAACGCCCAGGCGAAACCGCCCTCGCTTCTTGAACACCTGCTGGCGCAATTGACCGAAATCCCCCTGTCGCCGCGCCCGCGCGCCCTGATTGTCGGCATGATGCAGAAGCTTGACGCCAACGGCTGGCTGACCGTTCCCCTGGAGGAAACGGTTCCGGATGATCTGGCGCCGCCGGCGGGAAAGGCGGAATTGGATTCGGCCTTGGGCGAGTTGCAGAAACTCGACCCTCCCGGTATCGGGGCGCGCAATCTCTCGGAATGCCTGGCGCTGCAATTGCGGAATCTTCCCGGGGCGCCCCCCGCCGCCCTGGCGATGGCTAGGAGGCATCTGGAGGATCTGGCGGCCAATCGGTTGCCGAAAATCGCCAAATCCCTGAAATGCGGCCTGGCCGAGGTCAAGCGGGGGGCGGCGCTTATTCGCGGCCTGAATCCCCGCCCCGGCGCCGGATTCGCCAGGGAGCCGGCCATGGTGATCAGGCCGGAATTGAAGGTGGAGGGCGACGCCGATTCCGGTTTCAGGGTCGAACTGGTTTCCGGCAGGGCGCCCAGGATATCCGATTTCTTCATGGCTTTTTTTGATCATTCACGGCGCGGAAACCTGATCCGGAAGCGGCTGGAATCGGATCCCGGCCGGGGTCCGGCCTTCGCGGCTTTCAAGGAGCAGATGCGGCGGAGCGGCTTGAACCGCGGCTTTCGGGAAAAATACAATAACGCCCAGTGGCTGGTGAAGGCGGTGGCGCAGCGCGAAAATACCATCCTTGAAGTCGCCGACGCGGTGGTCAAGGCCCAATCCGGTTATTTATCCGGCAAACAGGAGGTTCCCTCGCCCCTGTTCATGCAGGACATCGCCAAGCGGTTGGGATTCGACGTGTCCACGGTGTCGCGGGCGGTCAAGGACAAATACATCGACACTCCGCTGGGGATCAAGCCTCTCAAGCATTTCTTCGCCAGGGGAGTCGCCGCCGAGACCTCCGAAGGGGCGGGGAAGGAGTCCCAATCCAGCGCCGCCATCATGATGCGCATCAAGGAAATGATTGAGGGCGAGGATGGGCGCCGTCCGTTGCGGGACAATGAAATCATGGCCAGGCTGGCCGCGGAAGGGGTGGCTGTCAAACGGCGGACCATCGTCAATTACCGTGAAAAAATGGGATTTCCCAGCCACAGCCATCGCCGGGAACACTAGTCTCTTTCCCCGAACATGGCCTTTCGCCTGAGAATATGGTGATAATGCTGGGCGAATCGGTGCGATTCGTCCCTGACGCGCATGAGAATCTTCAATCCGGGATTGCGCCGGGAAAGCGGAATCGGTTCCTCCCGGCCCGCGAGGTAGGGGGTCTCCTCGGCCTTGGCAAGGCTCATCAGGGCTCCCGGCCAGGCGCCGGTTTCCCGCAGGGCCTCCGCGGCGGCTCCCAGTTGTCCCTTGCCCCCGTCAATTAAAATTATATCCGGGAAGTCCTCGGCGGCGGCGGCCATTTTGCCGTACCGGCGGCGAACCACCTCGGCGATGCAGGCGAAGTCGTCCTGGCCCGCCACCGTCTTAATCCGGTAGCGGCGATAGCCGTTTTTGAAGGGGACGCCGTCCAGGAAGCTGACCAGGGAGCCGACAACCTCCTTGCCCATAAGGTTGGCTATGTCGATGCCTTCAATCCGCCGCGGCAATTCGTCGAGGGCCAGGGCGGCCCGGAGGGCTTCCAGGCCTTTCTCCGGCTCAAGCCGGGGGTTGAAGGGAGCGAGGGATTCGTCGATGCCGGGATGCCGGTTGATGGTCGTCAGCGATTCGACGATATCCCGGAGTTCGGCCGCCTCCTCGAACCGCAATTCCGCCGCCGCCAATTCCATGTCCCGGCGCAAATCCTCGATAAGGCTTTTTTTCTGGCCGGAAAGGAAACGCGAGAGGCTGGAAATCCGGCGGCGGTATTCTTCCCGCCCGATCCCTCCGAAACAGGGGCCGGAACAGCGCTTTAGATGATAGTTAAGGCAGCCGCGGCGGCTTTCCCTTCCCCGGGGTTCCCGTCCGAGGGGCAAGCCGCAGGATCGGAACCGGAAAATCCGCTGCAATATGGCGAGGGCGGTCCTGACGTCTCCGGCTCCCACAAAAGGCCCGAAGTAGCGGCTTTCCGGGTTTTCCCGGCGCCGGGCGATTACTATCCGGGGGAAATCCTCCCCCCAGGTCACTTCAACGAGGGGATACTGCTCGTTGTTCTTGAGCATCACGTTGTACCGGGGTTGAAGGTCCTTGATCATCCTGCTTTCCAGCAGAAAGGCCTCCAATTCCGAGTCGGTCTCCACGTACTCGAAACCGGCGATGTTTTCGACCAGGGCCAAATCCTTGTATTGCCGGTTCCGTTTCTGGAAATAGCTGATTACCCGGCGGCGCAGGCACTTGGCCTTGCCCACGTATATTTCTCCGCCTTCCCGATCGCGCATGACGTAGACGCCGGGGCCTTCGGGAAGTTCCCGGGCCAACGCCAGCAAATTTTCGGGTTCGCCGTGGTTGTCAGGAGTCATGTGAATAGGCGCCGGAAGCGTTTCGCGTCCCGGTTCACTTTCCAAATTCACGCGTCAGGAGGCGGAACCCGGACGGTTCCATTCTCCGCGGGGATAATCCCGGTCTTCCGGATCGGGGCCGAGGAATCCAGCGGCCTCGAGAACTTCCCCCAAGCCGCGCTTGCCGCCGGCCAGCCGGATCCGGACCCCGCCCGGGCCGATTTCCCCCAGCATGCGGTTCAGCAGGAATGAGGAGATGCCGGTATGCAGCCAGTTACGGGCCACCAGCAGGGCCGATATCTCGGCCGGTCCGTTTCCCGGCGGGCATTTCAGCCAAGCCGCCGCGCTTAGGCCGCCCCGAATGAACCCCCCCCATGGTTCCCCCAATTCCGGGAGCGCCTGGTCCGACTCCAGCCCAAAACTTTCCTCGCCATTCCGGGCGACGGAGATCAGGCCGTCCAGCAATTCCAGATCGGAACCGGACAGCTTACGGCATTCCAGAACCGGGCCGGACGCCATGAAAATCCATCCCGTGAAACTCGAACTTCCCCCAACCGCGAATCATCAAAGTCAAGACCAATAAAAAACGATAATAACTAAGAGGCTGTTGTTAAATACCGGATCGTCCGGGTTAGACAAGGAAAAAGGCGCTGGCAGGATGATTTTTGGCCGGAGGTCAAGGGCAAAAATCATCCGGGAAGCGACTTTTGACGCGGTATAACCCGATGAGACGGTA
>JAISYL010000180.1 GCA_031269935.1 Planctomycetota bacterium
CCTTTAATCAGCCCCCGCCTCCGCCCGCAACTGGCCGCAGGCCGCCCCGATCTCGGCCCCCTTTTCCATCCGGACCGTGGCCGGGATCCCGGCCGCCATCAGGATGGCTTGGAATTCCCGCACTTCGGCCGGCGGCGGCGGTCGCCAGGAGAGTCCCGGGACTGGATTAAGGGGGATCAGGTTGACTTTTCCCCGGCGGCCGGCGAGAAGCCGGGCCAGCTTCTCCGCCTGCCGGGGCGAGGCGTTGATCCCCTCCACCAGGCAATACTCGTAGGTTACGCTCCGGCCGGAGGCGAAGGCGTCCAGGGCGGCCAGCACCCCGGGGAGCGGCCAGCGCCGGGTCGCCGGCAGCAATCGTTCCCGGAGGCGCCGTTCCGGGGCATGCAGCGACAGGGCCAGCCGGCAGTTCCGCCCGGATTCGGCCAGCCGGAGAATGCCTTCCGTGACCCCGATCGTGGAAATGGTCGCGTGCCGCCCGGAAAGCCCCAACCCCTCGGAATCGATCAGGCGATCCAGGGCGGCGAGGACCGCCCCGAAATTGAGCAGGGGCTCGCCCATGCCCATGAAAACCACATGGCTGGCGCCGTTCTCCCCGGTCTCCCGGGCCAGGGCGTCCAGGCGATAGGCTTGTTCAAGGATCTCCCCGGCCGAAAGATCCCGGACGAATCCCAGCCGGCCGCTGGCGCAAAAGCGGCAGGCCAGGGGACAGCCGGACATGCAGGACAGGCAGAGGGTGCGGCGGGAACCCCTTTTTTCCAGAATCAGGACGCTTTCCAGCCGGGCCCGGTCGGGGGCGGCGAAAAGCAGCTTCCGGGTCAGGCCGTCGGCGGTCGCGCGCCGGCCGAGTTCGTCCAGTCCGCGGATGACGCCCTCCCCGGCCAGCCGGCGGCGTAGCGCCGCCGGCAAATTCGCCATTTCCCCCGCTTCGGCCGCCCTTCGCCGGTGCAGCCAGTGGAACACCTGGTCCGCCCGGTAGGCCGGCTGCCCGGCCGCCCGGAGCCAGTCCCGCAATTCCTCCCGCCCGGCTTCCAGCCAATGCCGCATGCGGCCGCCCCCCCGGAAAAAAGTGGCTTTGCCCGGCCGCCGGGCGTAAGCTAAAGGCTTGGGAACCAGGAAACCCGGCGGCGGGGCCGGGGAAGCCGGGAGGCAAGCGTGGACACCGATTCCCTGGCCGGCTTGGCCCCGGCGCTTGCCCGGGTGCGGGGCCCGGGCCAATATGCCGGGGGCGAACCCAACCAGATCGTCAAGCCGCGGGCGGAATTGCGCCTGGCCCTGGCCTTCCCCGACGTCTACGCCGTGGGCATGAGCCACCATGGCCTGCGCATCCTTTACGAAATAGCCAACGGCCTGGAGGGGGTGGCGGCGGAAAGGGTGTTCGCCCCCTTTCCCGACATGGAGCGGGAACTCCGGGCGGCCGGAAGGCGGCTGGCCACCCTGGAAACCTTCACCCCCCTGTCCGAATGCCAGGTGATCGGCTTTTCCGTCTGCTACGAACTGGCCGCCTCCTCCATCCTGACCATTCTCGACCTGGGCGGCGTTCCCCTCACCCGTTTCGCCCGGGAAAACACCGGCGCCCCCCTGGTGATCGCCGGCGGCGGCGGCTGTCTCAATCCGGAACCGCTTTCCGATTTCATCGACGCCTTCGTGATCGGGGAGGCCGAGGAGGCGCTGCCGGAATTGCTGGCGATCGTCCGCCGCCGCCTTCCCCTGAGGGGGGAAGATCGGCGAAAAACGCTTCGGGAACTGGCCGCCCGGGTGGAGGGGGTGTATGTTCCGGAACTCTACGAAACCGGGGTGTCGCCCGGGGGGGAGGTGATCGTCGCCGGAAGCCTGGCGGAGGAGGCGCCCCTGCCGATCCGGCGCCGGCTAATCGCCGACCTGGAGGCCGCCCCCCAGGTTCGGCGGCCGGTGGTTCCGGTCCATGAAACCGTCCACGAGCGGGTCACCCTGGAAATCATGCGCGGCTGTCCCCACGGCTGCCGCTTCTGCCAGGCCGGCTACGCCACCCGCCCGTTGCGGGCCAGAACCCCGGAAACCCTGCTCGCCGCCGCCCGCGACTGCCTGGCCGCCAGCGGCTACGACGAGGTGGGCCTCCTCAGCCTCAGCTCCTCCAACCATCCCCGGTTCGACGAATTGCTGGAAATCCTGGACCGGGAATTGGCGCCCCGGGGGATCGGGCTGTCCCTCCCCAGCCTGAGGATGGACCAGGCTCTCTCGGGCCTGCCCGCCCGCCTGGCCACGGTCCGCCGCTCCGGCCTGACCGTGGCGCCCGAAGCCGGCAGCGACCGCCTGCGCGCCGTCATCAACAAGAACGTCGGGAACGAGGATCTCCTGGCCGGCGCCGACGAGGCCTTCCGCCGCCATTGGCGGCAAATCAAGCTTTATTTCATGATCGGCCTGCCGACCGAAACGGAGGCCGACGTCCTGGCCATCGCCGAACTGGCCCACGCCGCCGCCCGCCGGCGGGGCGGCGGGCGGGGCAAGGGGGGCGGGCCGGCGATCCATGTCTCGGTCGGCAATTTCGTCCCCAAGCCTTTCACCGCCTTCCAATGGCTGGGGGCGGCGGGCAGGGAAGCCTGGAAAGCCAAGCAGCGCCTCCTGGCCGGCCGGCTGGACCGGAGGCTGGCGGCCTTCCACGGCCACGACGCCGAAGTCTCCCTGCTGGAGGCGGCCTTTTCGCGGGGGGATCGCCGGCTGGGCCGGGTCATCCTCGCGGCTTGGCGGGCGGGCGCCCGGCTGGACGCCTGGAGCGAGCATTTTCGCCCCGGCCTCTGGCGGGACGCTTTCGCGCTCCACGGCCTGTCCCCCGACGATTTGGCCGCCCGGACCCTCGATGGCGAGGCGCCCCTTCCCTGGGATCACATCGACTGCGGCCTAGGAAAGCCGTTTTTCCGCCGCGAATGGGAACGCGCCGCCGCCGCCGTCCCCACCTCCGCCTGCGGCCCCGGCTCCTGCGCCGGCTGCGGGGCGCCGGCCTGCGCTTTCGCCCCCCGGCCGGACGGACCGGGGCGGCTTCACCCGGCCGGGAAAAACACCGCCGTCGTCACCGTGAACCCCACTCCCCGGGCCGGCTCGCCCGGCCGATCCGAACCCACCTCCCCCGGGCCGTAAAAGCCGAAGAATTCGATCCCGGGAAGCCGCCGGCGGATGTGGTCGAGTTCCTCGGCCAGTTGCCGATGCTCAATCATTCCCTGCCGCCTCCGGCGGCAGTTGAACAGCATGGCGAAGAAAGGCGCCGCCCCCCCGCCCTGGGCCACCGCCTCCGCCATGACCATGTCGGCGGTTTCCGGGGTGTGGGTGCCGCCCGACAGGGTTTGGCCCAGCCGGAAGGGGCCGCCGATCACCACCGCCACGTCCATGGAGTCCTGGATTTCCCCCCGGATGATTTCCAGGGCGGTTTGATTGCCGGCGGCGCCGCCGACCAGGGGGTAAATCTTCCCCAGGCCCTGGTTCAGGCCGTTGACGAAATCCTTGTTGCTGCCGTTGTACTGATCGCCGAAGGTGAAAATCAACCGCCCCGGGGTTTTCAGTCCCTCGATGAAAGGCCGGACTTCCCGGCCCAGTTCAATCCCGGCCTCCTCATAGGGGTTGTCGACGTCCAGCTCGGTGGACACCGTGAAAATCCCCACCTCCACCGCCTCCCCCCCCAGCGCCCACACTTGGACTCCCGCCTGGATGTCGATGCTTTTTTCGTCCGGGAAGTTGCTCTCCGCCACCAGGGGGCTGGACACCTGGCAGCCGTAAATGATTTCGGCGGGAAAATGCTTTTTCAGCCCTTCGATTAATTCCGGAACCACCTGGGGATTGGCGGCTCCGGCGAAAACGAATTTCGCCTCCCCGCCGCCCAGGCCGGCCTTGGCCTCGCCCGCCGCCTCGTCGGCCGCGGCGTAGGGATCGGCCAGCCATGACAGGCCGATGCCGGAGCGCCAGCCCGCCGGGACCGGGGGGGTTCCGGCCCGGCCGGCCGCCCCGACCGGGAACAGCAGGGCGAGTCCCAGAGCGAAGATGGAAATCAATTTGCCGAAACAGAATGGGATTTCCCGCATTTTATTCCTCCTTGCCGGTTGACTTTCAAAATCCACTAAGGATCGTAACGCTCGGCGTAAACCGGAATCAGGCGGTCCTCCCGCCTTTCCACCACCCGAATCAGCACCGGCTTGACGGCGTTGTGATTGGCGTCGATGCTGGTCCTCCCGGTGGCCAGGTTCAAGTTGCGGATGCCCAGGAGGGCGCGGTGTACATCCTTGGGAGATTCGTTCTTGGCCGCCGTCATGGCCGCCGCCAGGAGCGAGACGGCATCGTAGGCGCTGGCCGCCTGGGCGTCGGGCTCGTCCATCCCGGCCTGGCGGATTTGTTCCATGAAGGTCTGGAATGGCCGGTAGCGCAGGGACGCCTCGTAAAGGCAACTGACCAGGGCCGTTCCCGCCAACTTGGTTCCGGCACCGATGAAGAGGAGTTCGTTGTCCCACACTTCCGGGCCCGCGAAACGGATGTCGACGCCCAGTCCCTTGCTGGCGTGGATCAATTCCACCGCCTCGTTCGCGTAGCAGGCGGCGAAAATGAAATCCGGCTTTTTGTCGGCGATCAGGCGGAGGGAAGTGGCGTAGTCGGGCCGATCATCCAAGCCGGCGAAGCCGACGGCCCCCAGCACCTTCCCCCCCCGGGCGGTGAAGATTCCCCCGAACAGGCGGGCTAGTTCGATGCTGAAGGCGTGCTTCTGATCATAGATTATCCCGCAGGTCCTGGCCCCGTATTTTTCCATCTGGAACTGGACCATGGCCCTGGCCTGGGCGGAATTGCCGGAGCTTACCCGGAAGACCCAGTCAAACCTGACCGCGATGTCGTCGACGGCGCCCAGCGGGGTTACGAGGGGTATCCCCAGGCGCTCGATCGCGGGATTGATCGCAATCACCGAATCGGAGAACAGGGGGCCGATGATGGCCGAAACCCGGTGTTTCTCCCCCAGTTCCTCGACGTCCCGGATGGCCTTGCCGGAGTCGCTCTGGTTGTCCCGCCATTCCAGCACCAGGCGCTTGCCGTTGACGCCCCCCCCTTCGTTGAGAAGCCGAATCCGGGTGACGACGCCGTAATAGGCCGATTGGCCGTAATGCCAGAAGTCGCCGGTCATGGGAAGGGTGGCCCCGATCAGGATGTCGCCGGAGAATTTCCCGGGGTCGGCGGCGGCGGGGGGATTGGCCGACAGCATCCAGATCGCCAGCGGCAGCGCTAAAATTTTCGCCGACATCGTCCGCTCCGGGGAAGGGTTTGAAATCCATGAATCCGGAAGCTTCCATTATACGGGGAGGGAGGGAAAGGGGCAAGCTTTTTACCCCCCGCGGTCCGCCGGGCTTTTTTCTTGACAGGCGCGCGCTTCCGGGGAAGATATGCTTGGCCGGGTGGCTGGGTTCCGGCCGCGGGTCGTCTCGACCGCGACATCCTGCCCGATACGCGCCTGGTATCGATGTGGGAGCGGGTGATGCCCGCTCCTTATTTTTTGCGGGGCCGGCCGGAGGCGACGGGCCGGCGCCGTTTCGATTTTCCGCCAAACAAGGGCAAGGTTCCATGAAAGTGCAAGAGGAATTCATCAGGCATATCGACAGTCTGCACCGGGAAAAGGGAATCGACCGCGAACAGCTTTTCGAATCCATAGAAACCGCCCTGGTTTCGGCGGCCCGCAAGCGCTACCCCAACATCGAGGAATTGCGCGTCCGCATCGACCGGAACACCGGGGTAATCCGGCTTATGGACGGGGACATCCCCTTCGAGGAGATGGACCCGGCGGCTTTCGGGCGCATCGCCGCCCAAACCGCCCGGCAAGTGATGATTCAGCGCATCCGCGAGGCCGAATCCGACGTGGTGTACGAGGAATTCATCGCCCGGGTGGGCACCATCGTCAACGGCATGATCCAGAGGATTGAACGCGGCACCGTGATTTGCAACATCGGCAAGTCCGACGGGATCCTCCCCCGCCAGGAGCAAATCCCCTCCGAAAACTACCGCCCGAACGAGCGCATCCGCGCCTATGTCACCCAGGTCAGGAAAAAGGGGAACAAGGTCATAATCCTCCTTTCCCGCACCCATCCCGATCTGGTGCGGGAGCTTTTCGAGCTGGAGGTGCCGGAAATATACGAGCACATCGTGGAGATCAAGTGCCTGGTCCGCGAGCCCGGCTACCGCACCAAGATAGCCGTCGTCAGCTCCGACAGCCGGGTCGACGCGGTCGGGGCCTGCGTGGGCATCCGGGGCAGCCGCATCCGCAACATCGTCGAGGAGCTGGGCGGGGAGAAAATCGACATCGTCCGCTGGAGCGAAGCCCCCGAGCTCTTCATCCGCAACGCCCTCTCGCCCTCGGAAATCGATCACATCGAGTTCGACCAGAACAACCAGCGGGCCCGGGTCATCGTTCCCGACGATCAACTGTCCCTGGCCATCGGCCGGAAAGGCCAGAACGTCAGGCTTTCCTCCCGCCTCACCGGCTGGAACCTGGACATCATGACCGTGAACCAGCACAGCGTCTGGCGGGAAAAGGGCCGGCTGGAAATCGCCTCCCTGCCGGGCGTGGGCGAGGCGACCATCAACAACCTGCTGCTGGCCGGATTCGAGTCGTTCCACGACATCATGGAGCTCGGCATCGACCGGCTCCTGGAAATCAAGGGAATCGGAGAGAAGAAAGCCCAGGAAATCTATAATTTCGCGATGGACGGCTACAAACTGCGCCTGGAGGCGGACGCCCGGGAACTTTCCGAGGCCAAGGAAAGGAAGGCCGCCGGCCAGCCGGCGGCGGAAGCGCCCGCCCCTCCGGTCGGGGTGGACGGCTAGCGCCCCGGTCAATCCGGCTTCCGCCTCCGGGAAAGCGAATTCACCGAAGGCATTGGAGGCCGGCCGCGGCGCACACGGGCTCCCGCGTTCGCGGGATTAGCCTTTTCAGGCCACTGGCGGTTCAAGGGGATGGTTGACAAATTGCCGATTCCGGCGGCGCTTTCCGAGTGGCGGCGCCGGCGGGATCGGCCGGGGGCGCGCCTGCCGGCGGCAGGGTCGGGGAACACTAGATGCGGTTACACGAACTGGCGAAAAAACACGGGTACAACCAGCAGGATCTCCTTACCGCCGTGCAGGCGAACGGCTTCGACGTGCGGGATACGCTGACCGTCATCGACGGCGGAGTCGAAAAGTGGGTCGCCGGACAGGCCGCCAAGGGCTGGACGCCGCCTCCGCTGGACAACAAGGCCAGGCCGGCCAGGAAAAAAAGGATTCTGGTCAAGGCGCCGTCCCCCGCCCGTCACCCGGAAAAGGAACCTCCGCCCCCTCCGGGGGAGGCGCCGGATTCGCCGGCCCGGGGGGCGAAAAAGGCGGTCGCGCCGGAACCCCCGGAGTCCGGGGATTCCGGTCCCCCCGCCCCGCCCCCCGAGGTTCGCCCGGCGCCCCCCCCCGCCCCGCCCGCTCCGGCGGCGGCCGAACCCGAGCCGGAGAAGCCGGAGAGGCGGGCGGCCCCGGCCGCCAAGCCGCCGGCGCCGCCCCTCAAGCGGGTGGGAGTGACCGTTCGCGGCACCGCGGCGGTCGGCCGGGCTTCGCCGGAAACCATAGCCGCCATCAAAAGGAACGCCAGGCAGCCCGGGAGCGGGCGGGCGGGCGAGGCCGAGGAGCGCCCGCGCCCCGGCGCCAGGGGGGGACGGGATCGGCAGCCGCCAGCCGGGACGGCCCCGCGCCCGGCCGCCGGCCGGGGAGCGGCGGCGGCCGGGCCGGAAACCGACCCTGCCGGCAAGCCGATCCCCCAACGCCGGGTCAAAACCCGGGTACGCCCCGGCCAGGAGGGCGAGGATCGGGACCTGACCGAAAAGAAGGCGCGCCTGGCCAAGCGTTCCCGGCCCAGCCGGGGGTGGGAGATGGAGGAGTTGGCGGGAGGGGAGGAGGATTTTTCCGAACCGTTGCCGCCCGAGGCGATCGAGGCCCCGGAGATTCCGGCCGAGGCCGGGCCGGACAAGGTCGACATCGTATCGGCCGAGAGTTCGATCGACCGGATGGGCGCCGGCTTCAAGCACAAGCGGGCCGATTTCAAATCCAAGCGCATAACCAACGAATTGCCGGCCGGCTTTATCGAAATCGACAGCGAATTCACCCGCTCCCTCGCCGGCGCCGGCCGGCGCCGCTCCGGCCGGAGAGGCCGCCAGCGGCGGATGGCGGGAAGGCGTTCCCACCATACCCGCCGCGCCGTCCGGCCCATTCCCCGCGTCCCGGGCCAGGCCGCCGTGGTCCGCCTCGGCATGACCGTCCGCGACCTCTCGGTCGCCCTGGGCGTGAAGCTCCAGGAAATACTGGCGTTCCTCCTTTCCCAGGGCGGGATGGCCCAGGTCAACGACATCCTTTCCGAGGACGACATCGGGAAAATCGCGGAAAAATTCGGCATCCCCCTGGATTGGGACAACGAGGACGATCTGGAGGAAAATCTGGCCGAGGAGGAGCGCCGGCAGACGCTGGAGGCCAGCGAAGGGGAGCAGTTCGAACGCCCGCCGGTGGTCACTTTCATGGGCCATGTCGATCACGGCAAGACCAGCCTCCTGGACGCCATCCGGAACACCAGGGTGGTGGACGGGGAGCACGGGGGGATCACCCAGCACATCGGCGCCTATTCGGTGGTGAAGAACGGCAAACGGGTCACCTTCCTCGACACCCCTGGCCACGAGGCGTTTTCCGCCATGCGGGCGCGCGGCGCCAATCTCACCGACATCGCCGTCCTGGTGGTGGCGGCCGACGACGGGGTCATGCCCCAGACGGAGGAGGCCGCCGCCCACGCCCGGAACGCCGGGGTTCCGGTGGTCATAGCCATCAACAAGTGCGACATGCCGGCCGCCAACCCCGACCGGGTGCGGCAGGAGCTGGCCAACCGGCTGAACCTGCTTCCGGAGGAATGGGGGGGCCGGGTGGGCATGATCAACGTCTCGGCCCACACCCGGCAGGGAATCGACGAACTGGTGGAGCGCATCCTCCTGGAGGCCGAGTTGCTGGAACTGCGGGCCAATCCGGACCGGCCGGCCACGGGGTTCGTGGTCGAGGCCAGGATGTCGGAGGGCCAGGGGGTGGTGGCCACCCTCCTGGTCGGCGACGGCACCCTGCAAGTCGGCGACGTCATCCTCTGTTCCAACGGCTACGGGAAAATCCGCTTCATGTTCGACGAATTCGGCCACCCCATCGAATCGGCCGGCCCCGGGATGCCGATTCGGGTGTCTGGCCTTTCCGCGGTTCCGGAAGCCGGCGACAAGTTCTTCATCCTTTCCGACCTCCTGAAGGCCAGGGCCATCGCCGAACGCCGGGAGCGGGAGGCGCGCGCCGCCTCCATAGCCAAGAGGCGGCACGTCACCCTGGAAAACCTGACCAGCCACCTGGCCGGCTCCGGCAAGCGGGAGTTGTCCGTCATCGTCAAGGCCGACGTGGTTGGGTCCCTGGAAGTCATAGAGAAGACCCTCCGGGAGATGGCGACGCCCGAGGTGGGGATAAACATCATCCATGCCGCGGTCGGGGGCGTAAACCACGCCGACGTCATCCTGGCCGACGCCTCGGACGCCCTGATCCTCGGATTCCATGTCGGTTCGGAAAGCCAGGCCAGGAGCGCCGCCGCCAGCCTGGGGGTCCAAATCCGGGTCTACCACGTGATTTACCGCCTCATCGAGGACATGCGGGCGGCCCTGGAGGGCCTGTTGCCGCCGGAGGAGAGGGAGGTGGTGCAGGGGCACGTCGAGATCCGCCAGGTGTTCCGCTCCTCCAAGGTGGGGGCCATCGCCGGCTGCTACGTCCTGGACGGCCAGATCCAGCGGACCAACCGCATCCGCCTGTTCCGCAACCAGGTCGTGATTTACGAGGGGACCATCCAGAGCCTCAGGCGGATCAAGGACGACGTCCGGGAAGTCAAGTCCGGATTCGAATGCGGCGTGAAAATCGGCGGCTACGACGGCATCGAGAAGGGCGACGTCATCGAAGCCTTCTCCATCGAGGAAATAGCCAGGAAGCTCTGATGCCAAGCAGGCGCCAGGAACGGGTCGGCAAGCGGGTGATCCAGGAACTGGTGGACGCCTTCCGCCAGTTGAAGAACGCCGACCTGGGATTCCTCACCATCACCGGCTGCCGGGTTTCCCCCGACTTCCGCAGCGCCCGGGTCAAGGTATCCGTCTGGGGCGGCGACGAGGATCGCCGCCGGGTCATGGAACTGCTGGAGCAAAACGCTCCCCGGCTGCGGTGGCTTATCGGCCGGCCGCTGGGGCTGAAGGCGAGTCCGGAAATTTTTTTCGAACTCGACTCCTCCCCGGAGACGGCCGAACGCATCAGCCGCCTGATTCGCGAGGCCCGCCTGACCGACGTCAATCCCAATTTGCCGCCGGCCGAGGCGGTCGCCCCCGTCCCGATCCGGCCGCCCGGAAAAATCGACCGGTTCGAGGAGGCCCGCCGGCGGGTGGAGGAGGACATCGCCGGGATCGGGGAATTCGCGGATCCGGAGGACGATCCCGCCTGGCGTCCCCTGGATTTGGACGCCTTGCCGGGTTCCGGGGAGGATCCGGATGAATAGCGGGCCTGTTTCCGGTGGAAATGATCGCCGTTCCCGTCCGCCGGCGCCGGAGAAACGGGCTCCCGGGGCCGGGGATGGGGATGGGAGGCCGCCATGATTGTAAAAACCAGCCGTTTTGGCGACAAAGTGGTTCCGGACGAATCGCTCCTCGTCTTTCCGGAAGGGGTGATCGGATTCCGGGAGGCCACCCGTTTCGTCATGTTCGAATGTTCGGACGACGGCATCTTCAAATGGCTTCAGTCCTGCGATCGGCCGGAACTTGCCTTCGTCATCTGCGAAGCCAACATCATCGTCCCCTCCTACGAAATAGTCATCGGGGAAAAGGAAAGCCAGCTTCTCAAGCTGAAAGACCCCGGGGACGCGGTGGTCTGCCTCATCCTGGTCATTCCCAGGAATCCCGCCGAGGCCACGGCCAACCTGTTGGGGCCGCTGGTGATGAACACCGAAACCCGGCTGGGCATCCAGGTCGTGGTGGTGAATCCCCAATACAGCACCCGCTACCGTCTTTTCAAGGATCCCGGCCGGGAGGCCGGGGAGCCGTCGCCCGGCGGCGAGGAGGCCGGCCATGCTGGTGCTTAGCCGCCGCAAGGACGAAACCATCATGATCGGGGACGATGTGGAGATTACCATCGTCGACGTCCGGGGGGACGCGGTTCGCCTGGGGATCAGGGCGCCCCGGGACGTTTCGGTGCACCGCAAGGAAATCTACGACGCCATCCAGGCCGAGAACATCGCCGCCGCCCGGGATCAGGGCGCGATCGGGAACCTGGGCAGCCTCCTGAAGGGCGGGGCCGCCGCCCGATCCTCGGCCCTGAACAAGCTTTCGGGCGGCCGGGCCCCTCTTGCCCCGCCGCCGGCCGGGCCGGCGAAGCCGCCCCCCCGGAACAAGCCGCCGGAAAAATAGGCCCGCCCCGCCGGGTCGTGGATCCCGGGGGGAACACGCCCGCAAGGGTCTGTCCGGACCATTCGACATCCAATAACACCCGCTTGAAAAAACCTCCCGCCGGAAGCGGATAGCTTCCGGCGGGAGGCGGGAGACGCGCTTGACGAGGAGGCGGCAAACGCGTTGAATCGCCTTGTTGCCTTTCGGTCAGAAGCTGACGCCGACCGTGGCCTGCAGACGATGGGCGTCGTACTGTTTCTTTGCGTAGTATTCGTAATTCACCCCGATGTCGAAACAGCCGGCCCGGTAGTCGATCCCGGCCCCGAGGCGGAGGGCGTGGTGGCCGGTCTTGCGGCCCCGGGTCTGGAGCGGCCTGGCATTCGCGGCGACGCCGGTCAGAAGGGCGGTGCCCTCGATGGCGTCGTCCTTGAAGCTGTACACATAGCCGGCCTTGGCGTTCAGCCCGAGGCTGGAATCCCCGCCCAAGTCCGCCCGATAGGAGGCGGCCAGATCGATCGGGAGGATTCCCGACCCCTGATCGGCCTTTCCGATATCAAGTATCTTCGTCCCGCCCAGGTAGCCGCCGTGGCTGGAGGCCCGGGTGTACAGGTAGCCTATTCCGGCCGAGGGGGTAAGGGTGAAATTGGCGGCCGGGCGGTAATTCACGCCCAGCTTGCCGCTGACGTACCAGGTATGGCTATTGAAGTCTTCCCGCCAATTTCCGGCCCAGGCGTTGCCCACCTGATAGGTTTCGCTGACATCGTTGTCCGAGAAGGTATAGCCGCCCAGGATGGAGGCGAACAGGCCGGAACAGTGGACATAGGTGCCGTAAAGATTGAAGGCGTAGGAGTCGATGTCGGAGCCGTGCCATTGGGCCGCCGCGTCTTTGTAATTCCCCTTGGCGTATCCGAACGAGGCGCCGGCGATGACCGGACCGAAGGCGTGGTCGATGCCGGTGATGAGGCCGTAGGTATTGATGTCGTAGCCCGGGCGCCCGCCGCTGGCGTCGGCGTCTTCCCAGAGGCCGAATCCCCGGACCCAGAACCGGTTTAGATACTTTTGGTTCAGGACGGCGGAGGCCAAGGCGCTGCCGGATCCGATTTTTTCCTGGATCAGGCCGTATGTCTGGATGTTGTTCAGACCGATGTCGGTGACGATGTTTATGGCAGACAGGGCGGTATTGGCGTTGACGGCGCCGAAATTGCCCACCAGATTGCCGTTCAGGGCGTTCAGGATGCCGGTGGCGGCGGCGGCGGAACTGGGAGTTCCTCCAACGGTAAAATTGAACAATTCCTGGGTGGCGGTTCCGGCCGCGTCGCTGGTGAAATAGGAGGTCCCTGGGCTCCCAGCCTGCCAGTCGAGAAGGTTGGCGAGAATGCCGTCACTCAAAACCGCAACGTTATAACCCTGGGAGGCCAATGAATCCCGTAACGAATCGGTTGCCGAACCGGACG
>JAISYL010000014.1 GCA_031269935.1 Planctomycetota bacterium
CGCAGCGTCACGACAGATACACCCAACACCTTTGCCGCTTCACTTATGGCCACCAGTTTTCTCGTCATTTTGGCTATTATTGTATGGGAATGATCAAATGTCAAGTGAACTGTATCGAATCCTCTTGCGGGAGGCCATTCGAATGAATGCGGCTGTCACCCGGGCTACGCCCTTCCGCGCGGTGAGCAAATTGTCCAGGCCCATCGCGGACGCCACCCACAGCATTCCCGAAATCGCCTTTTTCATCGTCGAACTTGAACTCGCCGGCGGGGCGGCGGGACAAGGCTATCTCCTTTCCTTCCACTATTCGCCCGAGGCGATCCGGGGCGCCCTGCGGGACGCCTGCGCCTTCGCCAAAGGCTACCAGGCTTGGCAGACGGTCAAGTACCGCGAGGACATCTATCGCGAGAACGAATATTTCGGCCAAAACGGCCCGCAGAAATGCGCGGCGGCGGTCGTCAACGTCGCCATGTGGGACGCCTGGGGCCGGACCCTCGGCCAGCCGGTCTGGAAGCTGTTGGGCGCCAATGCCGGCCGCGTTCCGGTCTACGGCTCGGGCGGCTGGCTGTCCTACTCCGACGCCGAGTTGATCGAGGAGGTGACCGATTACAAAAAGCGGGGTTTCCGCTCGGTCAAGATCAAGGTCGGCTCGCCCGGCGGGGTCGCGGCCGACCTCGAGCGGCTGCGCCTGGTCCGCGAGGCGGTCGGCGACAACGTCGGCATCATGATGGACGCCAACCAGGGGCTGGAGTTGGCGGCGGCCCGGGAACTGGCCGAGCGGGCGAGCCGGCTTAATCTCGGCATCCGCTGGTTCGAGGAACCCATAGATCACGCCAATTACGACGGTTACAAGTACTTGCGCGAAAAAAGCGGGGTCAGCCTCGCCACCGGCGAACGGGAGTACGATCTCGAGCCCCTGAAGGCCCTCATCGCCCGCAACGCCATCGATCTCTGGCAGCCGGATCTTATCCGAATCGGGGGAGTCGAGGCCTGGCTGGACTCGGCCAGCCTCGCCAACGCCTATCATATCCCGGTCCTGCCCCATTACTACCGCGACTATGACGTCCCCCTCCTCTGCACGCTCCCCAACGCCTACGGGGTCGAATCCTTCGATTGGATAGACGGCATCATCGACAACCGGATGCGGATAGAGGACGGCTACGCCTACCCCCGGGAGGAGCCGGGCTGGGGTTTCCGCTTCAAGGAGTCGGCCTTGACGCCGATGCGCTAATGGACAGCCGGCATTGAGGCGGCGGCGATTGATTCGCGTCCTCAAATCGACTAAAACGTCCTTGCCCGCGGCCGCCGCCTTGATCGAACGCCGGGGAAAAATTCAAAAATCCCCGGAAGGAGAGGGGTCAGGCCGTCGCCTCCCGATGGGAAACGCAGCATTTGTCGACCAAATCCCAATCGATTTCGGCGCCTATCCCCGGATTTTCCGGAACGGTGATCATGCCGTCGGCGTCGATCGGCAGAAGGCCGCGCATGGGAAACCGGAAATCCTCCTCGGGCACGAAGTATTCGAACCATTCGCAATTGCGGATGGCGCAGGAAACGTGCAGGTTGGCCATGTCCATGTAGTTCATGGTGGTGGTGTGGATTTCGCAGCGCAGGCCGAAGCTCTCGGCGAGGCGGGCGATTTTCATGGCGCCGGTCACCCCGCATTTCCAGGAAACGTCGGCGCGCACTATGTCGGCCGCCTTTCGGGCGATGGACTGGGCGACGCCCCAATGGCAGCCGCGCGTGGTTTCCGTGGCGGCGACGGGGAGATCGAGGGCGGCGCACAATTGGGCGTACTTCTCCAATTCGAAGTCGCGGAAGGGCTCCTCCAGCCAGAGGTAATCCAATTTTTCCAGATCCCGGCCGACCCGGATGGCTTCCTCAAGGGTGTATTCCGCCACCGGATCGCTCATCAGCAGCATGCCGGGGCCGACCGCCTCGCGCAGCCGGCGATGGATCTCCATGTCGAGCCGGCAAGGCCCGGGCGGGTTCGCCTTGTAGCATTTTATGCCCCGCGCCCGGTAGTGGAGCGCCTCGTCGACGTATTCCTCCGGGGTGGCGTGGAACAGGCCGCTGGCGTAGACCGGCAGTTTGGTCCGGTAGGCGCCGAGATATTTGTAGAGCGGCAAGCCGGCGGCCTTCGCCGCCATGTCCCACAGGGCGGCGTCGACCGGGCCGGGAAGGTAGACCGGGAAAAAGGCCAGGTGGCGATCGATGTTCCAGAATTCGTGCCATATTTTTTCCCGATCATGGGCGGATCGGCCCACCACGACCGGGGCGATGTTGTCGTGGAGGTACGCCTCGGCGACCGCGCCGGAACGGGCGGCCAGGGCCGTGGCCACCCCCTCGACGCCGTTGTCGGCGGTAAGCTTGAGCGCGACGACGTCCCAGCCCATGGCGCTCCCGCCGGTCCGCTCCGCGTCGAAAAGCGATTTGTCCCGCTTCAACCACCAGGTCTCGAATTTTTTGACGATCATAACCGCCCCGCCTTTCAGCGCCCGCCGAAGCCGAAATAAGCCTTGGCGTTGCCATGGCACATGTTTTCGATTATCGCCTTGAGCGCCCCCTCGCCCGAGAAGTATTCGCCCCTTTCCACCAGGGATCCCAGCCAGTCGCACAAAACGCGCCGATACAGCTCGTGCCGCGGGTAACTGAAAAAGCTCCGGCTGTCGGTGATCATGCCGACGGAAAGGGCGGGGGGATACAGGCTGCCCGCCGCCTCGAACTGGCGCCGGATCCCGTAGGTCTGGTCGTTGAACCACCAGGGCGCGCCCAGCTGCACCAGGCCGCGCTCTCCGCCGCCGCAAAAGCCTCCCGCCAAAACGGCGAAAGTTTCCATTTTGCCGGGATCCAGCGGATAGAGAAGGGTTTTGGGCAGGGTTCCGGCCTCGTTCAAGCGGTTGAGCAGGCCGCCGACGCTCTTGACCGAGGTGGAGTCGTCGGCGCAGTCGAAGCCGCGGGCGGCGCCGACTTCCCGAACGCCCCGGCGGTTCGCGTCCTGGTAGGTGCCGATGTGCAGTTGCATGACGAAGCCGTGGCGGTGATACAGCCCGCCCAGGGCCGCCAGGAAGGCGGAGCGGTATTTCGCGATTTCCTCCCCGGTCGGCCGGGCGCCGCTCCGCGCCTTTTTGAAAATTCCGTCCACCTCCTCCGGGGCGGCTTCGCGCCAGACGAATTCCTCAATGCCGTGATCGGAGACGGCGGTGCCGAAGGTTTTGAAGAATTGCAGCCGCCGCTCCAGGGCGGCGATCAGATCGGCGAAACCGGCAATCGGCAGGCCGGCCGCTTCCGCCAATTCCCCGACATAGCCGGGGAAGTGCGCCTTTTCGCAGTACAGGCTCTTGTCGGGGCGGAAGGCGGGAAGCACCCGGGGGCGGGCGCTCCCGTCCTCGCGGAAGGCGAGGTGGTGTTCCAGCGGGTCGATTGGGTCGTCCGTGGTACAGACGATCTCGACGTTGGATCGTTCCATGCACCAGCGGGGAGTGATGCCTTCCCTGGCGATCGCGTCCCGCGTCCGCCGGTAGATATCCTCCGCGTTGGCGGCCGACAGCGGCTCGTCTATGTCGAAATAGCGCTTCAACTCGAGCGCGCACCAGATGTAGAGGGGATTGCCGATCAATTCCGGGAGGATTTTGGCGAAGGCCAGGTATTTCCCGTGATAATCGGCGTCGCCGGTGATGTATTTCTCGTCGATGCCGAAGGCGCGCATGGCCCGCCATTTGTAATGGTCGCGGCCGAGCCATATTTCGCCCAGATCGGAGAAAACCCGGTTTTCCCGGATCTCCCGGGGAAGCAGGTGGCAATGAAAATCAATGATCGGCAAATGTTGGGCGTATTCGCGATACAGGCGCCCGCCGGTCCGGTTGGTGAGCAGCAGTTCCTCGGAAAAACGGTCGGGCATGGCGATGCTCCCCGGGCTAGTCCATTGGTGGGCGTCGTTAAACGCCGTCCCGGCCAATCCTTCCCGGGACGTGGCTCAAAATCCGATGAGGGCGCCGCCGTCGACCGGGAGGCAGACGCCGTTGATGTATTTGGCCGCTTCGCCGGCAAGGAAGACGGCGGCCATGCCGACGTCGTCGGGCCGGCCGGTTTTTTTCATGGGAATGCGGCCGAGGATCTTCGCCAGCCGCGGGGCGTCGTTGTCGGTCGCCTGGTGGAACATGGGGGTCTCTATCCAGCCGGGCGCGATGGCGTTGACCCGAATCCCGGAGGCGCCCAATTCGCTGGCCAGGGTGTGAACCAGGCCGAGAATCCCGGCCTTGGCGGCCGAGTAGCCGGCGATGAAGGGCTGGCCGATGAAGCTGGTCAGGCTGGCCTGGAAAATGACGCTGCCGCCGCCCTTCGCCTTCATCGCCGGGACCGCCGCCCGGGTCAGGGCGAAGGCGCCGACCAGGTGCACCTCGAGGACGCGGGAAAAATCCTCCGGGGTCATCTCCTCAATGGGTTTTTTGCAATGGACGCCGGCGTTGTTCACCAGGATGGTCACCGTTCCGAATTCCTCGCCCACCCCGGCGACGAAGTCCCGCGCCCCGCCGGCGTCGGTGACGTCGAATCGCCGGTACGCGACGCCCGGCCCCAGCCCGGCCAAGTCGCCGGCGGCTTGCTCCGGCGTCCTGGTGCCGGCCGCGACCACCGTCGCCCCGGCCCGGGACAGGCACTTGCTTATGGCGAACCCCAGGCCGGTCGCCCCGCCGGTGACCAGGGCGGTCCTGCCGGCCAGGGAAAAGGGATTCGTTTCCATTTTTTTCATTCCTCCCGCCCGGGGGCCGAACGCCCTGGATCCGGGTCCTGGTACTTGTAGGGAATGTGGTACTCGCAATGGCCCAGGAGCTCGCTCTTGCTCGGTTCGCCCCCGGCGGTCGCCGCGACCAGGCGGGCGAGGCCGGCCGCCGCCTCGGCCAGGCTCGTTTCCCCCGAAAGGACGGTCCCGGCGTTGAAATCCATGTCGTCCCCCATCGCGGCGAAAGTCGCCGAATTGCCGGTGACCTTGACGACCGGGGCCACCGCGTTTCCCACCACGTTGCCCCGGCCGGTGATGAACAGGACGAGGTGGCAGCCGGTGGCGATCAAGGCGGTCAGGCCCTCGTTGTCGTTCGGGTTGGAGATGCCGTACCGCGTCCAGTGGGGATCCGGGGTCGTGTCCAGCAGCCACAGGCCGGGGCGGGGCGGGGGAACGCCCACCTTCAGGACGCCCTGTATGGGCCGGTTGCCGCTTTTAATCACCGCGCCCATGCTCTTCTCCTCGATGGTCGTCAGGCCGCCGGCGAAATTGCCGGGGCTGATGGAATACTGCCGCACCGCCCGGCAATAGGCCAGGGCCTTGTCGTAGACGGCGCCAAGCCGCCGGCGGACCTCCGCGTCGGCCCCCCGCGCCGCCAGGAGATCGCGGAGGCCGATCGCCTCGAGAATCTCCTCGAATATGGCGGTTCCCCCGGCGTCGACCAGCAAATCGAAAAATCGCCCCGCCACCACGTTGCCGGCCAGGCCGCTGGTGAAGTCGCTGCCCCCGCATTCGCCGCCGACGATCAGGTCGGCCAGCCCCATCTCGACCCGGGGGGTGTTGTCAAGGGCGGCCAGCAGGCGCCTGGCCGAGGCGACGCCCTTTTCAATCGCCTTTAGGGTCCCCCCCGCCTCCTGGATGGCGAGCCAATCCGCCCCCTTTCCCTCCCCCGCCGCCGCCTCGGCCAGTTTTTTCGCCTGGATGGATTCGCACCCCAGCCCCACCGCCAGCACGGCGCCGACGTTGGGATGGCGGACGAGCGAGGCGAGGACGCGGACCGCGTAGGCGTTGTCGCCGCAGCCGGCGAAGCCGATCGCCTCCGCCCGGGCGCCGGCGGCGGCGGCGATTTTCCCGGCCACGTGGGAGGAGCACTCCACCGTGTGCACCACCAGGAGTTTGTCGCGAACCCCCTTCTTCCCGTTTTTTCTGGCGTAGCCGCGCCAGACAAGTTCGTTCGGGCGCATCGTTCCTCCCGATCCGGCCGGGGCGGAAATCTCAATAGCGGGTATCCCTCGAGACCCCGGTGGCCGGATCCAATTGGCTGGATTTTTCGTCGAACCTGCTTTCCAGGCAATGCAAATGCACCCAGCCGCCCCGGGCAATCGGCTTGAAGGCCCGGCCTATGGGGACGCCGTATTTGACGACGTCCCCGCCGGCCGCGATGTCCCGCAAGGCCAGCTTGTGCCCCCGGGGAACCGGTTCGGCCGCCTCTATTTCCTCCCCCGCCGCCTCGCCCAGCAGGCGGACCCGCCCCGGGGGCAGATCGGAAAGCGCCGTCGCCACGTTGTCGCGGGCGTCGATTCGGAAAGCCGCCGGAACCGTCCCGGCGCTCACAGGATGCCGAATTTCGCGAAGGCGGCGGTGGCGGTCATGCCGTTTTCGATGGCCTTGCGCACCACCTTTTCCCCGGCCGCCTTTTCCAGCGCCCTCTCCAGCGCCTCCTCCGCCACGGCGGCGGGAATGACCAGCACCCCGTCGACGTCGCCGAAGACGAGGTCGCCGTCGTCGACGGCCGCCTGGCCGATTTCCAACCGGCAGCGGAAATCGACCACCTGGGTGCGGACGCCCGAATCCTGGGCGTAACAGCCGCGGCTGAACACCGGCCAGTTCTGGGCGAGGACCTGGGGGGTGTCGCGGTGCCAGCCGTCGACCACCGCCCCGGCCGCCCCCCGGGTACGGGCGGTGGCGGTGAGGAGCTCCCCCCAGTAGGCGCAGCGTTTCGTCCCCCCGGCGGCGAGGTATATCTCATCCTCCCCCAATTGGTCCAGCGCCTCGGTCAAGAGGCCGAACGGCTTTTTTTGCGGGCCGAAGACGTCGATCATCAGGACGGTCATGGCCCGGCCGGCGAGTTTCATGCCCTCCCGCAGGGGGCGGATTTCCGGGGGCAGGAACTGGCGGGTGCGGCCCATGGCGTCGAGGATGTCGCCGACCACCGGGGTGTAGAGCTTTTCCCGCATCAGGGTTAACATTTCCTTTTGGCTGTTCCATTGGGGCATGGTCGTATTCCTTGCCTGAAAGAGGGCGTCCTCCTTCCCCCGCCGCGCCGGCGGCGGCCCGGCGGAGGTGAAGGCTCCCGGTTTAAAATCCGAAGGCCAGGGCGCCCCCGTCGACGGCGAAGTCCTGGCCGGTTATGTAACGGGCGGCGTCCGAGACGAGGAAAACCGCCAGCGAACCGAGATCGCCCGGGTCGCCGAACTTGTGAACCGGCATGCGGGCGAGAATCCTGGCCTTTCTCTCCTCGCTCATGACCTGCCGCGTCATGTTGGAGGGGAACCAGCCCGGGGCGATGGAATTCACCGTGATGTTGTCCCCGGCCCATTCCACCGCCAGCCCCCGGGTCATGGCCAGGACCGCGCCCTTGCTGGCGCAGTAGGGCACGACCTCGGAAAAACCCAGATGCGCCGCCATCGAGGTGATGTTGACTATGCGGCCCAGGCGCGGGGAGGCCTTGAGATGGGGGTGGCAAAGGCAGGACAGCTTGAACACGCTCTTGACGTTGAGGTTTTGGATGCGGTCGAAATCCTCGTCGAGAAACTCCTCGGCCCGCCGTTTCACGGTGGCGCCGGCGTTGTTGACCAGGAAGTCCAGGCCGTCCCGGGCGGCCCGGGAGATCGCTTCCGGCAGGGCGGGGTAGCGGGTGACGTCGACCTCCAGATGCCGCACGGCGGGATGCGAGGCGGGTTCGCCGTCCTTGACCTTGCCCGAGCGGCTGAAGCCGAACACCGTCGCCCCGGCCCCGGCCAGGGCGTTGGCGATGGAGAGGCCGATGCCTCCGGAGGCCCCGGTCACGATGCCCCGGCGTCCGGTCAAATCGAGGTTCATTCGCCTTCGCGTTTCCTTTTCAAGGCCAGGTCCAGCCAGGCGAGGGAAAGTTCGAACCAGCCCGCGACCCGGGGATCGGAAAAACGTCCCTTTTCCGGCTGCTCCACCTCGGGGGTGGCCAGCGACAGGCCGTGCGCGCCGAAGGGATAGACATGCAGCTCGAACGGCACGCCGCGCGCGCCCAGCGCCCCGGCGAACACGAGGGAATTCTCGACCGGCACCAGTTCGTCGGCCGCGGTGTGCCAGATGAAAGCCGGCGGGGTGGCGGAAGTGACGTGGTTTTCGAGGGAAAAATAGCCTAGGTCCCCGTCGCCGGCCCGGAGGCGGGAAAAACTGTCCGCGTGGCGGCGCGGGCCGCCGCTGATGACCGGGTAGGCCAGGATCAATCCGTCCGGCCGCTGGGCCCGGCGCTCGCCGGGATCGGGGAATTCCGTTTCGTCGTCCCAATGGACCCCGAGCGAGGCGGCCAGGTGGCCGCCGGCGGAGAAGCCGCAAAGGACGGTGAAGGGCGGGGGGCCCGGCGAATCGGCGAAGGTCCGGCGGGCCGTCCGTACCGCCCAGGCGGCTTCGCGAAGCGGCTTTTTCCCCAATTCGAACCCCACCGAGTAGTTGAGAATCAGCGGCTGCCAGCCCGCCCCGGCGAAACGCCGCGCCACCGGCTTGCTTTCGCGTTCCGAAACGAACTCGTACCCGCCGCCCGGGCATATGATCGCCAGCCCCTTGGCCCCGGCCGATTCCTCGAACTCCAGCCGGGCGCCGGTCTCCCCGAAAACGATTTCCCGCCCCATCGCCCCCCCTCCCGACCCGCTTCAGGCCCCCGCCATCGCCGGCATGATCAAATCGGGCAGCCACATGACCACGGCGGGAACGTAGGTGATGAAAACGAGTACCGCCAGCATGACTCCGAACTGGGGAATGAGCGTCCTCGCCAGCCGTTCGATGGGCACGCCCGACACGGCCGAGCCGACGAAGAGGGTGCCGCCCACCGGCGGGGTGATGAGGCCGATGCCGAGATTGAGGATGACCACCACCCCGAAGTGCACCGGATCCATGCCGGCCTTCAGGGCGATGGGAAGCAGGATGGGGGTGGCGACCAGGATGATGGCCGACATGTCCATGATGGTGCCGAGGGCGAGCATGACCAGATTGAGAATCAACATGATGAAAAGGGGGTTTTCGGTCAGGCCGAGGATGGCGGCGGCCACCATTTCGGGCATTTTCAGGTAAGTGAGGAGCCAACCGAAAACCTGCGAGGTCGAGATGAGAATCATGACGATGGCGAGGGTGCCGAGCGAGCGCTCGATAACCCGCCACATCTTGGGGAAAGTCAACTCCTTATGGATGAAGGCGCTGACAATCATCGCCCAGATGACCGCTATGGCGGCGGATTCGGTGGCGGTCAGCACCCCGGCGACCACCCCGACGACCACGATGAGAACCGTGATCAGTCCCCATACCGCCTGTTTCATGGAACGCCAGACGTTGGAAAGGGCGAAGGGATCGCCCTTGGGGTAGTTGCGCCTCACCGCCGCGTAATAGCTGTAGATCATCAGGGCCAGCCCCAGCAGGACGCCGGGGACGATGCCGGCGAGGAACAGCCGGCCGACCGAAACGCTGCCCGCGACCATCGCGTACATGACCATGTTGTGGCTGGGGGGATGAGCAGGCCCTGGACGGAACTGGTCATGGTGATGTTGGTGGCGAATTCCTCGTCGTAGCCCTGCTTCTTCATGATGGGGATGAGGATGGTCCCGAGGGAGGCGGTGTCGGCGGTGGACGATCCGGAAATGCCGCCGAAGAAGGTGGAGGCGACGATGTTCACCATGGCGAGGCCGCCGCGCAGCCAGCCCACCAGGGCGTTGGAGAAATCGATGAGCCGGGACGAGATGCCGCCCGCGCCCATGATTTCGCCGGCGATGATGAAAAAGGGCACCGCCATGAGGGTGAAGACGTTGACGCCCTTCACCATGAGTTGGGCTATCTGCATCAGGGGGAGGCCGAGGTAGAGGGTGGTTAAGAGGCTGGACAGGCCGATGGCGAAGGCGATGGGGAAGCGGCACACCAGCATGACAAAGAAGGAACTCACCAGGAGGAGGACCGCGAGGGTGTCGGTTTGCATGCTCAACCCTCCCCCTTTATCTGCTGGACGGCGTCTTCCACCGCCTCCCGCGCCTCGTCCGCGATGGTCCCGCCCCGGAGTTCCTCCCCGCGCCGCCGGCGATCGACGAAATTGAGGAAACGCTCGATCTCCATCAGGCAGATGGCGACCCCCGCGACCGGGTTGGCGAGATAGAGCCAGGTCGAGCGGATGCCGACCCCGGTCATGATGTTGCGGCTCCCCACCCGCGTCATGAATATCCAGCCGTAATAGATCATGAACAGGCCGAAGATGAAGATGCCCGCCTGCGCCGCCCCCCGCATGATTGACACGGAGGCCCGGGGGGCGAGGAAGTCGATGACCTGCATGCGGATGTGGGTATCCCCGCGGATGGCGAGGGCGGCGCTGACCAGCGACATGTAAACCATGCACATCAACTTTATTCAATTGATTACAAATGTTATGGTAATGATGGAGCCGTAAAACAAGGTTAAAAACTTCCAAAAACGTTTTGGTATGAAGCCGGCTTTAAAGCGTGTTGTTAAATGCCGTCTCGTCGGGTTATACCGCGTCAAAAGCCGCTTCTCGGATGATTTTTACCCCTGACCGCCGGCCAAAAATCATCCTGCCAGCGACTTTTTCCTTGTCCAA
>JAISYL010000016.1 GCA_031269935.1 Planctomycetota bacterium
TTGTTAAATGCCGGATCGTCCGGGTTGGACAAGGAAAAAGGCGCCGGCGGGATGATTTTTGGCCGGAGGTCAAGGGCAAAAATCATCCGGGAAGCGACTTTTGACGCGGTATAACCCGACGAGACGGTATTTAACAACACGCTCTAAAAGTCAACGAGGAGCGACAGCGAAAATGATAACCAACCTGCCCACCGTCAAGGACGACCTGATTCTCAAGCTCCGCCGGGCCTCGGAAAACCGCGGGGTCTGGGTCTATTTCCTGCTCAAGACCGCCCACGACAAGGGCTACGACATCGAGGACTTCGCCCGCCGGGCCATCCGCGCCCTGGGCCGCGCCAACCGCTCCCAATACCCCGACACCGACGATCTCCGAACCTTCGTCGCCGCCTTCATGGCCGAGACGCCCCAAAAGCTTTTTGAAATGGAACTGATCCGCCTTGACGACCGGGAGGCCAGGATCGATTTCCATTACTGCCCGATGTGCGGCGCCTGGACCCGGCTGACCCGGGATCAGCGCTTCCTGGAAAAGATTTGCGACATCGCCATGGAGGTGGATCGCGGCCTGTTCGACACCTACGACTGTTTCGAATTCTCCCTGGGAAAAACCATTTGCCAGGGGCACGGGGTCTGCGAAATAACCATCGGGAAAAAATAGGCGGAATTTTCGGGCGCCGGCCCTCGCCGGCGCCGGCCGGGGAGGCGGGAGGCGGGAAAATGATTCGAAACCAGGCGGAGAACTTCAACGACGACCGGGAGGCGCGGGAGTTGCGCGCCGCCTCGATAAATCGCGGCAAATGGGTGTTCATGATCGTCCGCGAGGCCCTGAAGGCCGGAATGTCCTGGGCGGACGTCCGGGAAGCCATCCGGGCCGCCGGGGTGTACAAGGGCTACCACGAATTTCCCCGCACCACCGACCTGCGGGAATTCGCCCGGGGCTTCGCCACCCCCGAATTGACCAAGTTGAACGACGGGCGGATTCCGGTCCTGACCGATCGGGAATTCGTTTGGGAGGTCGGCTATTGCCCGATGGTGGAGGGGTGGCTCCAATTCACCGACGACGAGGGGTTCGTGGCCGACCTCTGCGACGCCTGCATGGAAATCGACCGGGGGGCCATGGAAAGCTACGGCTGGGAATTCGAACTGGGGGAGACCATCGGCAAGGGCGACGGCAAATGCGTGATGCGCATGCGCAAAAAGGGCTGAGCCGCCCCGATTTCACCCGCCTGATCCGGGAGGATTTGAAGCCGTCCCTGGGAGTCAGCGAACCGGGCGCCATCGCCCTGGCCGTGTCCCGGGCCCGGAGCCTGACCCGGGGCGCCATCCGCTCGGTGCTGCTCGAGGTCAATTCCGGCATCTACAAGAACGCCTTCACCTGCGGCATCCCCAACACCAACGAGACCGGCAACCTGTTCGCCGCCGCCCTCGGGGCGGTGGCCGGCGACTGGACCCGGGGGCTGGCGGCGCTCGACGGGGTGGGCGAGGCCGAGGCGGCCAAGGCCCGGGAGCTGGTGGCGGCCGGCGGGGTGCGGGTCAAGCTGCGCAAAATCAGTTCCGATCTCTATCTCAAGGCCACGGTCCGGACCGGCTCCGACCGGGCGGAGGTCACCATCCGGGACAGCCACGCCAATATAACGCGGATTGTCCATAACGGAAAGGCGATCCCGGCCGGAGCGGAGAAAACAGGCGTTCCCGGGGAGGGGGGATCGGCCCCGGCCTCCCTGGCCGGCTGCCGGCTGGCGGATTTCTGGGATTACGCCCGCCGGGTCCCGGGGAAGGAAATAGGCTTCATCTGGGAGGCTTACAAGCTTAACCTCGCCTTGATGGAGGAGGGGGTCGGAAACAGCCGCGCCGTCATTTGCAAGGAACTGCTGGCGGAAAACGGGGGCGGCCCGGTTTCGGGGGATCCGCTCCGTTCCGCCCACGCCATGACCGCGGCCGCGATCGAGGCCCGGGTGCGCGGCCTGGGCCTCCCGGCCATGAGCATAACCGGCAGCGGCAACCACGGGATCATCTGCACCCTGCCGCTTTACGCCCGGGTCCGGGCCGGAGGCGGCCGGCTGCCCCGGTTGAAGCTGCTGCGGGCGACGGCGCTTTCCCACCTGGTGACCATGTTCATCAAGGAGCATTCGGGGAAGCTCTCGGCCTTTTGCGGCTGCGCCGTCGCGGCCGGGACCGGAACCGCCGCCGGCTGGCTGTTCCTGGCCGGGGGCGACCTGGAACAGGCCGGGCTGACGATCAACAACATGGCCTCCGGCCTGGCCGGAGTCATCTGCACCGGCGGCAATCCCGCCTGCGTCCTCAAAGCCGCCGCCGCCCTCGATCTCGCCGACAAGGCGGTCCGCCTGGCCCTGCGCGGCCTGGCGGTGGAGCCCGAGCACGGGATTAACGGAGACACCCCGGAACAAACCATGCGAAACATCGGCCGGATCGCCTGCCCGGGCATGACCGGGACCGAAAAAACCATCCTGGAGATTATGGAAGGCAAAAGCCGCCGATTCCCGCGTTAGTTTCAGCCGAGCCCTTAAAGTCGGCGACAAGATCGGGGAATCGACGCCGAGTCGGGAAATTTCCTCAAATGGCCTTTCCGGAAAATGCTTGACAAATATTGATTTGTTGAAGACAATGTCTTCAGCGCGGAGAGATGCCGGAGCGGTTGATCGGGCTGGTTTCGAAAACCAGTAAGGGGGAAACTCCTTCCAGGGTTCAAATCCCTGTCTCTCCGCCAATTAATAGTTTAGCTTAACCCGGCTTAGACAGCGTACGCTGGTTTGAAGCATCTTCCTGGAATGGCGGTAATTGGGGGCATCGTTTCTTTCGTGAACCATTCAGCAAACGCCTTATTGCAACGACGATCCAACAGCCTGCTTCATGGAGCGTTTCAAGCAGCGAAGCCTTGATCGAAAATATGCAGTTGGATAAGGCGACCCCAAAGCCCGCATTGGGTATTGTCGGCGACATGTTAATCCAAAAGGCCCAGCTTCCGTTGGAGTATCTCACTCTGAGCCTGCTGGAGGAATGGATCAATCTGTTTGTTGAGACGGCCGGCGAATACCGAAGCCGGTTTATCGTAAATTGGGGAAACCTCAAATCTGACGGCACCAAGCAGGTGGATGGGGATTGGCTAAAAATTTAGCGGCAGCATCGCGACAAGACCGGATCGAAAATCGAGG
>JAISYL010000035.1 GCA_031269935.1 Planctomycetota bacterium
TGCTGGAAATCGAGGCGGAGGCCAAGGCGTTGTTCCCGGACGTCTTCCTCGTCCGCGAGGGCCAGGAGGAGGTCATCGACTGACGCCCGGCCGCGGGTTCCGTTGGATCGCGTAAAAAAACGTAAGCGTCCACGGGTCAAAAAGGCTTCTATATCCAGCGGAGCATACAAATCCAGGCCACCCTTGTCAACCCTTACCGAAAATTAAATCGCTAATGGTATATCCGAAAGGGATGGCGTAAAATGCCGTCTCGTTGGAAAGGCGGAATCCGATTCCGGTCACCAAATTCCGGTGGACGCGCGCGGTGGAAACGCCTCCAAGAATGTTCAACGGGATTGGGAGTGTCAATATCGGGAATATGGCGCTCCGAGGCGAATGGAGGACGATCAAAATTCCCGGGAGGGCGGTCGCAATCGGGGGAATCGCCAAGGAGGCGAAGAGCCGCATGAATGCTTTTCGCCTTCCCTTGGCGCCTGTCGGGAAGCAACTATGGCAACCCAATATCAATTTCGGGTTTTCCCGGGAGTCGAGTTTTCTTTGCCGGCCGAAGCTGATTTCAAACTTGGCCGCTCCAGCCGTCATGATCCCGTTTTCAATGGTCCGCCGCCTTCGCGTTTCCTGTTTTGAAAAACGGGGGGGGAAGCCGAAGAACGGGGAATCGCCGCGGCGCGCCCGCGTTTCCCGGCGCGGTCCGCGATTCCCCGGGCCTCATTTCAGGCCGTTCCTCTCCATCCACAGCACTATTTCCCGCTGCAGGGCCTCGTCCTTGGGCCAACGCAGTTCGTAGCGGCCGTCGGGATGGCGTTTGACCAGGGAGAGGCGCTCGAACGTACTCAGCGGCTCCTCCACCATCCTGGCCCCGACTCCGAGCGAACCCGAGATCCTGGCCAGGTCCATGAACTGCCCGGCATTGGCGTAGACCAGGCGGAGCAGGCGCTGATGAAGGGGGGTGGCGGTGAGCGCCCCCACGGCCAGGGGGCCGGACAGCCGCAGGGACTGGCCGCTCTTGCTGAGCGGCTGGACCTTGACGAAGGTGACGCCCATGCTTCCCCCGGCGGCCCAGCGCACTAGTCCGAGGCCGGAAAACTCCTCCCCCCGGTCGGCCTCGCGGAAACGCACCTCGACCACCGTGTTCAGCGGGAAGGGGTTGTCGGATTCGATGCGGACGCCGCTGTCGCTTTGGATGCTGGTGATGATGCGGGTCAGCACCTCGGACGAGGCTTCCACCCTGATGACGCGGGTGATCCGGCCGGCCGGGAGGAGTTGGAAATTCTTGTGCTGGTCCTCCGCCACCTCGGTCACCTCGGCCAGCGACGGGGGCGGAGCCGCCGGCTTGAGAATCAGGCGCACCGCCTCCAGCTCCCGCAGCAGCTCTTCCGGGTTTTGCGGCCGGTTGACGGGATCCCTGTCCATCATCCGCATGATGAGGGAGCCGAGGATGGACGGCAATTCCGGCTTCAGGGCGCAGGGATCGGGGCGATCCGCCGAAATTTGCTGCAAAAGGACCCCGACCAGGCTGTCGGCGTCGAAAGGCACCCTGCCGATGACCATGCAATACATGGAAACGCCGAGGCTGTAGATGTCCGCCCGGGAATCGAGGGATACCCCCTTGGCCTGTTCTGGACTCATATAGAAGGGGGTGCCGAGGATGAGGCCGGATTCGGAGGCGGCCTGGCCCGGCAGCATGCTTTTCGCCAAGCCGAAGTCGGCTATCTTCAAAACCCCGTTCCGGGTCAGCATCAGGTTTTCCGGCTTGATGTCCCGGTGGATGATGCCGGCCTGGAAGGCGGCGACCAGTCCTTTCGCCGCCTGGATGGCGAATTCAACCGTCTCCTCCGGTGGAAGGGAGCCGTGGTTGACGATGAGATCCTGGACGGTACCCCCGTCGATGTATTCGTTGACGAGGTAATAAATGCCCTTGTCGCAGCCGAAGTCGTAGATCTGGATGATGTTGGGATGGTTGAGGCCGGCCGCCGCCTTGGCCTCCATTTCGAAGCGCTCGATATAGGCTGGATCGGCGGCGAGTCCGGATTCCAGGACCTTGATCGCCACCGGGCGCTTGAGCTCCAGCTGCTCGGCCAGGTAAACGACGCCCATGGCGCCCTTGCCGATGCGCTTGCCCAATTTGCAACCGCCCATGATCCTGCCGCCCAAATCATCCAAGTCGTTGGCGGTCAATTGCGTCCCCCGCGGCCAGGCCGCTTCGCAAGCGGATGTCGGGGCTCGCCCAAAAATAAGGGCTCGTAAAGAAATAGAGTTTACCCGTTTATACTTCGTTACTCGGCTCTCTCGGGCTTTTTTCGCCCAACCGCCGGCGAAAAAACCCTGTCGATCCTCGTGCCTTGTCTAAACGCGTAAACTCTATTTCTTTACAGACCCTAAGTCCCGCAAATTTATCCCGCGTCATTTTGTCGCGCCCATAAATTTTTGCCCGTGGTCGGACAAAAATTCACGAGCGCGGCTTCGCGCCTTGTCTAAATACGCGGTACTTATTTTTCGATGGATCCTTAGTTGGGTTTGCCGTCGGCGAATTCATAATTCCAGCGGTAGCTTCCGGAATCCGCTTCCCGGATGTAGTCGCCGGGTTGAAAATAGAGGGACAATTCCCTTTCGGCCGAGGCGGGGGAATCGCTGGCGTGGACAAGGTTGAAGGCCTGGCTCATGCCGAAGTCGCCCCGGATGCTCCCGGGTTCGGCGTTCCGTCCCAGGGTGGCGCCCACCAGCTTTCGCGTCACCGCCACCGCCTCGACCCCTTCCAGGGCCAGGATCACCACCGGGCCGGAGGTGATGAAGGCGGTCAACTGGCCGAAGAACGGTTTGGCCCGGTGTTCGGCGTAGTGGCGCTCAGCCGTGTCCGGCGCGATGTCGGCCAGGCGCATGGCGACCAGCCGCAAGCCCTTGTCCTCGAAGCGAGAGAGTATGCGGCCGGCATGACCCCGGGCCACGGCGTCCGGCTTGATGATTACCAGGGTTCTTTCTAGTTTCATGCCTTGTCTCCAGGAATTTCCCGGGAGGAACCGGATCGGGAAGCCTCGGGAAACGACTCGCCCGCCCGCTTGCCCGCGGAGCGGGAGGGAACCGCCGTGAAGGGAATCGTTTCCCTCCGGACGGGGGACGGCCCGGCGTCGGGGTTCCGGCGAAAGGCCATTCCGGAAGCCGCTTCATTATAGAAGCCGCCGGGAGCTTGGTCAAACATTTTCCCGCCCACTGCTTGGGGACAAGCCAAGGACTCGCGAAAAAATAAATGATCCCGCCGCCATCCAACAATAACTAGAATAATGACAACTAGTTAGGGAGAAGGAGTCGGCAATTTCCCTATTTGTCTTGAAAATGCCGATAAAATGGGCATTTTTGGAAAAACGGAGGCGCCGAGGATTTCCTGGATTTCATGGAGTTCCCGGCCTGCCTTTAGCTCTTTCTTGATGGTTGCCAGGAGACGGCAGGCCGCGTCCAATCCGGACGATCCGGCGTTTAACACCAGCCTCCAAGGATCGTGTACCGGCAATGGGGCGATGAATACGTAGGCGGACGAAATCGTGAGCTTGGGATAAACGGCGCTGAAAACCAAGAGCTTCAAAAGGGAAAACATGAGCCGGACGCGGAGCCGGGATGCCATGTCACCGCAACTGGCGAAGGTAGCCGAAAGGGTAAGGCGAGACGTCTTCACGGAAGAGAGGTTCGGGAGGGTAGCGTTCCTCCGAATCCCACTCCTCGCTTCGGACCGGCCGAGCCTCCGCCGCTTCAAGCGATTTCCGTCCGGAACGGCGGAAGCGGGAAGGTCTCCTTTCCGCTTCCGCCCCCGGTTTCGTCAAATCAGGGCCAGGGGCTTGATGACCTCCGCCGGCTTGTCCTTCATCAGGGCGAGTCCCGCTTCCACCCCTTCCAACCCCTGGAACTTGTGGGTGATCAATTTGCCCGGGTCGACCCGGCCGTGGGCGACCAGGGCGATCATCCGCTCCATGCGGCCGCGGCCGCCGGGGCAGAGGCCGCCCCGGATGCTCTTGTGGGCCATGCCGCACCCCCAGTCCAAGCGGGGGATCTCCAGCATCGCGCCCTCGCCGAAATAGTTGATGTTGCCGATGCTTCCGCCCGGCCTGGCCAGCGACACCGCCTGGCTCAGGACGTTTTCCGGACCCCCGGCGACAATGACGTGATCCACCCCCTTGCCCCGGTTGAGATCCACGACTTGGCGGACGATGTCGCCGTTCTTGTAGTTGATGATGTCGGTGGCGCCGTAGCCCAGCGCCAGTTCGACGCATTTGGGGCGGGAGCCGACCGCGAAAATGCGCCCGGCCCCCCTGAGGGCGGAGGCGGCCACCGCCATCAGGCCGACCGGACCGATGCCGATCACCGCCACGACGGCCCCGAACTGGACGTCGGCCAGTTCCGCCCCGTGGAAGCCGGTGGTCATCATGTCGGGCATCATGCAGGCCTGTTCCAGGGTGATGCGGTCGGGGAGGGCGGCCAGGTTCATGTCGGCGTCGTTGACGTGGAAGAACTCGGCGAAGACCCCGTCCTTGGTGTTGGAAAACTTCCAGCCGCTCAGCAAACTTTCCGAATGCTGGTGGGGAATCCCCTGCTGGATGTCCTGGGTGCGCCATTCGGGGGTGATGGCGGGGACGACCACCCGGTCGCCCGGCTTGAAGTCCCTGACTTCCGATCCCACCTCCACCACCCGGCCCACCGCCTCGTGGCCGAGGATGAGATTGTGGCGATCCCCCAGGGCCCCGGCGTAAACGGTGTGGATGTCGGAAGTGCAAGGGGCCAGGGCCAGCGGCGCCACTATGGCGTCCAGCGGCCCGGGCCGGGGCTTTTCCTTCTCAATCCAGCCGGTGGCCCCGATTTTTAGCATGGCATAGCCTCTCACGCGCGTCTCCTTTGCGAACGGACGGACAAAGAAACTCCTTCCTCACAATAAAGAAAAATATACTTTTTGGCCAGCCTTGTTAAGGGAAAAATTTCGCGAGAGGGGAAGAGCGGCCGGGGCTAAACCGGGAATTGCCCGGTAAAACCGCCCGGCCCGTGGGAAACGGCCGAAAATCGCGACGACTCCCCGGCCGGTTCCATCCAACGGCAACTTGCGGAACGAAAAAGGGTTGGGCGGGGCGGAAGGCGGGAAAGAAAGGACGTTGGATCGCGTAAAGAAATAACGTTTACACTGGGGCGCGGCGGTTTATCGCCTGCGGGGCGCTTTCATGCCGAAATTGTAAACTTTATTTTTTTCCGCGCCCTTACGGCGGGATTTTTCCGCCCGGCGATTGGCGGAAAAGGGCGCGAAGGCGAGTGGCGGCCGACCGGCTTCGCGGCGGACCCTTGCCTTCCCCTCAGGCCAGCCAAAGCGCGAGGAGCGCCGCCGCGTTGACCAGGATCGCCAGAAGCACCGCCAGGGCGCCCTTGTCCTTGGCGTTTTTCACCGAAGCGGAATGTTCGCGGGTGACCAGGTCGCAAACGTCCTCCAGGGCCGAATTAACCGCTTCGACCAGGGGGATAAGCAGGAAACTGGCCGTCATGGCCAGGCATTTCCAGGCCGGCCAGGAGGAAAGGGCCAGTCCCGCCAGGAGGATCGCGAAAGCCAGGCATTCCAGCCGGAAGGATTCCTCCTTCTGGAACGCCGCCCGGAAGCCGTCCCGGCAATAGCCGAGGGATTTCCGGAAACGCCAGGGCGCCCTTTTCAAAAGTTCAATCATGGTCGGGAAACAGGCTCCGGCGCCGGTCCAGGAGATCCTCGGGCTTGAGGCTGAGCCCCAGCCGGAACAGGATGCGCTCCACCGGGCGCTCCCCCGAGGCGGAGGAGAACAATTCCCCGGGCGCGTTCTTCAGGATGGAAATGAGGGTGGCGTGGCCCCGCCGCCCGAAAAGGCCGCCCAGTTCGGCGTAGGAGCCGCCCACCAGCCGGCGGCAAAGGATCACCGCGGCCTGCCGGGCCCGCTTGACCGAATAGGTCCGCCCCCGGCCGATCAGGGCCTCCACCGTCACCCCGAATTCCTCCGCCGTCGCCTCCAGGATGTCCCGGTGGGTCAGGGCCGACTTCCGGGCGGGGGGGACGGCGACCTCCAGGGCGGCCCGGATGCAGGCCAGGGTCGGTTCCCGCCCCTCCATCCGGATCAGGGCGGCCAGCCGGTTCACCGCCCCCTCCAGCTTGCGGACATTGCCGGAAAGCCCGGCGGCCAGGGTTTTCGCCGCCGCCGGGGGAAGATCTATCCGCCGCTCGCGCATTTTTCTGACCACCAGCTCCCGGCGGGTCTCCTCGTCCGGCAGGGACAGGCGATCGATGAATCCGGCGCCCAGGCGATCCTTCAACTTGGAGGAAACGCCCTCCAGATCCTCCGGGGTGCGGGTGGCGGCGAAGACCGTCTGCCTTCCCCGGGCGGCGAAGTCGTCAATCAGGCGCAACAGTTCGGCCTGGCTGGCGGCCTTGTTGCCCGAACCGAGATTCTGCAGATCGTCGAAGGCGAGGATCTCCGCCTGCTGATAGAAGCGGCGGAACTCCTTCAACTCGCCCCCGGCGTGGGCGGCCCCGAATTCATGGACGAAGCGCTCGCTCGACACGTAGACGGCCGCCGCCTCCGGCCGGAGGCGGCGGGCGGCGTGGCAAACAGCCTGCAACAGGTGGGTCTTGCCCAGGCCGTGCTGGCCGCAGACATAAATCGGGTTGTATTCGCCCGGCCGCTCGGCGGCCTGGAGGGCGATCGCGTGGGAAAGGCGGTTGGAGGAACCGATTACAAAATTTTCAAAGGTGAATCCCTGGTTCAATTCCTGCCCCGGACGCTTCCGGAGGGGCGGTTCCCCGCCCCCGGGGGCCTCGGGCAGGCTCCGGGGAACGGCCAATTCCAGTTTATCCAGATCGGCGGCCGAAGCCAAATCCCGCTCCCGGGATTTCTTGAAGGCGGCGAAAAGCCTGGGCGACACCGCAATCGCCACCCGGACCGGCTGCCCGGCGACCGTCCCGGCGGCCTCCAGCAGGGGGGCGAGATAAGCCGTCTCTATCCGTTCCTTGAAAAACCGGTTCGGAACCCCCAATTCCAGCCGGCCATCTTCCCAGGAAAGGATTTCCAATTTGGAAAACCATTGGATATAAATGGGTTCGGGAAGCCGCGACCGCAATCGGACTTGAAGCGCCGCCAATGCCGTATCCGTCGCCAAAGACAAAACGACCCCTTTCCCTACTGGAGGGAAAAGAAAAACGTCCGCCAAATTTTTGCAACCAACCCGGTGGGAAGATGTCGGCCTGAACACGCGCTTGTCGTCAGGTCATTGCCGCCGGAAGCGGTACCCCGAAACGTTGGGAGGGATCATAGCCGGTTTCCCGCACCTGTCAATCAAGGAAAGACTCCGGATAAAAGTTATTTTTCCTTAACCGCCCAATTGCTTTTCCGTAATTGGGATAAGGATGATAAGCTTAATGTTGTGGCAGTAAAACGCCCTTAAAATTCAGATAAACTTGTGCCATGAAATCAAGACGGCAAATCAACCGGAACCGTAGGGAATATAACTTCATTTAGGCTTTACGGTTAAAGGGGAGGAAAATCGATTCGGGATTCCGTCGGGGCGGGAAGGAAAATTCCTTTCCCCCCGCCGAAAGCATGAAGCTTATGAATCAAGGGGTTGGAATTCCGCCGGCTTCACCGGATCTTGCCGCGGGTCGACAAAACCGGCCGGACGGGGTGACGCAGATGCTTTTCCGCCGCCGGCGAATCGGGAAGGCGGCGGCAATGGGGCTGATCGCCGGAAAGGGGGGCGGGGGAAAGGAGGAATTGGTTCCCGAAGCGGTTCCGCCCGGCGGCTCCCCGATTAATCCGGTGGCTGGAAAAGCACCCCTCTTTCCCGCGGATGGTCCGCAGATGTTTGTTGTCGCGCATCTCAGGATTCCGCCTGTTCGGACGGCAACAGCCGGCGCAGGCCGCCGGCCAACTGGTCGGCGCAAGAGGTCCCCCGGCCTTCGCAGTCCACCCCGGTCAAGAGGAGGACCGCCTTCTCCACCGGCATGCCCTCCAACAACCTCCCCAGCGCCTTGCCGTTGCCGTCGCAGCCGTTTTCAAAGGTCACCTCCCGGATCACTCCGTCCCCGGTCTCCACCAATATGCGGGTGGAGCAGACGTTTTCGGGAATTATCTCGATTTTCCGATCCATAAGGTCCGCCTTTCAAGCGAGCGGCGCCATCATTCATTATTGCCGCTCCCCGGTCGAGGTCAAGTCCGTTGCCCGCCGATTTGCCCAAAATCCGGCGAGAGCCGCCGGGAAACCCCTTTTCCCGTCCGCCGGGATGCGCTGGGCTTTTGAAGGACATCAATCGAACCGCCGATTGAGTTCCTTCAAAGTTTCAGGGCGTTCGTTTCAGAGCGTGTTGTTAAATACCGTCTCATCGGGTTATACCGCGTCAAAAGTCGCTTCCCGGATGATTTTTACCCCTGACCGCCGGCCAAAAATCATCCCGCCGGCGCCTTTTTCCTTGTCCAACCCGGACGATCCGGCATTTAACAACAACCTCGCAGAGCCGTTTTTTTGCCGGGTCGCCGGCCGGGGTCGAGTTGACGCCAAAACAACCCATTGAAACGAAAGCGGTTGAATCTTTAAAGAATATCGGGCGGCGGTTGGCCCGATTTCCTTTAAAAGTCGACGATCCGGGTCCGTCAATTTTAACTGGAAAGAGGCGGGAAAAAAGCTTGCGTCGCCCGGATGCCGGTTAAAATATGAGGATAAGCCTTGACCGAAAAGGAACCGGATTTTCCCCGGGAGGATTGGCGCCGGGGGCGAGACGGTTGGTTTGAGTCTGTCCGGGGGGGAATTCGGATGCGCTGGGGGAGGGGACTTTTTTTCTGCGCGGTCGCGGCGGCTTTCTGCTTCATGCTGCTGACGGCGATGACCGATCCGGGAGGGGCCCGGCCGGCCCCGGCCCTCACCTCGGCCGTGCGGGAAAACGGCAAGCCTCCCCCCCCGGCCGCCATCGCCCCCGCCCGCCCGCCGGGCGAAGCCCGGCCTCTCCCGAATTTGCGGCCCAATCCGGCCCGCCTGTTCGTGGCCCGGGATTACGATCCGATTCTGGCCCGCCGCGAGGCGGAGTTGGCCGAACGCCAAAATCGCGGCCTTCCCGGCAATCGCCGGCGCTTGAAATGGGACGACGCCGGCTGGCACCGGGAAGAGGTGGCCCTGGTGACCGCCTATTGCCCCTGCCACCGCTGCTGCGGCTCTTCCGCCTCCGGGGTGACCAGCATCGGCAAGGACGCCTGGCTCCCCGGGGTTGCGGCCGATCCCCTTTATCTTGATTACGGAACCCGGGTGTTCGTGCCCGGCTACGGACTTTCCCTGATTGACGACACCGGGGGGGCGATGCGCCGCCATTGGCGCCGCAACGGACTGTTGCATCTAGATTTGCGGATGACCTACCACCACGAGGCCAAGCAGTGGGGCCGGCGGTATCTCCGGGTCAAGATTTACGCGAATTAAGGGCGGCCAGGATTTTCCCCGCCGCCAGCCAGCCGTCCAGGGCCGAAGTCATTATCCCCCCCGCCTGGCCGGAACCTTCCCCGGCCGGATAGAGGCCGGCCGTCCCCTCGGCTTCCCCGGTTTCGGTTCTAAGCATTCTCACCGGGCTGCTGGTTCTGGTCTCAATCCCGTACAACACAACCTCGTCCAGGTTCACCCGCCGCAGTTTCCCCAGCAAGGCGGGAATGGCCTCGGCCAGGGAAAGGACTGTCCGTTCGGGGAGGATCGGCCGCAGATCGGCGGCGGCGGCCCGTTCCAGCCCCCGGCGGGCCGGCAGGGTCGGCCGTTCCCCCCGGACGAATTCCCCCAGCCGGCAGGCGGGGACGGCATAGGGGCCGCCGGAGGCGCCGGCCCGCCAGGCTTTCCCCTCCCAGTGCCTTTGAAAGGCGGCTCCGGCCAGGGCGGGGGAAAGGCCGGTTTCCCGGAAGGGGGCGAAGTCCTCCGGCCCGACCGGGGAAAGGAAGGCGGCATTGCCCCATTCCCCGTCCCGGTTCCGGAAACTCATGCCGTTGACGCAAAGCCGTTCCGGCTCCGAGGCGCAGGCGATCACCCGGCCGCCCGGGCACATGCAGAAGCTGTAGCAGGCCGCCGTCCCCCGGCCGGGCTTCCGCGCCAAGCGGAAGGAGGCGGCTCCGGCGGCGGCCGGCCGGCCCTGGGAGCGGTCGATTGCCGATTGGGGCATTTCCGCCCGGAGCCCGATCGCGAACGGCTTGGCCGCCAGGCGGACCCCGGCCCGGACCAGCATCTCCTGGGTGTCGCGGGCGCTGTGGCCAATCGCCAGGAGGCAGGCCGAAACCGCCAATTCCTCGCTCCCCCCGGGACCGGCGAGAAGAACGGCCCGCAGGCGGTTGGCCCGGATGTCGAGCCCCTCCAGGCGGGTCCGGCAGCGAACGGCGCCTCCCAGGCCGGTTATTTCGGCCGCGATCCTTTCCACCACCTCCCCCAGCCGATCGCTGCCCACATGCGGTTCGGCCTCGACCAGGATGTCGGGGGGGGCTCCGGCGGCGGCCAGGATGCCCAGGATGGCGGCCAGGGCCGCCCGGTTCCGGTGCCGGGTGTTCAACTTGCCGTCGGAAAAGAGGCCGGCCCCCCCCAGCCCGAAAAGCGCGTTCGATTCGGGATCGAGCACGCCGTTCCCCCAGAATTCGGCCACCCGGCCGCGCCGATCCTCCAGCCCGTCCCCGCGGTCAATCAGCAGGGGGGCCAGGCCCGCCCGGGCCAGGCGCAGGGCGGCGAACAAGCCGGCCGGCCCCGCCCCGGCCACCAGGAGGCGGCCGGGAGCGGGCGGCGGCGGGGGAGGGGGCTCCCCGTCCGGGGAAAACCCCGCCGGGTCCTCCTCAATGCTTATTTCGGGGTCGCCTAGCCGGAGGACGGCTTCCCGCAGCCGGTCCGGAAGTTCGAGGCGCAGATGGTAAACCCGCCGGACCGGCCGGGAACGCTTCCGGGCGTCCAGCGACCGCCGGAGAATCCGCCAGGAAACGATGTCCCCGGCCGGACAGCCCAGGCGCTTGGCCGCCCGTTCCGGAAGGCGGGCCTCCCCCTCCCCCGCCGGAGCCGAGAGCTGGCGCAGGAGGACCTGGAACGTCCCGGGCCGGGGGGAATCCCGGGGGCCGGGGACTTTCATTCCCCCCCTTCCGGGGCCACCCGCAGGACCGCCTCGCTCAGGGCCAAATCGTAAAGATCGTTGATGAGATCGATTAGTTGCCGATCGCCCGAGCCGCTGACGATCACCCCCCGGGGCAGGCTTTCCATTCCGTGGGAAACGGCGGCCAGGGCGGCCAGGTAGGCCAGGCTTTCGCTGGAACGGAGCCTCTCCCGGCCCGCCGCCAGGATTTCCCCGTAGCCGTCCGCCTTGTACCAAAGGTGAACCGCCCGCTCCAGGCGGCCCATGGCGCATTCCTCCCCCCGGAGGTAGCGCCAGTCCTTGACCCGGACGGCCCGGAGATCCTGCTCGGTCTCCAGATCCCGGCCGGCGGCCGAGGCGGCCAGGAGCCAGGCGTCCTTGTCCAGGCGCTCGCCGATCAGCCCGTTGGCCAGCAGGGAAAAGGCGGCCCGGGCCGCCGGGGCCGCCCGGAGATCGTCGTCCTTGAGCACCGCCAGCTGGGCCGCGGCTTCCCGGCCGTCGTCGGGGTAGACCGCGTAGGCCACCGCCAGGATCGGAAGATAGGCCAGGGTCCCCGGGGTGGCCAGCCAATTTCCCCCCTCCCGGCCGGGCGCCATGGACCAATTGTCCGGCGCCCCCGCCAAGCCGGAGCGGCTGACCCGGCCGGCCGCTTCCCAGGGCGCCGGCGCCGGATTGCCGGCGGAGCGATCCAATTGCCGGGCGATCCTGGCGAGGCGGACGGAAGGGGCGTCGCCGTAGCCCAGCAGCTGGTAAATTTCGCGCGGGAAATACCCCCCCTCGTAAATCAGCGAACGGGCGAACTCCAGGATTTTTTCCCGTTCCGGGGCCAGGAACACCCGGCGGGGCGAAAGCGAACCGATGCCGCCGGCCGCCGGGGCGGCTTCGTCCCCGCCGGCGGCGTTATGGTGAATCAGGGCGGTCAACAGGGCCGCCGCCCGGGTCCGGGACAGCGGCCGCCCGGGGGGGATTTCGGCCGGACTGCCGCCAGAAGCCGCCAGGACCCCGAAAAGCGCCGCCAGAGCCGCCGCCCGCCCCCTTCCCCCCGAAATTCCGCCCATTTTTCTCTCTCCCGTCATTGTTTTTTACGATAAAAATTGACGACAACGGCCTGAAAAACCTACCCTGCGCACGCCGAAGCCGGTTTATTACGGGATTGGCCTCCGCGGCCGAAGGGGAAATTCGCTTCCCCGGAGGCTGAGGCCGGGCGAACCGGGGGCATTCCCCGCCGAGTCCAAGGCGAGGACTTGGACCCGGCGAAGCGCCGGGCCGGGATCGGGGCCGCCGAAATTGAAAGGCGGGCGGCCGATTGTCCCGGATATGACTATTATATTCCGATTAAAGTTGATTTCAAGGGGGCGGTTCCGGGGAAGCCCGATTTTTTCGGGATGACCGGGACCTACAGCCTTCCGCTGATTCCGGCGGCCGGTCACCGGGCGCGGTCGCCCAGGGGCGGGCAAGCCATGACGCCATGGTGAAAACCGCCAATGAACGCCAGGGAATTTTCGGCGGCGATCGCCGCGCCGCCGGAGCCCGCGAAGCCGACGCCGAGGACTTTGGGGAGTTGGAGGAAGGGGAACGGCGGCTTAGGGCTCGTACAGAAATAAAGTTTACCAGACCCTTAAGGAGAAGAAATGACCGCGCCGCGCCCGTCCTTCCGGACGGTCGACAAAAATAAATAAAAGTCGACAAATCTCTTGACGTGCCGACATCTTGGAGTATACTACGCCGGATATCTGGAGAACAAGCCATTGACGAAAAAAAATGAATCCGCGGACAAAGGGCGAAAACGCGCCGCCGAGAGTCCTCGGACCGTGGGCGACATTCTTTTTCGCAGCAACGCGGGCCGGAAGGTTTTGGAAGCGTTGCGGCATGGCATAATCCTGAGGAAGTATGCGCCGGGCGAACGGCTTATCGAATCGCGCCTGGCGGAGGAATTCGGGGTTGGCCGGGGCTCGGTCCGTGCCGCCCTGCAAATGCTCGAGCGGGAGGGATTGGTCAAGAGCAAGACCAACGGCGGCAAGGAAATTCGCGGGTTTTCCCGCAAGGACGCCTTCGATACCCACGACCTGCGTTTCCTGCTTGAAAAACGCGCCCTTGAAATCGTTTCGGCCATGGAACATTTCTACACCTCGCCGCTGCTTGACGTCCTGGGCCTGATTGAAAGACAGTTGCTGGAGGCGACCCCCGATTGCGACTGGCACATGACCGACATCCTTTTCCACCGGGCGATTTTGCTCATGGCCCGGAACAATCCGCTTTTGAAGGCGTGGGACATCATCTCCCCCCAGATCTACTCCCTTATGACCCTCAACACCAGCGCCGGATACCGCGAACGCTACATCGAGGAATTCTACCAAAAGCATAAAATCATCTTCGATTATATCGTCACCCGGAACGACAGGATTTTCGCCCTTATCGAGCGGCATATCGCCGACGCGAAAGTCATCTCCGCCGATCTTTTCGACAAGTTGGAAAGCGGGGCGGCGGCCGGGGCGGTCGCCAGCCCGAAACAAGGGCCGGAGCCGCATCCGTGGCGGATATCCGGTTGATCCGCGGGTCGCCCCGGCGGGCGGCTCTTACCAGAAAAGGAGGTGTCAGGCATGAGAAAGCGCATGGGGGTCCTGCTTGTTGTCCTGTCGGCGGCCGGTTTCATGTTGGCCCCGGCCCGGCCGGCCGAGGCGGCGGCCCGAAAATTGACGATCGGGCACGTGTTCGCCGTCGATCATCCGGTGCACGTCGCCCTGCTCGAGACCAAAACCCGTCTTGAAGACAAATCCGGCGGCAAATTCACCCTGGAAATATTCCCCAACGCCACCTACGCCAACTACAAAAACGCCATTCAGGCGGTGCGCATGGGCGCCCTCGACATGTGTCCCCTGGACACCGCCGCCGACTACCTCGAGGAATCCGGCGTCATGCTTGGCCCCTACACCTTCACCAACTACGATCACTGGGCCAGGTTCAAAAAAAGCGACGTCTACCGCGAACTCAAGGACAAGATTTCGGACGCCGTGGGCGTCAAGCAGTTGGCCATCTACAACTTCGGCTTCCGCAACGCCACCGGCAACAAGATATACACCAAGCCCGCCGATTACGAGAGGGTCAAGCTGCGCGTGGTCGACTTCGCCCCCTATCCCGAGATCGCCGTCGTCCTCAACGCCATCCCGACCCCGCTGCCGGTGGGCGACATTTACATGGCCCTGCAGACCGGCGTCGCCGACGCCCAGGAAAACCCGTTGACCCAGATCGTGACCATGAAGCTTTACGAGGTGCAGAAATACGTCATGCTCACCGAACATATGCTGGCCACCAGCGGCACCATAATGTCCAAACGCTGTTGGGACAGCCTGACTCCCGGGGAACAGGCGCTGTTGGAGGATGCCTTCGAATTCGAAGCCGATTTCATCGACAAGATGGTGGTCGAGAAGGAGCAGGAGTTGATCGAGTTTTGCAAAAAACAGGGCGTGGAGGTGCTCACCGTCGACAAAACCCCGTTCATTGAAAGGGTTCCGCTCGTTCACAAGAAGTATCCCGCCTGGATTCCCCTGTACAATAAAATTCAGGATCTCCTCAAATAGGCTATCGCGAGCCGCGGCCGGAGACGGCGTTCGACAACACCCATTGAAAAACGCCGCGGACACCGGTTTTTGAAATTCGCGGGAGACGTTGAAAAACGACTTGGGAGGGGGATGGCCGCCCGAATGGCCTTCCCCCTTCCGGGAGGACAACCGGGACGCCGGGGTTGCCTCCCCCCCTCGGCGCGTTTCCCGCCCGGGCCGCGTTGGTGAAAGGCATGACCCGTGAATACGCTAAACCGTGCCTTGCAAAAAATCGAGGCGATCCTGGGGGGGCTGTGCCTTGGCGCCATTCTCGGGATCATGTTGGTGAACGTGGTGTGCCGCTATTTCCTGAATAGGCCGATCTTCTGGGCGGAGGAGGCGAACAATTTTCTGTTCGTCTGGATGGGGTATCTCGGATTCGCCTATGCGATGGGCGCCGACAGCCATATCCGGGTGACGCTCCTGGAAAACCTGCTCCCCGGGGCGGCGCGGAGAATATTCCGCGTTTTGGGGGATCTGGTCGTCATCGCGACCTGTTTTTGGCTGGTGGCGCCCATATCCAGGGTATTGCCGCAACTCCACAAGTCCGCGGCCCTGGGGCTGCCGGAGAAATATGTTTACGCGATCCTGCCCATTTCCTTCCTT
>JAISYL010000205.1 GCA_031269935.1 Planctomycetota bacterium
CTACCACAGGAAACGCGCCAGGTTGAGGCCCATCTTGACGGCGGCGATCGCCAGGAAGGCCAGGGAAAGGCCGGCGGCGGCGGACCAGGCCTTCCCGCCCGGCGGCAGGTGGAAGCCCAGCCCGATTCCGGCCGCCAGCCCGCCGACATGGGCGGCGTTGTCGACCGCCTCCACGATCAGGCCGAAGGCCAGGATGTAGAGGCAGGAGCGCCCCAGGTTGGAGGACAGGAGCAGCCGCAGGTTCCGGCCGCGGCCGTAGCGGCGGTATTCGAAGCCGAGGAGGAGCCCCAGGAGGCCGCAAACCGCCCCGGAAGCGCCGATCGAGGGGACGTCGGGGTTTCCCGCCCAGCCGTGGTAGAGGGCGCTCGCCAGGCCCCCGGCCAGGCCGGTCAGGATGAAGGTCGCGAAAACCTCCCGGGAGCGCCGGATTTTTTCCGCCAGCCTCCCCAGATCCCGGAGCATCCAGCCGTTGAAGAATATGTGGATGAGCCCGGCGTGGAGGAAGACGTAGCCGACCAGGCGCCAGTACCCGCCCTCCTCCAGGGTCCACTTGGCGGAACTGGCGCCCATGAGGTAATAGGTGATCCGGGCGACCCCCCGGTCCGAAAGGGTGACCCCGGCGGCGCCGGCCAGTTTCCGGCCTATCCCCGGGCCGACCGCGTATTGGAGGAGGAAGACGAGGACCAGGAGCCCGATCAGGAGGGTGGTCGCGGGGTACGGCATGGTCTGGAGCCGCCGCCAATGAACCCGCCAACCCTTTTCCGGGCGGAGGCGCCGGGCGCAGTAGGGGCAGAACTCCTCGTCCCTCCCGACCAGCTTCCGGCAGCCGGGACAGCCAATCGCCCCGCCGCCGGAATCGCGGCCGGGGAAGCCGCGGAAGTACCAGTCCGCCATTCAATGTTCCTTGATCAGGTCCCAAAGCGCCCCGGGATCGGGGGCGGCGAAAAGCCGCTGGCGCATGACGTCGTCGCGGAAGAGGGAGGAGGCCCGGGCGAGGTAGCGCAGCCACTCCGCCTGGCTGTCCTCGGGCATGGCCACCAGGAGGACGAGCCGGACCGGAGCGGCGTCGAGGCTGCCGTAATCCACCCCCCGCCGGAGAACGCCCAGGGCGGCGATGGGGAAGCGCACCGAGGAGCTGCGGACGTGGGGGGCGCCTATCCCCAGCCCGAGTCCGGTGGCCAGCACCTCCTCCCGCTGCCAGATGGCCGCCGCCACCCGGGGGAAGTCGGCGATGCTGGGGGAGTCGCGGAGGAGCTCGAGAGTCCCGTCGATGGCCTGGCGCTTGTTCCTAGCGTCCAGGATGGCCACCCGCTCCCGCGCCAGGTATTTGCTGAATTCCGGCATTTAAAGTTTCCGGGCTTTGGATTGAAGCCATGAATCATGACCGACTCGCGGTTTCAATCCGGCTTGACGAAAATCAACTTTAAAGATTCAATCGCTTTCGTTTCAACGAGTTGTTTTTTCGTCAACTCGACCCGAACCGGCGACATGGCAAAAAGAACGGCTCTGAAACGAACGCCCTGAAACTTCGAAAGTCCACTTGAAAGTCAACCTACAAGCCCCCCTTCAGGAATTTTTCAACCCGCGCCCGGTAGCGCTCGGCCAGGCGATCCGCCTCCTCCTGGGTGCGGGCCTCCGCGTAGACCCGGATGATCGGCTCGGTGTTGGAGGGGCGGATATGGACCCAGCCCTCGGCGAAGTCGAGCTTCACCCCGTCGCGGACGTCCACCCGATCCGCCTTTTCCCCGGCCAGCAGCCTGAGGACCGGGGAAATGCCCCGCCGGGAGCATTCCACCCGCTGCTTGGACATCTGGTAGGCGGGGATGGCGGCGGCCAGCCGGCTCAGGGGCTCGCCGGTTTCCAGCAGGTATTGGAGAACGATGGCCACCCCGGCGAGGGCGTCGCGGCCGTAGTGGACCCGGGGGTCGATCACCCCCCCGTTCCCCTCGCCCCCGATCACCGCCCCGGAGGCCAGCATGGCCTCGGCCACGTTCACCTCCCCCACCGGGGTCCGGACGACCTCGCAGGAGAATTCGCGGGCCACGTCCTCCAGCATCCGGGTGGTGGAGAGGTTGGTCACCACCTTGCCCGGGCGGCGGGAAAGGACGTGCCGGGCGGCCAGGCACAGGCTGTATTCCTCGCCCAGGTACTCGCCCTTTTCCGAGATGAAGGCCACCCGATCGGCGTCGGCGTCCTCCGCGAAGCCGAGGTCGGCCCCCCGCTCCCGGACCACCCCCCGGATGACGGTGACGTGCTCCCGGGTCGGCTCGGGGTTGCGGGGAAAAAGGCCGTTCATGGCGCAGTCGATCGCGATGGTCTCGCAGCCCGTCCGCTTCAGGAATTCCAGGGCCAGGACGGAACCGGCCCCGTTGCAGCAGTCCACCGCCACCCGGAAGCGGCGCTTTTGGAGGGCGGGAAGATCGACCAGGGCGAGGACCCGTTCCAGGTGGTTGGCCGTCGCCCCGTCGTTGGTCTCCACCGCGTGGAGCCGGTCGTAGCCCACCTTCTTGACGTCGCCGCCGTAATAGATGTCCAAAAGCTCGCGGCCCTGCTCCTGGTTCAGGTACACCCCGTCGGAGCGGAAGAACTTGAGGGCGTTCCATTCGATGGGGTTGTGGCTGGCGGAGATGACGATGCCCCCGGCGGCCCCGAGCTTCCGGATCATCATGGCGGCGGAGGGGGTGCCGCAGACCCCGACGTCCACGATCCGGCAGCCCGCCGACAGGAGACCGGAAAAGACCGCGTGCTTGACCATGTCGCCGGAGACCCGGGTGTCCCGGCCCACCACCACCGTCCCGCTGTCGGCCCAGGTCCCGAAGGCCTGGCCGAGGTTCACCAGGAGGCTGGGGGTGAGGTTGTCGCCCACCACCCCCCGGACCCCGCTGATCCCGATCATCAATTTGCTCATGCTTTCATCCTTGCCATTTGTCCCTCCGCGCGCTGTCCGGACAATATTTGTCGAGCGGCCTGGGCGGGCGGGCGGGATAGCCCGCCGCCACCAGGCAGAGGGGGGAGATTTCGGCCGGCAGCGCCAGCAGGCGGGCGACCCCGGCCATCCGCTCCGCCAGGGGGGCCACCCCCAGCCACACCGCTCCCAGCCCCAAGGCGTGGGCCGCCAGCAGGAGGTTCATGGCCGCGGCCGAACAATCCTGGATCCAGAACTCGCCCCCGTCGGGATCGCCGGTGTCGCCCCCGATCATGAACCCGAGGGGGGCGCGGGCCAGCATCTTCCCGTGGGGGTGGAATTCGGCCAGCCGCCCCAGGATCTCCCGGTCGCGGACGACCACGAAGCGCCAGGGCTGGATGTTCATGGCCGAGGGGGCGGCCATGGCGGCCCGGAGCAGGGCCTCCGCCACCGCCTCCGGCACCTCCCGGTCCAGGTATTCCCGGACGCTGGCGCGGCCGGCGATGGCCTGGAGGACGGGATTTTCGGCGAGAGGGGAGGGGCCGGGAGTTGTCCACATGCCGATTTCCTTTCGTTCCGCCGTCTTGGTAGGTGTTGTTAAATGCCGGATCGTCCGGGTTGGACGAGAAAAAATCGCCGGCGGGCGTATTTTCCGGCCCCAACCGATGGCCGGAAAATACGCCGAGAAGCGATTTTGACGAAGTATAACCCGATGAGACGGTATTTAACAACACGCTCTTAGAGCGTGCCCGGAAGACAGCCGGGGAAGGCGGACGAACCGCCGTTCCGGCGAAAGCCGCCCCGCCGCCCTTCCCCGGGCCAATCCGGGCGAGGGCGGCGATTTGTGGCTCGACCAGCGGGGGATTTTACCAGTTTATCCCGTCCATCACAACGAAAATGCCTCGCCGGAAGGATTTGCCCCGGGGGACGCGCATGAATATTTTCTTTGCGTGGACATCCAAAAAAAGTCAAGCGAACCTCCGATTGATTTCCCTCAAGGTTTCAGGGTCGTTTTTTTGCGATGTCGCCGGCTTGAAATCGACTTTTAAAAATCGATCCAAGAGGCTGTGGTTAAATGCCGGATCGTCCGGGTTGGACAAGGAAAAAGGCGCCGGCGGGATGATTTTTGGCCGGAGGTCAAGGGCAAAAATCATCCGGGAAGCGACTTTTGCCGCGGTATAACCCGATGAGACGCTATAACAACACGCTCTAAAAAGAAACGGAGGTCGTCCACGCGGGATCGGACTCGGGCGAAAAACCTGGACATCGGCCGCGAGCGCTGCCTCCTGGCTTGCGTCCTCACCCCGGAACGCGACCTCCCGGGGGAGGACCCCCTGGAGGAAATCTCCCGCCTGGCCGTCGCCGCCGGGGGGGAGGAGGCCGGGCGCCTTATCCAGCGGCTGGAACGGCCGCTGGCCAAGGGTTATTTCGGCAAGGGGAAATTGGGTGAGCTTGCCGCCGCCGCCGCCGCCGGCCGGGCCGAGACCGTGGTCGTGGACGACGATTTGTCGCCCCGGCAGCTTTCCACCCTGGAAGACGCCTGCGGACGCAAGGTAATCGATCGCAACGAGGTGATTCTCGACATTTTTCAGGCCAACGCCCGTACCCGCCAGGCCAAGATGCAGGTGGAGCTGGCCCAGCTCCAATACGAACTCCCCCGCCTGGCCAGGAAGTGGACCCATCTGGAGCGGCTGGGGGGCGGAATCGGAACCCGCGGCCCCGGCGAAAGCCAGATTGAGACCGACCGCCGGCTCCTGCGGCTGAAAATCCAGTCGCTGAAAAGCGATCTCGCCGCCATCGGAGCCAGGAAGGAGCGCGAAATCGACAGCCGGGAGGGTTTCTTTTCCGCCTGCCTGGTCGGCTACACCAACGCGGGAAAAAGCTCCCTCCTGAACAGCCTCACCCGGGCCGGAACCCTGGTCGAGGATCGCCTGTTCGCCACCCTGGACACCCTGACCCGCCGGCTGGCCTGTCCCAACGGCCTGGAAGTGCTTCTTTCCGACACGGTGGGCTTCATCCGCCGGCTCCCCCACCATTTGGTGGCGAGCTTCCACGCCACCCTGGCCGAGGCGGCCCGGGCCGACCTCCTGATCCTGGTGATCGACGCCGCCGATCCCATGTGCCTGGTCCAGGCCGGGGCGGTGGACCTGACCCTGAGGGAAATCGGCATCGGCGACCTCCCCCGGATCCACGTCCTGAACAAGATTGATCTCCCGGCGGCGACCGGCCGGCTGGAGGCGCTGGAGCGGAAATTGTCCCCGGCCTTTCCCGCCTCGGCCGACACCGGCCGGGGCCTGGCGGAATTGGCCGCCTTCCTGGGCTCGCGGGCGGAGGCGGGCCGGCGCCGGCTCCGCTTCCGCTTCCCGGCCGGCGACGGGCGGCGCCTGGCCCTGCTGAATTCCCTGGCCCGGGTCAGCGAACGGCTTTACGAGGGTTCGGAGGTCATTGTGACCGCCAGCATCGCCCCGATCGATCTGGAACGGCTCAAGCGCCTGCCGGGGGGGATGCGCTGGGAGAGGGCGGCTCCCGGGCCGCCCTCCCCGGGAAGGGGGTGAGGCGATGGAAACGGCGGCCATAGCCAGCATGACCGGTTTCGGGGCGGCCGCGGCCGAGGCCGGGGCCGTGGCGGCGCGGGTGGAAATAAAATCCGTCAACAACCGGGGGCTGAAAATCTCGGTGCGCTCCAAGCCCGGCCTGGGGATATTCGAAAAAAACCTCCGGGATTTGGCCGGCGAGTTCCTGGGGCGCGGCTCGATCGACATTTACGCCTCCTTCGAGCGGCCCGCCGCCGGCGGGGCCTGCCCGATCCGGGCCGGCGCCGCCCGGGCGACGGTGGCCGCCCTGCGGAGGCTGGCCGGGGAACTGGGGCTGGCGGACGATTTGTCGGCTCGGGATCTGGCGCTGATCCCCGGGCTTTTTGAGAGCTTGGGGGAGGAGAGCGCGGGCGCGGAGGAATGGGCGGCGGTGGAGGGGGCGGCCCGCCTGGCCTTGGGGCAGGTGCGGGAAATGCGCCTGGCCGAGGGGCGGAAGCTGGCGGCGGCGCTGCTGGACCTGGCCCGGCCCCTGGAGGATTTTGTCGACCTGGCCCGCCGGGCCGCCCCCCGGGTCCTGCTCCGCGCCCGCGAACGCCTCCGCCTCCGCTTGGCCGAGGCGGGTTGCGGCGAGCGGCCGTCGCCGGCCGACGGCCAGGCCCTGGAGCGGGAGATCTGCCTGATTGCCGACCGGGCCGACATCCAGGAGGAACTGGATCGCCTGTCCAGCCACCTGGGGCAATACCGTTCCGCCCTCGCCGGGGGCGGCGAAATCGGCAAGCGCCTTGAATTCCTGGCCCAGGAATTCCTCCGGGAGATAAACACCGCCGCCGCCAAGATCAACGACGCCGAGACCGCGCGCGAAGCCGTCCAGGCCAAGCTGACGGTGGAAAAAATCAAGGAACAGAGCGCCAACCTGGTTTGAGGGACGATTCGCATGCATAGGGGCGGGGGGCTCCTGGTGGTGATTTCCGGACCGGCGGGCAGCGGGAAAAGCACCCTGATCGACGCCCTGATCCGGGCCCATCCCGATCGGGTCCGCCGGGCGGTCACCGCCACCACCCGGCCGCCCCGGCCGGGCGAGGTCGACGGCCGGGACTACCATTTCCTCGCCCGGGAGAAATTCGCGGAACTGCTGGCCGGCGGCTATTTCATAGAATACAACCGCTTCAGCGGCAACTATTACGGGACCCCCCGGCGGGCGCTGGTGGACGATCTGGGGCGGGGCGGGGTCGTTGTCCTGGTCATCGACGTCCACGGGGCCGAGGCGGTGCGCGGCTTTTTCCCGGAGGCGCCCAGGATTTTCGTCGTCCCCCCCACTCCCGGGGAATTGCGCCGGCGCCTGGAAAAGCGCGGCACCGAGGACCGGGACGAAATGGAACGGCGGATCGCCATCGCCGAGGGGGAAATGCTCCGGATCCGGGAATACAATTTCATCGTGGTGAACCGGCATCTCCCGGCCGCGCTCCGGGACTTGGAGGCCGTCATCCACGTGGCCCGCCGCTCCCTTCCCCTCGGCCGGGAGGCCGAGGAATGGAGGGGAGGCCGCTTTTCCGAGTGGGAGGACGGCGGTTTCGTCTGAGATCGGGTTGTTGAATGCCGAGGATTCGCAAGAATTGATTTTTTTTGACTGATAGGGAAAGGAGTCGGCATGGAGACCCTGGCCGCGCTGGCCAAGCGCAAAAGCGTGCGGGACTATCAAAACCGCGGGGTGGAAAAGGAAAAGCTGGCGGCGGTGATCGCGGCCGGACGCCAGGCTCCCAAGGCCGGCCCGGTGCAATTCACGGTCGTCCGGGAGGCGGAATGCCTTAAGCGCCTCAACGACGCCACCCTGGCGGCCATGAAAAACTCGGGGAACGAGTTCCTGGTGGGCCGGGCGTCCCTGCCGGGCTACCAGCCCTTGTACGGGGCGCCGGTCCTGATCCTGGTTTCCGCCCCTTCCGGCCCCTACGCCCGGGACGCCGCCGCCGGCGCCGTGGTCGCCATGACCATCGCCGCCACCGATTTGGGCCTGGGATCCTGCTATGTCGTGTCCCCCGTCCTCGGCCTCGCCGGCGAACCCGGCTTGACGGAGCGGCTGGCCCTGCCCGAGGGTTTCGCCCCCCTGTGCGGGGTTTTGCTCGGCTACCCCGGCGGCGACAGGTTCTCGACCCCGGCGGCGGAGGCGGCGGAAAACGTGAATTTCGTCTGATTCATGTTCAATCCCCGCCTGATTCGCCGCTACGGCGTCATTCCGGAAAGGCGGCATGACGCCTTTTTGCTGGCCCTGCTGCTGGCCGTTTTTTTAAACCTTCTCGCCGCCTTCGCCATCCGGGAAGTGCTTCCCTGGTTGTTGCCGCTTTTGCGCACCTTCTCCCCCCCCCGGTTGGCCGAGGAGGAGGACGAGGCCCCGAACCGCCTTTTCATCCTGGTCGATTCCCCCCTCCCGCCGGACGAGGATCCCTCCGAATTCTCCGCCGAATCGGATCAATCCCGGCTGGCCAGCCAGCCCGAACCGGCCCCGGAACTGGCCGAGGGGGATCCCTTCCAGGCCGAGGGGACGCCGGAACCGCTTTCCTTTCCCGGCGGCAATCCCGGGCCGGCGCCCGATCCCGGAGAGGATTCCGGCGAGGCGCCCCTGCCCGGGCCGGAAGCCAAAACCGAACCGGCCAAGGCGGAAGCGGCCGAAATAGAGCCGGCCGAGGCGGAAGCGGCCGAAATAGAGCCGGCCGAGGCGGAAGCGGCCGAAATCGAACCGGCCGAGGCGGAAGCGGCCGAAACCGAACCGTTGCCGGCGGCGCTTCCAGAACCGGCCGGGGAGCCTCCGGCGATGGCCGCCCCGCCCGTTCCCCCCGGCGAACCGGATCCGCCCGCCGCTTCGGAGCCGCCCCCTCCCCCCCCGGAAGCCGCTCCCGAACCGCCGTCCGGCGGGCCGGAGGCGGAACCTCCCCCCCCGGAAGCCGCTCCCGAACCACCGTCCGGCGGGCCGGAGGCGGAAACCGAATCTCCCGATTCGCCGGAACCGGAACTCCCGATCCCGCCGGACGAGGGCATTGACTTGGCCAGCTTGCCGGAAATCCGGGCGGCCGGGCCGGGCCCGGAATTTCCCCGCCCGGCCCGATTGCCGATCCCTTCCGGGGGGGAAGCCGCCGAACCGGCGGTCCCGGTTTGGCGGCCGGAGCCGGAATCGCCCCCGGCCCAACCCACCCCGGCTGAAGCTTCCCGCCCCCGCCCCCAGCCGAGAATCCGCCGGATCGGCGGCGCCGATTCGGCCGGCGGCGCTCCGCCCAGGAGAAACCGGGAAAGCCGGGTGGATTTGCTGCGATCGGGCGACGCCATCATGAACCTCCTGGCCCACCGCCACGGAGAATATATGCGGAAAATGGCCCGGCAGCTCCAGGATTCCCTGAACCGGCAGATGATCCTGGCCCCCTTCGACTATACCCGGGGGCAGGTAAGAATCAAATTCGGGGTTAATCCCGACGGAAGCCTGGCCTTTCAAACCACCCTGTTTCCCCTGGACGGCGGCATGGAGCTGGAACGCATCCTGTCGGAGCGCACGGTGCGCGAAGCCGCCCCCTTCGAACCCTTCGGCCCCGAAATGCTCAAGGACGCCGAATTGTTTCAGAACCTCACGGTGGTGGTGAACCTCTTTTAAGTCTTGTCCATGTATAAGTTATTTATGGACAAGACCCTTAGAGGCCGCGGCATGATTGCAATCCAAAGCCTCCAACGGTCAACCACAAGGACTGTTATGAAAAAATTGGGACCCAATGCGCAGTGCCCCCGCGGCAGCGGCGAAAAATACAAAAAATGTTGCCGGCGGAAGAAGTTTGACCGGGTCGGGAACGAGGATGGCGGCATCCGCAAAGCGATCGCCATGACGCCCGAATTGCGGGCATTGCTCCAAGAACAATTTGAGCGGTTCCGCAAGCGGTTTGGCGGGGATCCCGAGCCGGACGAACCCATCTTTTTCGATCAACCGCCGTTGGAGCGTTCCGAATTCCATACCGCGCGGGACATGAGGCGTGCCGGGCTGGCGCCGGAACTGGTTTACGCTTTTGAAAAGACCGGTCCGCTGGTTTCGGAAATTAATCGGGACCTCATTCCCGAAAAGGATCTTGAGGAATGGGATGCCGCCATCGAGGAGCATTTCGAAAAAAAGGAAAGCGGTGAACTGGATGATTCCCGCGAGCCGCTGAAATAATTCCCGGCGGCATGTTTAGGGACGAGCCCTTGAGTGATCTAGTAGCGTAATTGTTTTGGAGGACGTGGAATAACGTTCGCATTCCGCCCGGTCCGGCGGTTTTTGAAGAATTCACACGCGAAATGCGAGGGCGTGAAATCCTTGGCGGGCGTACCAAGCCTGATGTCACTCAAATTGACTTATATATGGTGCCGCGATGTCCAACCATTAAGCGCGTGTTGTTAAATACCGGATCGCCCGGGTTAGACAAGGAAAAAGTCGCCGGCAGGATGATTTTTGGCCGGCGGTCAGGGGTAAAAATCATCCGAGAAGCGGCTTTTGACGCAGTATAACCCGACGAGACGGCATTTAACAACACGCTCTTA
>JAISYL010000034.1 GCA_031269935.1 Planctomycetota bacterium
TCGGCCAACCCGACAGAAAAAGGACACTCGCCATGGAACGTTTGACGCAAGAGCAACTCGACGCAATCGGGCAATTCGACGGCCCGACCGTCTGCAACGCCCTGGAATGCTTCGCCATCAGGCCCCGCAGCGACGGTTTTTCCTCGCCGGGAATTCAGCCGCGAACCAATTCCCCGGGACGCCTGATCGGCTATGCCGCCACGGCGAAGGTCAGCGCCCGGCACCCGCCCGATTCCGGCGCCGGCGAGCGGCTTATGGAGTATTACGCCCAGGTCGGGGAAACGGCCAAACCCACCGTGGCGGTCATCCAGGACATCGATCCCCAGCCAATCGGCTCCTTCTGGGGCGAGGTGCAGGCGACGGTCCACAAGGCCCTGGGGGCAATCGGTACCGTCACCCACGGCGGGGTGCGCGACACCGACGAGGCGGACAGCCTGGGATTCCAGTTCTTCGCCACCGAGGTGCTTATTTCCCACGCCTATATTCATGTCGTGGAACAGGGCCGCGGCGTCGAAATCAAGGGGTTGCGCATTTGCCCGGGCGACTTGGTCTTCGCCGACAAATACGGCGTCGTCAAAATTCCCCCCGAGATTGCGCCGCGCCTGCCCGAGGCCTGCCGCCTGGTCGCCGAGGCGGAGCTTCCCCTGCTCGAACCCTGCCGCGAGGCAATCGCCAAGGGAACCATCCCGGGGCTGGACGACCTCAAATCCTGGCGGGAAGCCATTAACCAGGCCCGCAACGCCGTCGCCGCGCAACTCAGGAGTAAATAAGGCGGCGCGATTCCGGATGCTTTTTTAGGAGATACCTCAATGGCGTACACAGTGGTCATTCCCCAGGACATCACCGAGCCCGGCAAGGCGTTTCTGAGGGACAAGGGCTATGCCGTCGTCGTCGGTTCGGGCGGCGTCGAACCCGAGGACATAAAGAGGGCGATCGCCCCGGCCGACGCCATCCTGGCCCGCACCGCCCCCTTCACCCGCGAAATCCTCGCCGCCGCGCCATCGTTGAAGGTAATCGCCAGGCACGGCATTGGCGTCGACAACATCGACGTCGACTATTGCACGGAGCGTGGGGTTTGGGTGACCTTCGCCCCCCGGTCCAACGCCGTGTCGGTGGCGGAGCACGCCATCGGTTTCCTGGTCGCCGCCGCCCACCGCTTTTCTCTAATGGATCGCGCCGCCCGCCGGGGCGACTGGAGCGTCCGCAACACGGCGACCTGCGTGGATCTCGAGGGGAAAACGCTGGGCGTCGTCGGCCTGGGCCGCATCGGCGGGATGGTGGCGAAAAAAGCCGGGGCGGCCTTCGGAATGAAGATATTGGGCCACGACCCCTTCGTCAAGCCCGGAGACTTTCCGCCCGGAGTCTCGCCGGCCGGCCTGGAAGAGCTTTTCGCCGAGTCGGACTTCGTCAGCCTGCACGCCCCTTCCACTCCCGAAACGCGGGGAATGGTCGGAGCCGCGGTTCTGGCGAGGATGAAGCCGACCGCCTACCTCGTCAACTGCGCGCGCGGCGGCCTGGTCGACGAACAGGCGCTTTACGAGGCTTTGAAGAACAACCGGCTGGCTGGGGCGGCGCTGGACGTGTTCGAAAGGGAACCGGCGGATCCGAAAAATCCGCTTTTTACCCTAGAAAACGTCGAATTGACGCCCCATTCGGCGGCTCTCACCTCCGAATCCCTCGACCGGATGGGGCTGCACGCCGCGATGGGCATCCATTCGGCGCTTTCGGGCGAAAGGCCCGAATGGGCGGTGAATTCAATCTGAACCGCTCCCGCCCGCTTTTCAATGGACAAATTTTCGCGCGAATAGCCGCAAGGGACCAGCTATGATATTTCCCGTCGCCGCGAAAAAGGCGGATTGACCCGCGCCGCCGAAAAACAGCCGCCCCCGGCGCATTTTCAGAAAGGCAAACATGGACACCGGTTTCATTAAGGGCATCGTTCCGCCCATCCTCACCCCCGTCGACGGGAATGAGCGGATTGACGAAGCCAAGCTTCGGAGACAGGTGAATCACGTCATCGAGGGGGGAGTTCACGGCATTCTCGCCTTCGGCTCCAACGGCGAGTTTTACATGGTCGACGACGACGAAACCGAACGGGGCCTGAAAATCATCGTCGACCAGGCGAAGGGCAGGGTTCCGGTGTTCCTCGGCATCGGCGCCGTCAAGACCCGCAAATGCGCCCAATTGGCGAAAATGGGAGGAAACGCGGGCGCGTCGGGCATTTCGGTCCTGCAGCCCATGTTCCTGAAGCCGAACGACACGGAACTATACGAACACTTCAAGGCGATCGCCGCCTCCGTCCCCGGCTTGCCCATGCTTTTGTACAACAATCCCGGCCGCGCCGCCTACACCCTGGGCGCCGACCTGGTGGAACGCCTCGCCGCCGATTGCGATAATATTGTCGGGATCAAGGACTCCTCCGGCGACATGACCCAGACCATGGAATTCATCCGGCGTACGCGCGGAACGGATTTCAAGGTTTTTGGCGGCAAGGACACGCTTATCTTCGCCGCGCTGGTTCATGGAGCGGCCGGCGCGGTGGCCACCACCGCCAACATGTTCCCCGGGCTCGTCTGCTCCATTTACGAAAAGTTCGTCTCCGGCGATCTCGCCGGCTCGCTGGAGGAGCAGTACCGGCTCTTACCCCTTCGCCTGACGATGGACAAGGCCAGTTTCCCCGTCGGCACCAAGGATTTGGCCAACCTCATGGGCCTCGAGGTTGGAGCGCCCTATCGGCCGAACCTCCCTTCCGGCGAGCCGATTCTGAAAGCAATGAGGAACGCCATTGAACAAGCGGGCGTTTACGGTTGCCCCGGAGGGGGACGCGAATAGGAGGAAACACGCATGGCCACCGTTGATTCCGGAATTTTCGTCGGCCCGGGCGCCCTGGGCGCCTGGGCGAAAAACATACTCATAAAGGTCGGCGTCGGCGACGCGGACGCGGGCGTCGTCGCCGATTCGCTCCTCGCCGCCAACCTGCGCGGGGTCGACAGCCACGGGATCACCCGCATGCTCGGCGTCTACGTCAAGCGCCTCGAACTCGGCCTCATGAACCCGGTTTCGCGCTTCGATATCGTCAGGGAAAGGGCCGCCACCGCCCTCGTCGACTGCCACAACGGCATCGGCCAGCTAGGCGCCCGCTTCGCCATGGAAAAGACCATCGAAAAGGCGAAGAGGAGCGGCGCCGCCTTTGTCGCGACCGCCCATTCCAACCATTACGGAGCGGCGGCGTACTGGGCGATGATGGCCCTGGAACACGGCATGATCGGCTTTTCCTCGGTGAACGCGCCCGCCGCCGTCGCCCCGGCCGGCGGCCGCCAGCCCATGTTCGGCACCAACCCCTTCGCCGTCGCCGTCCCCGCCGGGAGGGACATTCCCTTCGTGCTGGACATGGCGACCACCCTGGTCGCCCGCGGGCGCGTCATCCTCCACGCCAAGCAGAACAAACCCCTGGAGCCGGGATGGGCCTTCGATTCCCTGGGCCGGCCGACCACCGATCCCCAAGCCGCCCTGAAGGGCCTGTTGGCTCCCATGGGCGGATACAAGGGCTACGGCATCGCCTTCGCCGTGGATATCCTGAGCGGCGTTCTCACCGGCTCGAATTTCGGCCGGCACTTCCCCGGCATGCTGGCGGAAAATTTCGAGACGCCCACCGACGTCGGCGGGATTTTCGCCGCCATCGACATCGAAAGCTTCATGGATCGCGCCGAATTCGCCGCCCGGATGGAACGGGCCTTCGCCGAGGTGCGCGGCTGCGCCAAGGCCAATGGGGTCGAAAGGATTTACACTCCCGGTGAAATCGAGCACGAAAAGGCTGGCGAGCGCGCCCGGACCGGCATCCCCATGCCGGTCGAAATCCACCAGGAATACGTCGAACTGGGGGAAAGACTCGGGGTTCCCTTTCCGAAGGCGTAAACCCGGCGTTTTTTATTGGCTTAGCCCCGCCCATGGCGATATAATGGTGATTGGCTTTCAAAGGGAATCGGGCCAACCGCCGCCCGATTCCCTTTGAGAGCGTGTTGTTAAATGCCGTCTCGTCGGGTTATACTGCGTCAAAAGGCGCTTTTCGGATGATTTTTACCTCTGACCGCCGGTCAAAAATCATCCTGCCAGCGACTTTTTCCTTGTCTAACCCGGGCGATCCGGTATTTAACAACACGCTCTGAAAGCCGACCCGGGAGGGGCGGTTTCGGGAAAACGGGAAAGGAAGATGGACGGGGACGGGGAACCAATCCGGCCACGGGGCGGCGGCTTAAGCGCCAGCGCCCGTTGGCGCCTGCGCCGATCCGGTTCCTGGAACACCCGGACCCTGGTCGGCCGCAACCGCCCGACTTGGCGCGACCTGTTTTATCCGAAAATCCTTTCCGTTCTCGGCCGGGGATATTGGCGCCAAGGCCTGGCGGGCGACTTGATGGCCGGAACCATCGTCGGAATCGTGGCCCTGCCCCTGGCGATCGCCTTCGCCGTAGCCAGCGGGAGGCGCCCCGAAGCGGGACTAATCACCGCCGTGGCGGCGGGATTCCTGATTTCGCTCCTGGGCGGCAGCCGGGTGCAGATCGGCGGCCCCACCGGAGCCTTCGTCGTCATCATCGCCGACATCGCCTCCGAATACGGGCCGGCCGGCCTCGCCGTCTCCACCATGCTGGCCGGGCTTTTCCTCGTCGGCTTCGGCCTGCTGCGCCTGGGCGGGGTAATCAAGCTCATCCCCCACCCGGTGATCGCCGGGTTCACCGCCGGCATCGCGGTGGTCATCTTTTCCGGCCAGATCAAGGACGCCCTGGGGCTGTCCCCGGAACGTCTCCCGGGCGAATGGGGCGCCCGCCCGGGGAGCGTCCTGACCGCCTCCGCCACCGTCGGCGTCATCCTGGCGGGCCGAAAGCTTTTCCCCCGGATACCGGGGTCCCTAATCGCCATCCTCCTGACCACGGCGGCGACCGCGATTTTCGGGCTCCCGGTGGAAACCATCGGCGACCGCTTCGGTGACCTCCCGATTGGCCTGGGGCCGATCCCGGCCGGCGTCGACCTCTTCAGCCTCCCCAACTATTTCCGCCCGGCCTTCACCATCGCCCTGCTTTGCGCCATTGAATCGCTCTTGTCGGCGGTGGTGGCCGACGGAATGATCGGGGATCGGCACCATTCCAACACCGAACTGATCGCCCAGGGCATCGCCAACCTGGCGGTCCCCCTCTTCGGCGGCATCCCCGCCACCGGCGCCATCGCCCGCACCGTCACCAACGTCAAAAGCGGCGGGATCACCCCGGTGGCCGGAATCGCCCACGCCGCCGTCCTTTTTCTCATAACCGTTTTCCTCGGCGGCTACGCCCGGCTCATCCCCCTGTCCTGCCTGGCCGGCATCCTGATGGTGGTGGCCTACAACATGGGGGAATGGCGCGCCTTCCTTTCCCTCCTGAGAGCCCCGGTCCACGAATCGGCGGTTCTCCTGACCACCTTCCTCCTGACCGTCCTGGTCGATCTGACCGTGGCCATTGAAATCGGCATGCTCCTGGCCTCGTTCATTTTCATCCAGCGGATGTCGGAAATGGGAACGGTCTTCAGCACCACCCTGCGGGAGTCGGGGGATCCCGGGGAGCCGGGGGACGCCCCGTTCCGAAGCGCCAGGGACAAGCGGAACCTGGTGGACATCTTCGAAATCAGCGGCCCCTTCTTTTTCGCGGCGGCCCGCGAATACCAGCAGGCGATCCAGTCGCTGGGAACCGGGGCCCGCTCGGTGCTGATCCGCATGCGGCACGTTCCCTTCGCGGACGAGACCGGCATCCGCGTCTTCCGCGACGCCCTCCGGGCCATGCTCGCCTCCCGCCGGGTGGTGGTGCTTTCGGGCGTGCGGGAAAACGTGCGCGACGACTTCCGCCGGCACGGGATAATCGATTTGCTGGGGGAGGATCGCATCTTCGATAATTTCGAGGACGCCATGAAATTCCTGGACCCGGATTACGAACGGACCCCCTGAGCCGGGGAAGGCGCCGGAGCCGCTATTTCTCCCCGGCCCGGCGCAGGAACCGCTCCACCCCCTCCAGCATGGGCGATGGATCATAGGCCGGTTCGCGGCCGAGGTATTGGTGAACCTTGGCGTCGATAGCCAGGAACACGCTGTGCAGGATCAGCGCCGCCGCCGTACGCGAGTCGAACTCCGGATCCAGATCCCGGAGCTTGTACCGGTCGAAAAGGCCGGCCAGGCAGTCCAGGCGCGCCTTGAGGAAAGTCCGATTGAACAGTTCCCCCGCCTTCCGGTTCCGGAACTGCTCGGTCCGGACTAGGCTGAAGGCGTAGCAGGTGAAGGCGTTGGCCATTTTCCGGGGTTCGCGGAAAATCACTTCCAGGGCCTCGGCGAAGGTCCCGGCCTCCGCCAGTTGTTTTTCCAGCCGCTCGAAATACAGGTCGTACAGTCCGGCGGCGTGTTCCAGAACCGCGTCCCACAGGGCTTCCTTGCCGGGGTAGTGGTTGTACAGCGACGCCGGCTTGACCCCGATTGATTTGGCGATGTCCTTCATGGAAACCGCGGAATAGCCCTTCTTGGCGAAAAGTACGGTGGCGTCGATCAGTATCCGCCGCTTGGTTTCGCTGGCGATGCCGGCCACCGGCAGGGGATATCGCCTCCCCAGGATGTCGAAGGTTTCGAAGAACGGGTTGTTCGCCGCCATCCCGGGACCTCCGCCGGCCGCGGTCAATCCGAATACTCGGCTCCGCGCCCGGACGAATCGGCGGACGCCTGGGCTCCGGCGTCCTTTTCCTTCCAGGCCACGTTGATGTTGAGGGCCCCCCCGTCCAGGCCGTAGCCGGGGTAGGCCCTGGTTTCCAGGTGGCAAAAGCCGGCCATCCTGGCCAGGTTGCTCCAGTGCTCCCAGGTCCAATAGGCCGGCCGGCGGATGACGGTCGATTCCAGCCTGGATTCGCCGTTCTCCTCGCTCACGTAAAGCAGCCGGTCGTCGATGTAGTCGGCCGCCCGGGTCCGCAATTTGACCAGGGTGCAACTGGCCGCGCCCTCCCGGAAGAACCACTCGACCCGCTCCGGCGGCTGGGAAGCCCATTCCTTTTCCACCTTTTCCTTGACCGCGGCCGGTTCCTCGTTTTCGGTGGCGCCGATGAACATCAGGAACCCCCCCGGGTGGAGGGCGTGGAAAACGCCGACCAGGGCGGTGCCCAGGTTGTCCCAGGACGGCTCCAGGTTCAGGCCGGTGACCAGGATGCCGTCGAAGTGGTGGGGCATGTTCTTGGGCAGGTCGTTCCAGGCGGAGCGGAAAAAGGTCACCGGCGCGTTCTCGTCCCTGGCCAGTTCCCGGGCCCTCCCGATCGCGGTCCCGGAGATGTCCGAGCCCAGGATGTCGACCCCCTTTTCGGCCAGCAGGATGGCCCGCCGGCCCAAGCCGCAGGAGGCGTCCAGAAGCGCCTTGGCGTCGAGGGACCGGGAAAGATCGGTGAAGGCCCTGGCCGGCCCCCCCCCCTGGCCGTGGATGGCGGCGCGGAAGCCCCGCCGCCAGGAGGCCCGCCGGAACCATTCCCAGCGGTGCACCAAATCCCAATCGGTCGCCGGTCCCGGGAGGCTGCTCATGTCTGGATTCCTTCCGATTTCAGGGGTGCGGACCCGGATAGGCCAACCCCAGATCCTCCGGATAGCCGAACATCAGGTTCAGGTTCTGCAGGGCGGAACCGGCCTGGCCCTTGACCAGGTTGTCCAGGTGGCTGACGACCCGGAAGGTTCCGGTCCGCTCGTCCGCCGCCACCGTGACGAGGCAGCGGTTGCCCCCCCTGACGTCGGCGGTCGAGGCCGGCCGCGAGGCGTCCCCGACCAGGACGAAGGGCTCCCGGGCGTAATGGTCGCGGTAGGCCGCGAGGATTTCCCCCTGCCCCACCCCCTCCGGCAGCCGGCCGTACAGGCAGCTCATTATCCCCCGGCACATGGGGACCGCCTGGGGAGTGAAGGAAACCCGGATGTCCCTTCCGGCCAGGAGGGAAAGCTCCCGCTCGATTTCCAGCACGTGCTGGTGGCCGGAAAGCCGGTAGGCTCCCATGCTGTCGTACCGTTCGGGGAAATGGTGGCCCGGGGAGGGTTTTTTCCCGGCTCCGGAAACTCCGCTCTTGCAGTCGCAAATGATACCTTCCGGCCGGATCAGCCGGTGGCGGACGGCCGGGGCCAGCCCCAGGAGGCAGGACACGGCGAAGCAGCCCGGGTTGCCGACCAGCCGGGCGGCGGCGATTTCCTCCCGGTGCAGTTCCGCCAGCCCGTAAACCGTCCGGGGCAGCAGTTCCGGGGCCCGGTGAATCGGCTCCCGGCCCAGCCGCCGGGCGTATTCGCGGTAAATATCGAGCGAATCGAAGCGGAAATCCCCGGAATAATCCAGGAAGCGGCGCCCGGCGGCGAGCTCCCGCCCGGCGAAAAGCTGCCCCACCCCGTCCGGGGTGGCGGAAACCACCGCCTCGGCCTCGGCCGCGATGAATTCCGGGGAATCGGCGGCCAGGAGGGGCAGATCGCAATAGCCCTCCAGGTAGGGCCAGACCTCCGACACCGGCCGGCCGACCTCCTGGCTCGCCGCCAGGGCGGTCAATTCGAAGCCGGGATGGCGCAGCAGCAATTCGATGATGCCGAGGCCGCCATAGCCGGTGGCGCCGATGATTTTCACCCTGGCCAATTCGTCCCCTTCCGGCCGGCCGGGCCCTCCCGCCATTCGATCCGCGGGGCGTCGCCCCACAATTCCTCCAGCCGGTAGAAATCCCGGGCCCGCCGTTCGAAAAGATGGATCAGCACCTCGCCGAAATCGGCCAGGAGCCAGCCGGTCTCCTTATCCGCCCGGTTCAGCCGGTTGCCCCCGCCCTCCCGCATGGCCAAGTCCACCCGCCGGAAAATGCCCCGCAGCCGGGCCAGGCTGTCGGCCGAACCGATGACGAAGAAGTCGGTGTAATCGACCAGGCCGCGCAGGTCGAGGACGAGAATGTCGTCGGCCCGCTGCTCGTGCATGGCGATCGCCGCCAGAACGGCCAACTCGCACGGCGGCCGCGCCAGGTTTTTCCGGAGGTGGGATCCCTCGATTTTCGCCATCGCTCCCTTCGGGAACCGGTGGGAATCCGGGTCGCCCCGGGACTCGCCTAAAACCTCCCCGATCGCAAGGAAACCTCCGGCATCCCGGCGATCCCCGCCCGCCAAGCGAAACGCCCGTTTCCCGCAGCCCCTAAAATAAGTGGTGGGAAAGGAAAAATCAAGTTATTTTCCCGATTGGCGGCCCTTTTCCCCGGGAGGAAGGGCGGGGCGATTCGGGAACGGCCGTTTTCGCCGGCGAAATGTTCCCCTTTCCCCCCTCCGCCCCCGCTTCCGGACCGGATTGTCCGGACCGGCGAATCGGCAACCGCTTCAATGTCTTGCGGATGGAATGGAGAAAACGCTTCTGGCATTCGCTTTGCATGGCTATCGGGAAAAAGTTCCCCGTCTCCGCCGAAAGGCGACGGCAAGAGAAAGGCGATGGACATGGCCATGCTGGTGGGCGGCATTTTCACCATGTTCGACATCAGCGCCTCGGGCCTTAGGGCCGAAAGGGCGAGGATGAACGTACACGCCAACAACCTGGCCAACATAAACACGACCAGGGGGGAGGACGGCGAACCCTATCGCCGCCGCCGGGTGTTCTTCCGGGAGGGCGCCCCGGAGATAACCGGCTCCAATACCCTGGGGGTGTCGGTGGATCGGGTGGAAAAGGACTACAACATCGATTTCATGTATCGCTGGGAACCGGAGCATCCGGACGCGGTCAAGGAAGGCAAATGGGCCGGCTACGTGGCCTATCCCAATGTCCAGGCCCCGGTGGAGATGGTGGACATGATGATGGCCTCCCGGGCCTATGAAGCCAATCTCACCACCATGGACACGGCCAAGCAAATACACGGGGGCGCCTTGCGGATCATCGCCTGAGCGGGTGTTGTTAATGCCCTCTCGCGTCCGGGGTCCGGGGAGTTCGTTTCGGAGTGGGTATTTTAAATACCCACTTAGGGGAGATTCCCGTATAATGGATCGAATGGGCTTTGGCGAAGGGAATTGGGTCTGCCCAAAAATAACTTATTTATGGACGAGCCCTAAACGTGCATAAGTTATTTTTGGGCAGACCCTTGGCGGGCAACCAATCCGTGAACGGAGGTATCGCATCATGGACAGTCCTCGTCTGGCGCATCCGCACGACCGGCTGGCCCGGCATTTCCTGACCCGGACCGAATTGGCGGCCGATCTTATCGGGAACTACCTCGACCCCGGCCTGGCGGAGCGCCTGGACTTGTCGCGCTTGAATTGCCTTTCGCCGGTGACCGTGGACGGGGAGCTGGGCGAGCGGGCCGGCGATCTCCGGTTTTCCACCTTCTTCAAGGGCGGCGGGCTGAAATCGAAAGTTTTCCTGCTCCTGGAGCATCAGTCCCGTTCGGAACGGCATATCAGCTTCCGGATTGCGGAATATGTGATCAAGGATTTCCGGGAACGCCTGAACGCGAAGGGATCCCCGGGGC